>JAJZQZ010000066.1 GCA_021802965.1 Actinomycetes bacterium
GCTCTCCATGCGGTGCGGATCAGCTCCTGGGCGTGTTCGCCGATGCCCGCGTAGCCGTCGGCGGAGGTGAGCGAGAGGATCACGACGTCCTGCAGGCCGGTCTCGTCCAGCACCACCCGTTGAAGCGGCGCGTATTGCCCGAACCTGCAGGGGCCGTTGGCCGTGGGGATCATGAACGCGAGCTTCTTGGGGTCGATCCGCTCGTCCTCGAGAAGCTTCATGAGGTCGCCCATGACCACCTTCTGGGGGTAGCACTCGTCCCCGGAGGTGTATTTGGCTCCAAGCTCCAGCGTGCGGGCGTCGGATTCGGGGGTCACCCGGGCGTCGATACCGATGCTCTGAAGCGCGGCGGCCAGCAGGCGGGATCCGCCGTATGGCATCCGCGGAAGGTACAAGGCCCGGCCGGTGAGGTCGATGTCGGTGCCTGCCATCGGGCTCGACTCGGCGCTTCGGGCGCTGAGGGGGCGGGGGAGGCGGCGGAGGGCTTCCTCAGCCTCGTGGTTGCTGCCGTGGCCGTTGCTCTTGGGGGCGGTGTCGGTGGTGCTCACGAAGGTCTCCCTCAGTTCCCGGGCACCCGCGCGGGCCGCTCGGCCGGTGTGCCCTCAGAGCGCTCGCGCACCCACCAGCGCAGGAACCCCTTGCTGTCGAGGTACGCCTCGCAGCGGGTCATAGCGCCGGCATCGTTGGTGTGCTCGTCGAATTGCAGCGTCAGGAAGGGCTGATCGCCCGTCGCCTTGCGGACGAAGTGCTTGATGTATGAGTCCGGACCGCACTTGAAGTTGGTCATGTAGATGATGTGCAGGTTCGGATGGGCCGCCACCACCTTGGCCGCCTGCAGGATCTTCCGCCCATAGTTCCAGAACATGTTGGGTACGACGTCCCGGGTCTCCACCGACCAGAGGGGCAGGAAGTCCATGGGGATGACGTTCACGCCGTAGTAGGTGCGCAGTTTGGCGGGGATGTCCATGTTGATGCCCGAGTCGTACATGTTGTACGGCCGCCCGATGAGCACGATGCCGAGCTCGTTCTGCTCTTCGAGCACAGCCATCGCGTCGAGGCCCGCGGTGACCATGGCGGAACGGAACTCCATCTGCGCCACGTACGCCTTGTCTACGGCCGCGTCGACCTCACGGCGTCGCACCCCCAGCGGCCTCATCGCGACGCCCAGCGCCGCCTTCACGCTCTCCGCGCCCCGGCGGAAGTGCAGGGTGGGGGCCAAGATGCGTTCGCTGTACCGCTCGAGGCTGGGGGCGGCCCGCACCACCCAGGGCAGGGTCTGCCCCCAGGGGCAGGCGTGGGATTCGAGCTCGGGGTGGTCGGTCTCCTCGTTCAGCAGATTGGGCAGGAACACCCGGTCGGCGCCCCGTTCGAAGAGATCGGACACGTGACCGTGGGCGACGCGGATGGGATAGCACGGCTCCGAGACCGATTGGTCGACGCCCGCCTCGCGTATGCGCTTGTCGCTCTCCGGCGAGACCAGCACGTCGAACCCACACTCCATGAAGAATGTGGCGAAGAAGGGCAGGCGCTCGTAGGTGTACATCGCCCGCGGGATGCCCATGGTGCCTCGAGGCGCCGAGTCTCCGCTCCGCACGGCCTCGGACAGGTCGATGCTGTCGCCCTTCTCCGCATGACCACCGGTTGTCGGCGCTCCGGCGGTGAGGGCAGCGAAGAGCAGCCGTTCGCGCTCGGCAACGAGGTCGGGGATGATGGCCTTCTTGTCGACCTTCGCCCGCTTGCGGTACCGGTCGGAGCACTTGTCGCCCCAGTAGGTCTTCTCGTCGCCGATGGTGAACTGCCGTATGTCGCACTCGTTGGTGCAGCCGCGGCAGGTGAACTCCCGGATCTTGTAGTCGACCTGCTCGAGGTCCCAGCCCCGGAAGCGGGACTCGGTGTCGATGGCCTGCATCTTCTCCCGGGCGAGCAGGCCCATCCCGATGGCGCCCACGACGCCGTTGTGGGGCGGGACGATGATCTCCTTGTCGAGGATCTGGCTGAAGGCCGCCGCGACCGAGTCGTTGTAGGCGGTGCCGCCCTGGAAGTAGATGGTATCGCCGATGTGGCGACCGCCCACCAGCCGGTTCAGGTAGTTGTAGGCGATGGAGTACGCCAGCCCGGCCACGATGTCGGGCTTGCCCGCGCCGCGCTGCTGGTACGAGTTGACGTCGCGCTCCATGAACACCGTGCAGCGCTCGCCCAGGCGGACCGGCGCGGGCGACGAGAGCGCAAGCTCGGCGAACTCACCGATGATGTTTATCCCCAGCTTCTCGGCCTGCTCCTCGAGGAAGCTGCCCGTGCCCGCGGCGCAGGCTTCGTTCATGGCGAAGTCGACGACGATGCCGTCCTTCAGGCTGATGAACTTGGAGTCCTGCCCGCCGATCTCGAAGATGGTGTCGGGCACCCGGTCGAGCAGCTTTCGCCCGATGAAAGTGGCCCCTGTCTTGTGAGCCGTGATCTCGTCGTTGACCGTGTCGGCCCCCAGTAGCTCGCCTATCAGCTCGCGCCCCGAGCCCGTCGTGCCCACTCCGCGGATGTTCAGGCGGGGGCCCATCTCGTTCCAGATCTCGGCCAGCCCCTTGTTGACCACCTCGACGGGGCGACCGTCTGTCTTGAGGTAGATCTCCTTCATGACCTCGCCGGCCGGGTCCAGCACGACCAGATTGGTGGATACGGAGCCTATGTCCACGCCCAGGTACGCGTCTATGACGCCCTCGTCGGGAAAGTCGTACGGGCGCACGCGGTCACGCAGCAGGATGACGCGGTCCATGGTCAGGGGTTCGGCGGTGGGGACGTCGCCCGTCGGCCCCAAGCCCAATCCGGCGAGGTCGATGACCATCGGCTCGCCCCCGGCGGATTGGTCGGCTTCGAGCAGCGCCGCCCCGATGGCCCCCATCCAGGCGTAGTACTCGGGTATCAGCAGGCGGTCCTCGGACAGCTCGAAGGCATCGAGGAGGGCGAGGACGGCGCCCCGATTGGCGGCCACTCCGCCGATGAAGGCGACCTTGGAGCCGACCGTCTTGCCCTTGGCGATAGTGCCCTTGTAGTTGCGGATGACCGCGTTGCACAGACCTTTCAGAACCTCAGGCGGCTGGTAACCCTTCTGCTGGGCGTGGATCATGTCGGACTTGGCGAACACCGAGCATCGCCCGGCGACCGACGCGGCTTTGCCCGCGCCGCAGACGATGTCGCCCACGTCCTCGATCTTGTAGAGCAGGCGGTTGGCCTGCTGGTCCATGAAGGAACCTGTGCCGGCGGCGCAGTCTCCGTTGGTCTGGTAGTCGGCGATGCCCACTCGGCCGGTCTCGGGGTCGGCTTCGAGTTGGATGAGCTTGGAGGTCTCGCCGCCCATCTCGAAGATCGTGGTGACGTCGGGGTAGAGGGCCCCTACCGCGCGGGCTATGGCCTTGAACTCGTTCTCCGGTGTGGCTCCCAAGCTGTGGGAGAGGAGCTTGCCCCCCGACCCCGTGACGCGGATGCCCGTGACGAGATCCTCAGGCAAGGCCCCGAGTACCTCGCTCAGCATCTCCCGGGCGGCCTCGACCGGATTGCCGTTGATGCGCCGGTAGCTCGTGACCAGAAGGCTTCTGTTCCCAGGCAGGCCCCCGGCTTCGGGGGTGTGGCCCGGGTCGAAGAAGAGTTCGGTGTCGCCGGCCGCTTGGGCGATGACCTTTCCCTCGGCACCCTCGCCGATCAGGGCCAACTTGAGACTGATGCAGCCGATGTCGATGCCGAGAGTTGCCATCGTGAGTCGGTTTCCTCCTGCAACACGGCCGGGCAGCGAGGGCTTCCCGGCCGGGGGGCGGACAATGCTTCGAACAGCGTAGTAGCTTACCACGCCCGGGGCTCTTCGGCCCTCGAGATGACCTTGATATGGGTATAGACTAGAGGCTGTTGAAGAAGCGGAGCCTCGGCCCCCGGACCGCGCCCTGGCGGCGAAGGGTCACCTCTGCAACCGCCTGCCGGGCGGGTCGCCGGGGCCGCCGTGGTTGCCGGAGGAGATGGCCGATGCTGCTCGAGATCATCGAAGAAACGTCCTCCGAGGGCTGCTCATGGCTCGACAGGCGCACCTTCCGTCTGCGTACCATCGCCGGGCTGAAAGAGGAATTCGGTGAGCGCCTGACGGTGAAGTGGGACGAGCCCCAAGGCGCCGCCGCTCGGTCACTTCCCACGATCATCCTGGATGCGCGTGTCATACACCGCGGAGGCTATCTTCCGTGGGAGGTGCTGCGGCCCGTGGTCGGTCATGCCCTGGCTGTCGAGGATGCAGTGGCGGACTGCGAGCGGGAGGCCGCGGAACTGGCTCTTCGCGAGGGCCTCCTCGCATGCGACTGGCAGGAAGGGTTGTTGGAGTGGATCGGCCGCCACGAAGACGGTCGCTAGCAGCCTCCTAGCGTATCCCGGTGTCGTAGGCGATCGAGATCCGGGTGTAGGCTCCGTCCTCGACCTTGACCACCTGGGGCGGGGCGTAGGGCAGTCGATTCGTGCCCGGTTGCGGTTCGACGAGGTAGATGCCCGGATCGAGCGCCGCCTTGAAGCTTCCGTCCGGTCCCGAGCGCACTCGGGCCACCTCGTACGCCCCGTCCTCGGTCTTGATCACGATCGTGGCTTCGTAGGGGCGACTGTTGGGGACTCCCGGGATCTCCACGGGGCTCAGAGGTCCAAGCGTGACCATGCCGGCGATGCCCGTCGGCTCGTTGGCGGGCACGGGCACACCACCGTTCATCCGTTGCCAGACGCCGTAGAGGATGCGGCCGGCGTGTCCGCGGGTCGCCGTCGACCAGGGATCGAAGCGGCCGGGCGCCTTGCCATCGACGAGATCGTTGTAGAATGCCCAGTCGACGAAGCTCTGGTCGGCCGGGGCGACATCGGCGAAGCCCGCGCTGTATCCGGGACCGGGCGCCGACAGCCAGGCCTGCGACGCGCGCACGATCATGCGCGTCAACTGGATGCGCGTGACGGTGTCATCGGGGCGGAAGGTGCCGTCATCGAAGCCCTCGGTGATGCCCGCACGGGTGGCTTCGCTTATATAGTCGAGAGCCGGGTCGCCGCTCCTCGGAGGCAGATCGGTGAAAGGCGGCACGGGATCGGGCTCCGGGGTGTGGATGCCCAACAGGAGCACGAGCATCTTGGACATCTGGGCGCGGGTCACCGAGTCGTCGGGACGGAACGTGCCGTCCGGGAACCCGCCGACTATCCCCGCTCGGTACAGGGTCTCGATGGCGACACGGAAGCGGTGGTCGGGCGGTACGTCGCTGAAGAAAGGCGGCTCCGGACCCGGTTCGGTCAGGAACGAGGCGGTCCGGACCTGGTCCACAGGCACGCCGTCGGTCGCTTTCGCCTGATCGGTGACCAGAACGGTATAGACCGTGTGGCCGAGGAGTGGCTCGAGGGGATCGATCACCGCGGTTTTCGTGGCCGAGTTGTAGAAGACCTGCATCGGCACGGGAGAAGGCCCCCAGGGCGGAGGTACGAAGTCGGGGTCGAGGGGCGTGCCCGTGTGCCATGCGGGGCGGTCTTCTCGGTACCACACCGGTCCGCCGAAGAGTCGCACACCGCCGTCGCGGAGAGAGGCCAGATCCATGTCTCGATCGAACGTGATGCGGACGTCGGTCGTCCGCGCGACGTCGGCGGCTCCATCGGCGGGTTCGAAGGCGACGACCTGAGGAGCCGGTCCCACGTCGCCCACGGCGACGGTGGTCTCGATCACGCTCGGGTTAGGGTAGGGCCACGGATACACATCGGTTGAAGGCGCGGCTGAAGGCGCGGAAGAGGGGGGTGGGGTGCCGCCGGGCTTCTCACCCATGTAGGGAGGCTGGTTCCAGGTCATGTAGACCACCTTGTGGAGGCCAACCGCTGCCCCCGCCTTCAGATCCACGCCGAATCGGAGCGTCTCTCCTCCGGCGGCGGCTCGATCGCCCCCGCGGAACGCGCGCCATGCGTAGCCTGGGGGCGCCGCGTAGTACACCTGGTACACGTCCGTTTCGTCAGGGGCAGGCTGAAGTACTCCTGTCGCCCCGCCGGCCTTCCATCTCATGGCGTCGACCGCCCAGTCCGTCGGAGCCAGCACGCCGAGCCGGAGCGTGACCAGATCGGAGGCGGGAGGCATGTCGAGGGGCACCGGTCCGCCGTCGAGATAGACCAGCGCCTCGACGGTGGCGGTGAAGGTCTGGCCAGGATCCACTCTGTGGGGTTGGTCGACGGACTGGAGACCTATCCACGCAGTAAGGAAGTATACGGGTACGGCCGCGACCGCGAAGGCCGCTAAGAGTCTGCTCCTGCCCATGTCGGCCTCCCTGTCTTTTCGGGTCGCGTACGCACCCGGGTCTCGTCGCGGGCATCTGTGCGACGTGTGGCGGTGCAGCGCTGGTTCCCGCGCTTCGAGCCCTGTAACTAGGGTAACCTGTGTCGCAATCACCCTACTATCAGTATACGAAACGAGGTCGAGTGTCAGGAGGCGAATCTTCCAAGAAAGCGGTCGTCGCCGCGGTCCTGGGCAACCTGGCCATCGCCGTCACCAAGTTCGCCGCTGCCGCTGTCACGGGCAGCTCGGCCATGCTCTCCGAGGGCATCCACTCCGTCGTGGACACGGGCAACGGCCTCCTCCTGCTGTTCGGCATGCGGGCCGCTCGCCGCCCCGCCGATCCGGAGCACCCGTTCGGGCACGGAAAGGAGCTCTACTTCTGGACCCTGATCGTAGCCGTTCTCATCTTCGCGGTCGGGGGCGGGATGTCTGTGTACGAGGGCGCGACGCACATCCTCCACCCCAGCCCTCTGGAAGATCCCACATGGAACTACGTGGTTCTCGCGTTCGCAGTGGTCTTCGAGTCGATCTCGTTCACCGTGGCCTGGCGCGAGTTCAGCAAGTCGCGCGGCAACATGAGCCCTCTGGGCGCGATCCGGCAGAGCAAGGATCCCTCCCTGTTTACGGTCGTCCTGGAGGATAGCGCGGCCCTCGCCGGCCTCTTCCTGGCCTTCGTAGGCGTGCTACTGGGTCACGTGTTCGAGGAACCGCGTCTCGACGGGGCGGCGTCGGTGGCCATCGGGCTGCTCCTGGCCGCCGTCGCGATCCTGCTCGTCGTGGAGAGTCGCGGGCTGCTCGTGGGAGAAAGCGCGGGTGAGGAGGTCGTTGCCGGCATCACCGCACTCGCCCTGCTAGAACCCGAGATCGACGAGGTGACCCGGGTCCTCACCTTGCACATGGGTCCCCGCGAGGTCCTACTCAACCTGAAGGTAGTCTTCGGCGAGGGGCTCTCCGCACGGTCGGCGGCCACGGCCATCGACAGGCTGGAGGAGGCGATCCGAACTCGCTTCCCCGAGGTGAGGCGCATTTACGTCGAAGCGGCCTTGCCCAGCTCGGACGAGATGGCGCACAAGAGTTCCGGGGGGGATCCGGGAGAGGAAGTCCTCCGGGCACCGTCAGCCTCCTAGCCCTCGGACGCGCGCCGTCGCTGCGAATCGGCTGCGCCCGACTTCACCGACATGGCGGTTGCCTGGCCTTTCGCCAGGAGGGCCCCGGCTTGGTCCCGGGCTTCGTATTCCACCACCTGAAGCCGGGATCCGCGGTGGATCAGTCGGCACTCGCCTGTCACCCGGTCTCCAGGTTTCGCCGCACGCAGGATGTTGAAACTCCACTGCACGCCCATCGCGTCGACCACAGCGTTCACAACGATAGCGAACGCGACGTCGATGATGGCGAAGATGAGGGCTCCGTGAGCGACGCCGTGCGAGTTCAGGAAGTCCTCGCGGACCGTCGCCGCGACGCGCACGTATCCATCCTCGACTGCCTCCACCTGCATGCCGAAATGCTCGATCATCCGGTCGTCACGTATGAAGGCGTCCATGGCGTCCACGAGGGCTCCTCAGAGATAGGGTCGCGTCGCTAGATTCTAGCCGACCATGAGAGTTTACTCATGTTCCGTCTTTTGACCTTGTCACAAACGGAGCGTGCCCGTACTTTGAGCTTGCGGGTCGCCTCGACTGAGGCCATGGCGTGCAAACGGGACGGGGGGATGGGTCGTGGGGGGATATCCGGGTTCGAGACGCTGGGCGTCCTTGAAGATCCTGGCAGTGGCCGTCGTCCTTTCCGCGATGCTGGCTGACGCGTTTGCGTCCGGTCCGTCCGTCTGTTGAGGTCGAGTTCGTCACCAAGATGTCACCAAGAGGCCCATAGAGAGGCCAAGACCGAGCCTCGGCGACCGGGCTCCAGAGCAGGATGCTAGAGTCTCTTCCCGCACCCCTGGCAGAAGGGCGCGTCTGGATTGAGAGGCGATCCGCAGCCGGAACAGAACCCGGGTGAAGCCGGGTGTGTGACGACGGACCGCACTTGCCCGCCGGAGGCATGACCCCGTGATGTCCCCAACGCGTAGGCGGCTACTCCTGTAGCCGCCACAGCCACCACCCCCAAGGCAATGATCAGAGCTAGCCAGCCGCCGGAGAGCCCGCCGGCCTCGGTTGGCTCCGTCTGACCCGCTGCCCCGGTCGAGCCAGTAGAGCCCCCAGTCGCCTGGGTCGTCAGAGTCGATCCTGCGCCGCTTGTGCTCTCTGTGGTTCCCGCGGACGCGGTCGTGGTCGTCTCCACGGCGACGACCTGCTCATCCGTCCGCCATATCTCGACGCCCCGCTTGAGGTCGCTGTCCACCCAGAGGAGGTGGCCCTGGAAATCGACGGGCCCGCTGCCCTCGTCGAACCAGCTGGGGTTCGGCTGTCGGAAAATCAGCTCCCAATCCTTCCCATCCGTGGACTTCCACAACTGGTTGCCCTCGTGATAGTCGTAGACTGCGAGATAAGCCGAGCCATCAAGCACCATCATGTTGGCCCACAAGCTGCTGTCGGCGCCAAAGCCATCCTTGCCCACCTGGGTCCAGTTCGCCCCGTCTGAGGACGTGTACAGTTGGAAGCCTTTCGGGGAGATACGCTCTGAGGGCTTGGTCGGGATGAGTATTCGGGGGTCCATGGTCTGACCGGCCAAGTAAAGCTCCCCTTTGAACTCGGTCAGCCATCCTACGATGTTGCGTTCGGGGCCGACGTTGAAGCCGTCACTGACCACCTTCTCCCAGGTCGTTCCGTTGTTGGTGCGGAAGATATCAAAGCCCTCAAGTCTCTCCAGGCCGCCTCCAGTCACGCTGACCACGTAGAGCTGGTCGTGATAGACGAGCCCGGGAGTGAAGTCTGTGTTTGCGCTCTTGCCCAGTCCTTCATCCGCCACCCGTTCCCACTCCACGCCATCCGCCGTGCGCCAGATCTCCCCACCTGTGGAGGGGTTGGTCACGCCCACATACAGCTTGCCCAGGAAGATCGGCCCCAGGTCCTGGGGATCGAAGACCGAGATCCCGGTGTTGTTCGGGTCACCCAGGCCTGCGTTGACTACCTGCCGGAAGGTCTCGCCATCCTCAGATACCCAGATCTGCGCACCCGTCCTGGTGTTGGCGACCGGGACTATCAGCCGGTCTTGAAAGACGAAGGGGTCCGCTGAACTGCTGTCCTTGTCTCCGCCAAAGCCGCCTTTTTCGATCTGGGTGAGCTCCGTCCCATCGGAGGTCACCCAGATCTCGATGCCGTGGTCGTTCAGATTGTCCGAGATTGCATAGAGCTTCTCCTTGAAGACCACGAGGCGGAACGTCGAGTTATGCGGATTGCCCAGGCCGGCCGTACCCACTTGCTCCCACGTGACGCCGTCCTTCGTCCGCCAGATATCACCACCAGCCTTGCTGCTACCCGAGTACATCGTGCCGGCTTCGTTGGCGATCGTACTTAGGTACAGGTAACCCTTGAACCTAGCGACGAACGGCGCAGAGGTGTTGTTGGGATCGGTGAAGCCGTTTGAGACCACCTGGGTCCAGCCTTGGGTCATCCCCGGCAGAGGAGGAACGGCGTATCCCGTACCGGCGACGACAGCGAAAAGCAGCGCGACAACAATGAGGGCGAGCGCCACGGCGAGAACCCGGCTCTTGACACCCCGGGTGGACAGAGGACCTATGTCGCTCGACGACCGCATGCATCCCCCCCTTCACAACGGTTTTGCCCTGGTCCCATAGTAGGCCGTTACAGCGTCAAGCGCGAGACCGGGACGAAGCAAGCCGAAAGCGGCGTTCATCTCGGCCCGACAGTAGCCACAGTAGCCCCGTCAGCTCGTCGAGCGTGCCCTGATCGCTACTTCATTGGCGGCCGGGCATCTGTACTAGGAGATGACGCAGCCGATTCAGACAAGCTCGGCTGCTTTCGCCGCAGACAACGCCATGTCGCAGTGTATCCAGGCCTTCGAGGCTTGTGGGAGTCGAGATCGTCCGGTGCGCTTGCGTCCGTTCCCGTCCGACCGCTGGGGCGAGTTTGCCCCGAGTTGCCCCGATTGTGACGAAGGTCACGGCGGGCCGATGCGCGAACCGTACACGGCCTGCGCCGGCTGCCACGACATCGCTGGACCGGGAACCGAGCTTCACGACGCCCACGTCATCACGCGACACACCGCCTGCTCTCAGTGTCACGGGGCGTCCGCACCTGGCTGCGCCCAGGGCGGGGGCTGCCACACGGTCAGCAAGATCCACGGCGTGGACGATCATCCGAGGTGCGAGGTCTGCCACATATCGGGCGTCCCGTCCGGATGAGCGCGCCTGTGGCGATGACCGGCGGTCGCGGCTGGGCGGGCGCCGCGAGGCGCTCAGGATGGTACCCTCCGGGGGATGAACGATCTCTTTGCCAGCGCGCCCCGTGGTCTCGAGGGCCTTCTCTCTGACGAGCTGAGGGCCCTCGGCGCCGTCGATGTGAAGGAGACCCGAGCGGGCTGCTCCTTCCGAGGCGAGCTCGAGACGGCCTACCGGGTATGCCTCTGGTCGCGCCTCGCGGCGCGGGTGTTCTTGAGCCTAGGCAGCTTCCCCGCCGCGGATCCGGATCAGCTGTACGAGGGGGCTCTCGACGTCGACTGGGCGGAGCACCTTCGCCCGGAGGGCACACTGGCGGTGAGTGCGGCGGTACGGGGCGCGTCCTCGGTGAACACGCACTATCTGGCGTTGCGCGTGAAGGATGCCATCGTCGGCCAGTTTCGGGAGCGATCCGGGGTCCGTCCCTCGGTCGACGTGCGCCGTCCCGACGTGCGCGTGGACGTTCTGCTCGACCGCGGGCAGGCGACACTCGCGATCGATCTTTCCGGCGAGAGCCTCCACCGCCGCGGGTACCGGCGGGAGGGAGAACAGGTGGAGGCTCCCCTGAAGGAGAACCTCGCCGCCGCCGTCCTGCTGCGGTCGGGGTGGCCCGAGATCGCGGCGTGCGGCGGGGCCTTGCTGGACCCGGTGTGCGGCTCCGGCACGTTGCTCATCGAAGCGGCTTTGATCAGCGGCGACGCCGCGCCCGGACTCTTGCGATCCTACTTCGGCTTCCTCGGGTGGCTGAAGCACGATCCGGACCTCTGGGGACGCCTGATCGCGGAGGCACAGCAACGGCGGCGCGCGGGGATGAAGGGGGTGCGACCGGTCGTGGGCTACGATTCCGACCCCCGGGCGGTGGCCCTGGCGCGTGGCAATGCGGGCCGCGCCGGGCTGGCGGAGGTGGTCAGAGTCGAGCGGTTCGGCCTGGAGAGGCTGGCCCCGCCTTGGCCGGCCGGCTCCTTGCCTGCCGGATGTCCCGGCCTGGTCGTGGCCAACCCTCCCTACGGCGAGCGCCTGGGCACCGTGGAGTCGGTACGCGGGCTCTACGTCGGCCTGGGAGAGGGGTTGCGCAACGGGTTCCCCGGTTGGAAGTTCGGCCTGCTGACGGCAGAAGCCGAGTTGGCGTGGGCCACGGGGCTACGCGCCCAGCGCAGCTACAGCCTGTACAACGGGGCGCTGCCCGTGAAGCTCTATCTCTTCCTGATCGGGGAGGAGCGAGGCCGACGGGAGCGCGAGGGGCACGCTCCGCCTCGGGAAGCGCGAAGCGCGGCAAAGCCGCCCCCGAGTACGCCGGCCCCGCCCGGGCCGGCCGGCGACGCGCGAGCGCGGGGCGCGGGGGCCGGCATGTTCGCCGACCGTCTGCGCAAAGACCTGCGGCACTTCAGGCGCTGGGCCCGCCGTCAGGAAGTCTCGTGCTACAGGGTCTACGACGCCGACCTCCCCGAGTACAACCTGGCAGTGGACATCTACGAGGAGTGGGTGCACGTGCAGGAGTATGAGGCGCCCGCTACCATCGAACCGGAGCGGGCGGCGCACCACCTCGCCGAGGCTCTCGAGGTCATCCCCGAGGTGCTCGGCGTGCCGGGTGACCACGTGTTCCTTAAGGTGCGGCGGCGCCAGAGGGGCGCCGCCCAGTACGAGCGGCAGGACTCCACCGGGCGATACCACGAGGTCTCCGAGGCGGGATGCCGCTTCCTGGTCAACCTCACCGACTATCTCGACACCGGTCTCTTTCTCGACCATCGCATCACCCGCGCGTTGCTGGCGGAGTGGGCGGTCGGCAAGCGCTTCCTGAACCTCTTCGGGTATACGGGCACAGCCACCGTGCGGGCGGCGGCCGCCGGCGCCGCCGCCACCACGACGGTCGACCTGTCGCCCACATACCTCGACTGGGCCCGACGCAACATGGAGCTGAACGGCTTCTCTCCCGGTGCGGCGCACAGCCTCGTCCAGGCCGACGTCATGGCCTGGCTCGAGGAGGAGGCGGCCCACTCGCACGACGTCGTCTTCCTCGACCCGCCCACGTTCTCCAACTCCAAGCGGGCCCCGGGTTCCGTCTTGGACATCCAGAGGGACCACGTCGCACTCATACGCACGGCCATGCGCACGCTTGCTCCGGAGGGCACCCTTCTCTTCTCGACGAATTTCCGCCGCTTCCGGTTCGATCAGGAGTCGCTGGCCGACCTCTCGGTCACCGACATCACCCGCCGGACCATCCCGCCGGACTTCGCGCGCAATCCCAAGATCCATGCGTGCTGGCTCATCCGCAGGCCGTTGGCTGAGCGCCCGTTTGGGACGCTGTCCAGTTGACGCATCGTCTCCGCCGTTCTAAGGTGACCCGACAACAAGCAGGGGAGGACTCATGAAGCCGACTGCACGGCCGGTCAATCCAAACTTTTCCTCCGGGCCCTGCTCCAAGCGCCCGGGCTGGACCGTCGACTGCCTTGGCTCCGCGTTGGTGGGGCGTTCTCATCGGGCGAAGGTCGGCAAGGCGCGCCTGAAGGAGGTCATCGACCGCTCGAAGGCCGTGCTGCGGGTGCCCGAGGGCTACCGGCTGGGCATCGTGCCCGCTTCGGACACGGGCGCCGTCGAGATGGCCCTGTGGTCGCTCCTGGGCGCGCGGCCCGTGGACGCCATGGCCTGGGAGAGCTTCGGCGAGGGTTGGGTCACCGACATCGTGAAGCAGTTGAAGCTGAGCGACGCGCGAGTGATGAAAGCCGACTACGGGCTTCTGCCCGACCTTTCTGCGCCCGACTTCAGTCACGACGTCGTCTTCACGTGGAACGGCACCACCTCGGGTGTCCGCCTGCCGAACGGCGACTGGATCGCCCCCGACCGCGAGGGCCTGACCATCTGCGACGCCACCTCGGCCGTCTACGCGATGGACATGCCGTGGGATAAGCTCGACGTGGTCACGTACTCGTGGCAGAAGGTGCTCGGCGGGGAAGGCGGCCACGGGATCTTGATCCTGAGCACTCGCGCGGTCGAGCGCCTCGAGACCTATCAGCCGGCTTGGCCCATGCCCAAGATCTTTCGGATGACCAAGGGCGGCAAGCTGAACGAGGCCATCTTCGAGGGAGACACGATCAACACCCCGTCGATGTTGTGCGTCGAGGACGCTCTGGACGGCCTCAAGTGGGCCGAGAGCGTCGGCGGGCTGCCGGGCCTGATCGCTCGGAGCGAGGCCAACCTGGCCGCGGTCGCCCGCTGGGTGGAGGGGGCCCCGTGGGTCGACTTCCTGGCCCAGGTCCCCGCGACCCGGTCGTGCACGTCGATGTGCCTGAAAGTGGTCGACCCCACGTTCGCGGCGCGGCCCGCGGAGCAGCAGGCGGCCGGGATCAAGAAGATCGTGAGCCTGCTGGACGGCGAGAACGCCGCATACGATGTGGGCTCTTACCGGGACGCGCCGGCGGGCCTACGGCTCTGGGGCGGGGCCACGATCGAGACCTCCGACCTCGAGGCTGCGTTCCCGTGGCTCGACTGGGCGTTCGAGGAGATGATGGCCGGAGCGTAGGCGCCCGGCCGCCTGCTAGGGCTGTGGCGACCCGCCCGCGGCGGGTCGCTCCGTTTCTGGGCCGAGGGGCCGCCCCGCCCGCTCGAACCGGCCCCGAGCTTCTACCAGCCCTGCTTCTCCGGCGGACGCCGTTCGGGCACGGTGAGGTGCGGGATGGCGCCGTCTATCCATTCCTGGGAGACGTAGAGGGCGCAGTAGCAGGCGCCGTATTCCTCCACGTCAGGGGTGCGGTAGTCGCAGGGGCAGATGATGTCCCTGTCGGCCTCGCGGTCGTTGGCCGCCAGCCGGCAGGGACAGCACATGTAACCGTAGCGCTCCTTGTTCGTGATCAATCCGGCGATCAAGTCCATGGTCATGGGGAGGTCGGGATTGAAGAAGTACCCGCGCTTCTCGTTGACCGATTTGAGCCGTTCGTACAGGTGGACTACCTCCGGGCTGTAGTTTTCGGCGCCGCCCGCTCCCGCGCTCGACTCGTTCACTTGCCCAACGCCCCTCGTATCTCCTGCTCCTTGTAGCCGATGATGACCACCTCGCCGATCAGCAGGGTGGGGAAGGTCAGGCCGGGGTTGTACTGCCGCACTTCTTCCACGACGGCCTTGCGTTCCTCGCCTGTGGTGAGATCGACCTCGGTCGCGGCGTACTCTACGCCCAGCTCGTCCAGCAGCCGCTTGGTGTTCTTGCAGTGGCCGCAGGTGCTGAGGGCGTACAACTTGACGGTAGGTTGCTCGGACATTGCTGGCTCCTTTCGGGGGCCGGTCGACAGCCGTTGTGTCCCGGCAGATTCTACCCCGACTGGCGCCGAGTGACCGCGCGGATTGACTGCTAGTGGTCGCCCCCGCAAATACTTTCCGGGTTGTGTGAAGGAATTGTGCCGTCCATGATGAACCTTTCCGGCGATGGCCAGCAAGTACCAGATCCATT
>JAJZQZ010000067.1 GCA_021802965.1 Actinomycetes bacterium
CGGCATGGGTATCGCCACCCTGGGCCCGGGCATCGGCATCGGCTACATGACCGGCCGCACGACCGACGCCATCGCGCGTCAGCCGGAAGCGGTGGGCGAGATCCGTACCACCATGATCATCGGTGTTGCCCTGGCCGAAGCCCTGGCCCTGTACGCTTTCGTCATCGCAATCATCCTGGCCCTCGTCGCCTAGCGACAAGGACCGGGGGCGCTGGGGGCCCGGTGGGCCCCCAGCGCGACCACGACGCGAGGAGAGCTTGAGCCCAGCATGAAGATCTTTGAAGTATCCCCAGGACTGTTCATCTGGTCGGTCGTAACCTTCCTCGTCTTGATGACGGCGCTGTACTATTTCGCGTATGGCCCGCTGATGGCCATGCAGAAGAAGCGGCAGGACGAGATCCACGACTCCATCACCGAGGCCGAGCGCCTTCGGGACGAGGCCCGGGACCTTCTCGCCGACTACAAGAAGCAGCTGGCGACGGCTAAGCAGGAAGCCGAGGAGATCCTCGAACGGTCGCGCAAGGTGGGCGAGGCCACCAAGAGCGAGATTCTGGAAGAAGCGCGCTTGCAGTCTGAGCGCACCCTCGAACGCTCGCGCGAGCAGATCCAGCGCGAGACGCGCCAGGCGCTGCAGCAGATCAAGGAAGAAGTGGCGAGCCTTACCATAGCCGCCGCCGAGAAGGTCACGAAGAAGTCCCTGTCCGACGCGGATCACCTGCGCCTGATCCAGGACGCCTTGGCTGAGGTCGACCTCAGCAAGGTCAGCGAGAATTGAGGGGGGGCCGTCTCAGAATGAAGCCTAGGCCACCAGAGCGCACCGGCCGGCGCGATGCGGCGTCCTCGGTCGCGCTCGCCCATCGCGCCCTGGCGGCGGTGACGTTCCTCGACAGCCTCGAGGGTCGGCTATGAGCGATACCGCGGTAGCGCGCGTCTACTCCCGGGCGCTCTACGAGGCCGCCTCCGAGACGGGTCGGGTGGAGCAGGTCCGGCGGGACCTCACGGCATTCCTCGGCGCCCTCGACGGGGCTTCGGGCCTGCGAAGCGTCTTCTTCGACGAGGAGATGCCGGCGGAGCAGAAGAAACGGGTCGTGCTCTCGCTCACCGAGGGCGGCGAAGTGCTGATGCGCAATTTCCTGCAGGTGCTCATCGACAAGAGCCGGGAGTCCGTCATCGAGGAGGCCTATGGCCTGTTCGTGCAGCGGGTCGAGGCCGAGGCCGGGGTGGTCAAGGTGGAGATGACGACCGCCGTCCCCGTCCCCGAGCCGGTGCAGGATCAGGTCCGGGAGAGCATGGAGGCCTCCCTCAAGAAACGAGTGGAGCTCAAGGTGGTGGTCGACGAGTCCATCGTCGGCGGCCTCAAGCTCCGCGTAGGAGATCGCATCGCGGACGTGAGCATCCGGCATCAGCTGGAACAGCTGCGCGCCCGTCTGGTCAGCCCCACAGTACGGTTGGAGGGTTCAGTTGAAGCTGCGTCCTGAGGAGATAACCGCAGTCCTCAAGTCCCAGATCAAGGACTATGAGGCCGAAGTCGACCTGCAAGAGGTCGGCACGGTCGTGATGGTGGGCGATGGTATCGCCCGCATTCATGGCCTCGACAATGCCGTCGCCTCCGAGATGCTCGACCTGCCCCACGGGGTGACCGGCCTGGCGCTGAACCTCGAAGAGGACAGCATCGGAGCCGTGCTCTTCGGAGAGGACAAGCTCATCAAGGAGGGCGATCAGGTCAAGCGCACGGGGCGCATCATGCAGGTGCCCGTGGGCGAGGCCATGATCGGGCGGGTCGTGAACCCGCTCGGCATGCCGCTCGACGATAAAGGCCCGATCGAGGCCACCGAGTACCGGCCGGTCGAGTTCAAGGCCCCGGGCGTCATCCGGCGGCAGCCAGTCAAGGAGCCTCTACAGACGGGGCTCAAGGCCATCGACTCGATGATCCCCATCGGTCGCGGACAGCGCGAGCTCATCATCGGCGACCGCGGCACGGGCAAGACCGCCATCGCGATCGACACGATCATCAACCAGAAGGGCCAGGACGTAGTCTGCGTCTACGTCGCCATCGGCCAGAAGGGCTCGACCGTACGCCAGGTGGTGGCCCGGCTCGAAGAGCACGGCGCCATGGATTACACCATAGTCGTGCTTGCCTCGGCTTCCGAAGCCGCCCCGTTGCGTTATATCGCCCCCTACACCGGCTGCGCCATGGGTGAGTACTTCACCTACCAGGGCAAGGCCGCTCTCTGTATCTACGACGACCTTTCCAAGCAGGCCGACGCCTACCGGCAGATGTCGCTGTTGCTGCGCCGCCCGCCGGGCCGCGAGGCCTTCCCGGGCGACGTCTTCTATCTCCACAGCCGCCTGCTCGAGCGGGCATGCAAGCTGTCGGACAAAGAAGGCGGAGGCTCGCTCACCGCCTTGCCGATCATCGAGACACAGGCCGGCGACGTGTCCGCCTACATCCCCACCAACGTGATCTCCATCACCGACGGCCAGATCTTCCTGGAGTCGAGCCTCTTCTACTCGGGTATCCGGCCGGCCATCAACGTCGGTATCTCGGTCTCGCGGGTGGGTGGCAACGCTCAGATCAAGGCCATGAAGAAGGTGGCCGGCCGTCTGCGCCTCGACCTCTCGCAGTTCCGTGAGCTGGAGGCCTTCGCCAAGTTCGGCTCCGAGCTCGACCCCGAGACCCAGAAGTCGCTGAATCGCGGCGAGCGGCTCGTGGCGAGCCTGAACCAGCCCCAGTATGCCCCTTGGCCCATCGAGGATCAGGTAGCCGTCATCTTCGCCGCCACGCAGGGCTACTTGGACGACATCGAGGTCGACAGGGTCGACGAGTTCAACAACGGCCTGCGCGACTTCCTGCGCGCGCAGCATCCGGCCATCGGCGAGTCGGTCCGGAGCACCAAGGACCTCACCGACGAGACGACGGCGGCGCTGCATGAGGCCATCCGGGGTTACAAGGCCGACTTTGCCGGCACTCCCGCCGTCGCCCTCGCGGCCGGCGCGTAGGGATGCCAGAGGCCTAGATGTCGAGTCGGAGAGATATAAAGCGGAGGATCACCTCCGTCCAGAACACGAAGAAGATCACCAAAGCGATGGAGATGGTCGCCGCCGCCCGTCTGCGCCGTGCGCAGCAGCGTATCGAGGCGACGCGTCCCTACGCGCTGCGGATGATGGAGTTCATCACGGGGCTCGCTCCTTACGTCGACGTCGACGTCGACGAGTTCCCGTTGCTGAAGGTGCATGACGAGGTGCGCCGAGTGGCTGTGGTGGCTCTCACCGCCGACCGTGGCCTGTGCGGAGCTTTCAACGCGAACATCGTCCGCTACAGCCAGGCGCTCATGCGCGGCTACGCCGAGCAGGGCATCGAGACCGACCTCGTCGTCATCGGCAAGAGAGGGGTCGGGACGTTCCGCTTCCAGCGGTTCACCATGGCCTACACCTATGTGGGCATCACCGACAAGCCGAGCTTCCTCGACGCGCAGTCGATCGCGAACCGGCTGGCCGACATGTACACGAGCGGAGAAGTCGACCGGGTCGTATTGGTCTTCAACCACTTCATCACGGCGATGGAGCAGCGGGTCGAGGAGCAGACCGTCCTGCCCATCCAGGATCAGGTCGTGGCGACGACGGGCTCACCGCCCCCCGCGCGCCTCGACTTCCTGTTCGAGCCGCCCGCTGAGGCCATCCTCAACCAGTTGCTGCCGGCCTACATCGAGATGGCTGTGTACAGGGCGCTGCTCGAGAGCACCGCGAGCGAGCACGGCTCGCGCATGACAGCCATGCGCAACGCCTCCGAGAGCGCGGGCGAGATGATCGACAAGCTCACCCTGGCCATGAACCGGGCGCGTCAGGCGTCCATCACCCAGGAGATCCTCGAGGTAGTCGCCGGGGCCGACGCCCTGTCCTGATGTGAGAGATGCTGACCGGGGTCGGGCGCGGCTCGCTCCCTTGGATGAGGAGGAATGCGGAGACAATGAGTAACGGTAGGATCGTAGAGATCATCGGGGTGGTCCTCGACGTCGAGTTCCCCGAAAACGAGCTCCCCGCCATCTACAACGCCCTCGAGGTCGACGTCGCGACCCCTGGGGGTCAGATCAAGCTCGTGGCCGAGGTGCAGCAGCACCTGGGTGACAACAAGGTGCGGGCCGTCGCCATGGATTCCACCGATGGCTTGGCTCGGGGCATGCAGGTGGTCGACACCGGGCAGCCGATAACGGTACCCGTCGGCGCGGCCACCCTGGGGCGGTTGTTCAACCTTACCGGTGAGCCCATCGACGAGGGCGAGCCCATCCCCGCTGGCACCGAGCGCTGGCCCATCCACCGGTCGGCTCCGCCGTTCGAGGCGCTGCAGCCCACCGTGGAGATCTTCGAGACGGGCATCAAGGTCATCGACCTGCTCGCGCCGTACGTAAAGGGCGGCAAGGTGGGTCTGTTCGGCGGCGCCGGCGTGGGCAAGACGGTGCTGATCCAGGAGATGATCCACAACCTCGCCACCGAGCACGGCGGCATCTCCGTCTTCTGCGGTGTGGGCGAGCGGACCCGAGAGGGCAACGACCTCTACCTGGAAATGAAGGAATCGGGTGTCATCGCCAAGACCGCGCTGATGTTCGGGCAGATGAACGAACCTCCGGGTGCCCGTCTGCGCGTGGGTCTCTCCGGCCTGACCATGGCCGAGTACTTCCGCGATGTCCAGGGCCAGGACGTGCTCCTCTTCATCGACAACATCTTCCGCTTCGTCCAGGCGGGTTCCGAGGTGTCGGCTCTTCTGGGCCGCATGCCCTCCGCCGTGGGGTACCAGCCCACCCTGGCCTCGGAGATGGGCGAACTGCAGGAGCGCATCACCTCGACCGATCGGGGTTCGGTCACGTCGATCCAGGCCATCTACGTGCCTGCCGACGACCTCACCGACCCGGCTCCGGCCAACTCCTTCGCTCACCTGGACGCCACGACGGTGCTCTCCCGGGCCATCTCCGAGAAGGGCATCTATCCCGCGGTCGACCCGCTCGACTCCACCAGCCGGGCGCTGTCGCGCGGCACGGTCACCGACGAGCACTACGACACCGCCTCCGCCGTTCAGGAGATCCTCCAGCGCTACAAGGACCTGCAGGACATCATCGCGATCCTGGGTATGGACGAGCTCTCCGACGAAGACAAGCTCATCGTGACTAGAGCCCGCAAGGTCGAGCGCTTCCTGTCGCAGCCGTTCAACGTGGCCGAAGCCTTCACGGGGCAGCCCGGCAAGTACGTCGCGCTCGCCGACACCATCCGCGGCTTCAAGGAGATCGTGGAGGGCAAGCACGACGACCTGCCCGAGCAGGCCTTCTACATGGTGGGCTCGATCGAAGAGGCCAGCGCGAAGGCTCGCCAGATGCGGGGTCAGGCAGAGGAGGCCTAGTCTGTGGCTGACGAGGCGGGCAAGTTTCTTCGGCTCGAGGTGGTCGACCCTGACGGGCCGGTCTTTGAAGGCGATGTGGGCATGGTGATCGTCCCCGCGATGCGGGGTGAACTCGGCATACTCCCTCGGCATGCCCCGCTCGTGGCGCAGCTCACGGTGGGCGAGATCCGGGTGAAGACCTTGGAGAACACCTGGGTCACCTTGGCTGTGTCGGAAGGCTTCGTCAAGGTGCAGCATGACAAAGTGATAGTGCTTGCCGACGCGGCCGAGCTGGCGACCGAGATCGACGCCGCCAGAGCGCAGGAGGCGTTCGACAGAGCCACCCAGCGGCTGGAATGGGTCAAGGCGGGAACCGTGCCGGACGGCGAGGAGGTCGACCCCTTCCGCGAGTCCATGGCCATGAAGCGGGCCAAGAACAGGCTCCGCGTCATCGACCGGGTCTAACCGCCAAGAGAGGGTCACGCCGTCCAGGCGGCGCGACCTCGGGATGAGGCAATGCGCGCGCGTTGCGTTGCTGCGAGCGCTTCTTCTGTCCTCGCCTCGCGCCGGCCCATCCCGCACGGGGGGCGGAGCGTCATTCCTCAGCAGCCTGTGTGGGTTGCCCTTGTTGCGAAAAAGGATATATCGTCTCTACTATGCACGCTGAAGACGAAGGGTCCCGGTACATGATCCGGGGGGGCGCCCGGTTGTCCGGACAGGTCGCGGTGTCGGGCGCGAAGAACTCCGCGCTCAAGCTGATGGCCGCCGCTCTCCTGGCGCCCGGCGTCAGCATTCTGCACAACGTCCCCGACATCCAGGATGTCCGCACGATGCGCGAGCTGGTCGAGCATCTCGGCGCTCGCGTCACCTTCTCCGACGGGACGATGACCATCGACACCGTCGGCGTGCAGTCTCACGTCGCCCCCTACGAGCTCGTCCAGCGGATGCGGGCATCGATCCAGATCATGGGCCCGCTCGTGGCCCGCTTCGGGCACGCCCGTGTGGCCATGCCGGGAGGCTGCAACCTCGGCCCGCGCAAGATCGACTTTCACCTCAGCGGCCTGCGCCAGCTGGGCGCCGATGTCCGTTCCGACCATGGTTTCGTCGAGGTCAGGGCCGGACGGCTGCGAGGGTCGACCATCGTGCTCGACTACCCCAGTGTCGGCGCTACTGAGAACCTCCTGATGGCCGCGGTCCTGGCCGAGGGGGAGACCGTGGTGGACAATGCCGCTCGGGAGCCGGAGATCGTCGACCTCTGCAAGTTCCTGGTCTCCATGGGGGCCATCATCGAAGGTGCGGGCACCTCGGAGATCACTGTTCGCGGCGTTCTGGCACTGCAGCCGGCGGAGCACACCGTCATCGGTGACCGGATCGAGGCGGGCACGTTTCTCATCGCGGGCGCCATCACCGGCGGAGACGTGGAGGTCGACGGCGTCAGCCCCCACCACCTCGACATCTTCCTGTCCAAGCTGCGCGCCATCGGCGTGCAGGTGCAGGAGAACGGCCGGAGGGTCCGGGCCTGGGGCGATCCCGCTTATTACTCCGCCACCGACTTCGCCACTCTGCCGTATCCCGGCTTTGCCACGGACCTCCAGGCTCCCATGATCGTGCTTCTTTCGATGGCTCAAGGGTCGTCCATCGTGACTGAGAACGTGTTCGTCAATCGCTTCGGCTTCGTCGACGAGCTCGTGCGCCTCGGCGCCGACATCAAGGTCTCCGGGCATCACGCCGTTGTGAACGGCGGGCGCGCGCTCACGGGCGCCACCGTCCGCTGTCCGGACCTCCGAGCGGGAGCCGCTTTGGTCCTGGCCGGGTTGGTGGCACAAGGGTACACGGAGATACGGGACACCTTTCATATCCACCGTGGCTACGAGCGCTTCGACGCGAAGCTTCGCAGCTTGGGGGCCGACGTGGAACGCGTGGGCCCCTCCCACAGTCACAACTCAGGCGCCCGGGCACCGCTCGGAATCGCGTCGGACGCGGAGCGATAGCACTCGAGCCCCTACGAGGTGGGCATCATCTAGCGTATGTCGACTGATCTTCGGTTGAACAACAAGCCATACACCGTCTATGCGGCGGAGCGCCGGTCCGGCCGGCGCTGGCTCCGCGTGCTCGTGATGTCGGTGGTGCTCCTCTTCGGCCTCGTGTTGGCGGCGGCAGGGGGGACGTACCTGTGGCTCAACTGGAAGATGGCCCCGACACATCAGGACCCAAACGCGTTGACGATCGACAGCATCCTCCATGCGACGACTTCTTCTGCAGGAGGTACAGCCACCACCCTCGAGCCGCCGAACACGCAGAACATCCTCGTACTCGGCTCGGACAATCGGGAGAACGAAGGCGAAAAGTACGGGCGCTCCGACACGCTGATGGTCGTGCATATTGACCGGGAGCAGGATTTCGTGTCGATCCTGTCCATACCCCGTGACCTTCGGGTCGAGATCCCCGGGCATGGGGTGCAGAAGATCAACGCGGCCTACGCGATCGGTGGGACCGCGCTCTCCATCGAAGCGGTCCAGCAGGCTACGGGCATCGACCTCGACCACTATGTCAACATCGACTTCGACGCGTTCAGGCAGCTCACCACTGAGCTCGGCGGGATCTATGTCGACGTCGATCGGCGATACTACTACAAGGGTCTGGACTACGAGATCATCGATCTCCAGCCCGGGTACCAGGCGCTCATGGGCGAGAATGCGCTCGACTACGTGCGCTTCCGCCACGACGGTAACAACGATTTCGGTCGCATCCAGCGGCAGCAGCGCTTCCTGCGCGCGGCCAAAGAGCAGATCTCCAAGCTGGACGCCGTCGTGAAGATCCCGAGCATCGTGGACCTCGTCGCCCAGAACGTGAAGACCGACCTCACCACCGCACAGGTCCTGAGGCTGGCGCTCTGGGGGGCGCGCTTGGGCGGCGGCCGTATCGAGCAGGTGGATCTCGAGGCCACCACCGCGGACATCGGCGGGGCCTCGTATGTGCTGGTCAGCGACGCCGCCATGAAACGGGCCGTGCAGGACCTGTTCACGCCCCCGGAGGCCACGACGCGTGCCACCACTACCACCTCGACCGGGGAGCAAGGCGCCGGGAGCGCAGGCACGAGCTCGACCGAGGCCGGCTCCGGCGGCACGGCCGGCACCACGGCGACCTCGCTGGAGAAGGTGGACCTGACCGGCATCACCGTGGACATCCGTAACGGCAACGGCCGTTCGGGCGAAGCGGCGGCTGCGGCGTCTTGGCTTCGCAGCATGGGGGCGAAGGTGGGCACCGTGGGCGACGCGTCCAGCTTCGACGTCGCCAATACGCGCATCGTGTATCCATCGGACCACAAAGGGGCCGCGAAGCTCGTGGGTCGGGCCGTCGGCATAACCCGGCTCAACGCGGACTCCTCGGTGGTCAATGTCTCGCTGGTGCTGGGCAAAGACTTCGTACCGCCCACCAGCTTCAAGGGCGTTCTGACCATCGATGATCTCCCGGACAAAGGGGAGTACAAAGCATTGCGCACCCTCTCCGGCCTGCCCATGGTGGCGCCGTCGTACCTGCCCGACGGGTACAAGCGCAAGGACAGCCGCATGTACGAGATCGATACCGGTGACGGTCCCAAGAAGGCGGTGAAGGTGATCTACCGCTACGGGAACGAAGATCAGTACCTCGGCCTGATGGCCACGGCCTTCACCGACGCCCCCGCGGCCGCGGCGGGAGAGACCCTCACGGTGGGCGGGACGGTGTATACCGTCGTCAGCTTCGGGGGCAAGGTCGACCACATCTGGTGGAAGCGAGATGGGGTGCTGTTCTGGGTCTCGAACACATTGTCGTCCCTCGTCGACCGGGAGGAGATGCTCAAGGTCGCCACCGGCATGGTGCCTGTGCCGTGACGCCGGCCGGCGGCGGGCGATGAGAGTGGTGCTGAGCGCCGGGGGCGAGTCTCTAGCCGGAGGCCTCGGGCTGGCGGAGAGTCTGGCGGGCTCGGACGGCGAGGTGCGCTACCTGCGAACGGGTGGCGTTCCTAACCTCCGCCGGCGCCTGAGCCAGGCCGAGGTGCACGCTCTCCGCAAAGCCCTGACGGGAGCGGGGCCGGCGAAGCCCCCGACGCCTCCCTCCGGCCGGGAAGGACGCGTGGTCGGCCTGGTGTGCTCCGGGGCCCGTGTGCCCGGTGGGCCCTTGCGGGGGCGGGGACTCGAGACGCAGGCTCGCGACACGCCGGGGCTGGTCGCCTTTGCGGTGGCCGACCACGTCGGCCTGGGCCTTCCCTCTCCCTTGATGGGCCCGAACGATGATACCTTGGGGCCCCGGTTTCCCGTGATGGCCGGGATCTACAGGCCCGGACTGATCTTCGGAGCGGCCGAGGAGGCATCTGAGTTTCTTGAACACGTAGGCATCCGCGTGGCGGCCGAGCCGGTGGTGGCAGCCGGGGTCAAGGACGACTCGCGTCTGGCTCCTTTCGAGAGCGCGGTGGTGCAGGCCCATGCCCTCCCCGTCGTGAGCGGCGAGCTCGTGCCGGTGGCCATCGTGGCGGCGCATCTGGGGTTTCGAGTGGCGGCGGTCGTGTTGACCGCCGGTGAGTGCACGGTGGCCGGGGAGGCCGCCGAACTGGTAGCGGCCCTGATGGGGCCCGAGAGGAGAGGATGACTGTGAGCGACGTCAAGGATCCATCGCTGGCCCCGCGGGGCCTGCTGCGCATCGAGTGGGCCGAGCGGGAGATGCCCGTGCTGCGTTCCATCCGCGAGCGTTTCGCCAAAGAGCGGCCTCTGGAGGGGGTGCGGCTGGGCGCGTGCCTGCATGTGACGACCGAGACCGCCAATCTGGCCCGCACGCTCAAGGCGGGTGGGGCCGAGGTCTACCTGTGCGCGTCGAACCCTCTCTCCACGCAGGACGACGTGGCGGCGGCCCTGGCTTCGGAATTCGGGATCCCCACCTTCGCCATCAAGGGTGAGGACCGGGACACCTACTACGCCCACATGAACGCGGTGATCGACGCCCGCCCGCAGATCACGATGGACGACGGAGCCGATGTGGTCGGCCTGCTGCACTCGGAGCGCAAGGACATGGCCGAGGGAGTGATCGGCGGCACCGAGGAGACGACCACCGGGGTCATCCGGCTGAAGTCGCTCGAGGCCTCCGGCCGATTGGCCTACCCCATCGTGGCGGTCAACGAGGCCCTTACCAAGCACCTGTTCGACAACCGTTACGGGACCGGTCAGTCGACCCTGGATGGGATCATCCGGGCCACCAACGTGCTCATCGCCGGCCGGGTCGTGGTCGTCGCCGGCTACGGCTGGTGCGGTCGCGGCTTCGCGATGCGGGCCAAGGGGCACGGCGCCGACGTCGTGGTGCTGGAGGTGGACCCATTGCGCGCGCTCGAGGCGGTCATGGATGGCTTCCGGGTGATGCCGGTGGCCGAGGCAGCGAAGATAGGTGACATCTTCGTCACGGCGACCGGGGACATCCACGTCCTGCGCGGCGAGCACTTCGACATGATGAAGGACGGCGCCATCGTGGCCAACACAGGTCACTTCGACGTCGAGATCGACATCCCGGCCCTGGCCGAGATGGCCCAGTCCCGCCGCGAGGTGCGCGACTTCGTCGAGGAGTTCCGGATGGCCGACGGGCGCAAGATCTACCTGCTCGCAGAGGGGCGCCTGGTCAACCTGTCCGCGGCCGAGGGTCATCCCGCCAGCGTCATGGACATGAGCTTCGCGAACCAGGCCCTGGCCGCCGAGTACATGGTCAAGAACGCGGCCGACCTGGAGCGCAAGGTCTACGACGTGCCTGAGGAGATCGACAAGGAGATCGCCCGACTCAAGCTGGCGGCCCTCGGCGCCGCAATCGACGTGCTCACTCCCGAGCAGGAGAAGTACCTGGCCAGCTGGGACATGGGCACCTGAGCGAAGCCGACCGCGACGATCCGAGGTCATTCTCGATGTTTGAAACGCCGCATCCGCCCGGCGACGTGCTGACTATCGAGTGGCGCGACGGAGCGGTGGTCATGATCGACCAGCGCCGGTTGCCCCTCGAGGAAGTCTATGTCACCTGCCACACCTTTGAAGAGGTGGCTGAAGCGATCCGCAGCATGGTCATCCGGGGCGCCCCCGCCATCGGGGTCGCCGCCGCCATGGGCATGGCGCTTGCGGCCCGTGCCGCCCGCGGGGAATCCCCCGCGACCTTTCGGGGTACGCTCCAAGATGCGACCAAAGTCCTCTACGAGACACGGCCGACTGCTGTCAACCTCAAGTGGGCTCTGGACGAGATGGAGGCGGTCTGGCGGCGGGAGGATCTCTCGCCCGGCGAGGTGACGGAGGCGATGGTGACGCGGGCTCTCGAGATCTACGAGGACGACGTGGCTTCGTGCCGCGCCATCGGAGCGTACGGAGCCGCTCTCATCGAGGGCGAGCAGCCGGTGATACTCACTCACTGCAACGCCGGGGCCCTCGCGACCGCCGGATACGGCACCGCCCTGGGCGTCATCAGGTCGGTCTTCGCGCGGAACCCGCGTGTGCGCGTGCTGGTGGACGAGACGCGTCCGTTCCTGCAAGGCGCCCGGCTGACGGCGTGGGAGCTCCTGCACGAGGGCATCCCCGCGGAGCTGATCACCGACAACATGGCCGGCCACTTCTTCCGGACAGGCGAGATCACCCACGTCGTCGTGGGGGCCGACCGCATCGCTGCCAACGGGGACACGGCCAACAAGATCGGCACCTACACGGTCGCCGTCCTGGCCCGGGAGCACGGCGTGCCCTTCTACGTCGCCGCGCCCCTGTCGACGGTCGATCTGTCGATCCCCGACGGTGATCACATCCCGATCGAGGAGCGCGACGAGTCCGAGGTCACCCATCTGGCCGGGCGGCGCGTGGCGCCGCACGGCGTGCGCGTGCGGAACCCGGCGTTCGACGTCACCCCGGCGCGGTTCGTCACCGCCATCGTCACCGACCGGGGAGTCGCGCGGCCGCCGTATCTGGAAACCTTGGCAAGGCTGGCGGGAGGCCCCGGCAAGGAGGTCTGAGATGCGCTGCATGATCATGGCCGCGGGGCTCGGCACGCGCCTGCGGCCGTTGACCGACCAGATCCCCAAGCCGATGGTACCCATCCTCAACCGGCCCGCCCTCTACCACATCCTCAGGTTGCTCGCGCAGCACGAGATCACGGAGGTCGTGGTCAACCTGCACTACTTCCCCGACCTGGTGACCGGATACCTCGGCGACGGCTCCAACCTCGGCATCGACCTGCGCTACTCGTTCGAGGAAGAGCTGCTCGGTACCGCGGGCGGAGTCAAGAACAACCAGGAGTTCCTGGGCGACGACACCTTTCTGGTGCTGAGCGGCGACGCGGTCACCGACGTCGATCTCACGGGTCTCCTCGCCGCGCACCGCGCGCACGGCGGCATCTCCACCTTGGCCGTCAAAGAGGTCGAGGATCCCTCCGAGTATGGGGTGGTGGTGCTGGGCGAGGAGCACAGGGTCCAGGGCTTCCAGGAGAAGCCGGCCGTCGAGGAGGCCCTCTCGCTGCTCTGCAACACAGGCATGTATGTGTTCGAGCCCGCCATCTTCGACCGGATCCCCGCCGGGGAGTTCTACGACTTCGGTCGCATGGTCTTCCACGAGCTGCTGCGCGACCAGGTCCCCTTCTACGTGCACGCAATAGACGCCTATTGGAACGACGTCGGGGGAGTGGCCGCCTATCGGCAGGCCTGCTTCGATGCGCTGACCGGAGCCGTGGCGGTGGAGCGGCCCGGTGAAGAGGTCAGTCCGGGCGTCTGGGTGGGCCCGGGGGCGCGGCTGGCTCCGGGGGCCGAGCTGAGAGCCCCTGTGCTCGTCGGCCCCGGCTGCACCGTCGAGGCGGGCGTTGTTCTCGAGGGTCCGGTCACCTTGGGCGAGGGGTGCGTCATCGGCCGCGGGGCGAGTCTCGCCCGCAGCATCCTCTGGAACGGCGTACAGGTGGGCGCGGACGCCTCGGTCACCGACTGCGTGATCGCGGGGGAGTCGCGGGTCGCCGAGGGCGCGCGAGTCGACGGGGAGATAGCGGGGCCTGGCACCTCGGTAGGTGGGTGATGTCGCCAGGCGGCCTCGCCCGTTCGCGGGAGGTCCTGTCCGACGCGCTCCTGTCCTGGCTCTTCCCCGCACGTTGCGTCGGGTGTGGAGAGTTCGAGACCTTCCTCTGTGCGCGCTGTCGCTCGCAGCTCCAGCCCGTGGGGGCGGAGGTCTGCGTACGCTGCGGCCAGCCGGGAGTCACGTGGTCGTCTCCGCCGTGGTGCCCGGCCTGCGTGGGTCGGAGCACGGGCTACGCGAGCGCTCGCAGCGCCTTCCTCTACGAGGGGGTGGCCCGCAAGCTGGTCGTGGCCCTCAAGTCGCACGGGCTGCGGGCTGTGGCTCCGGTGATGGCCGAGCTCGCCGCCGCCTCGTTCACCGATCTACTGGAATCGTCGGGCGCCGACATGGTCACCTGGGTCCCCGCGCACCGTTCGTCCCATCGGGAACGAGGGTACAATCAAGCTGAGGTCCTGGCCCGTAGTCTGGCGCGAGCGGCCGGGAGTCTGCCGGTGATCGCTCTGGCCCGAAAGGGGTCGCGCACCAAGCATCAGCGCGCCCTTTCCCGCGAGGCGCGGCAGCACAACGTGCAGGGGGTCTTCGCAGCCGAGCCTGGTTCGAGAAGCGGCGTTCGCATCGGGACGAAGGGGGTGGTCCTCGTGGATGACGTGTACACGACGGGCGCCACCGCCGGCGAGGTGGCCGGCGTGGTGGCGCGTTCTACGGGTCTTCCGGTGCACGTATTCACGTTCTGCCGGGCGGTCGCGGCTCTGAGGGAAGCCTCGGATTGAGGTGTGCTATCTTTACACATCCCGCGAAATGGGCCTGGTCGTCAGCGGTTCGCGCGGCAGGCATACGACGAATCCAAGGAGCTGACTCCCCGTGAATCTTACCGTCAAGGGTAGGAATATCACCGTTAGCGATTCTCTCGAGGGCTATGCTCAAGAGAAGGTCGGACGGCTGTCGAAATACCTCTCGGACGGCGCCCGGTGCGAGGTCGAGCTGTGGGCTGAGAAGAACCCGAGCATCGCCGAGAACCAGGTGGCGGAGGCGACCATCCATACCAAAGGTCCGGTCATCCGGGCCCGCGAGGCTTCCACCGACATGTACGCGTCGATCGATCTGGTGGCCGACAAGCTCGAGCGCCAGGTGAAGAAGTATCGGGGCAAGCTGCTCGCCCGCTCACAGGGCGGCCATAAGGAGGCCCTCGCGGTCCAGGGATTGCGGCTGCTCGAGGAGCCGGCCGAGACCGAGGCCGAAGAGGCCGCGGCCATGCCTCGCATCGTGAAGGTCAAGCAGTTCATGGTCAAGCCCATGACTCCCGAAGAAGCCGCCATGCAACTCGATCTGGTCGGGCACGAGTTCTTCGTGTTCACGAACTCCGAGTCGCAAGAAACCGCGGTCGTGTACCGCCGGCGAGACGGAGACTACGGGCTGATCGAAGCACAGCGCTGACGGGCCGCTGAGAAGCGACGCTTCCAGGCAGCCTTCTAGCCCGGCGTCCCAGGGACGCCGACCAGCAGTGAAGAGGTCTATGGTGAGTAGCGTGTTCCGTCCCGGGTGCGGCCGGGAGATGTCATGATCAAGCTCGTGGACCCGGCCCTCCCTTTGGCGTAGG
>JAJZQZ010000068.1 GCA_021802965.1 Actinomycetes bacterium
CGATGGTACACTTCGCCCATGGCCAAGTCTCCCGAGTCCCTCCCCGGCACCTTCCTGTTCTCCGGCTATGCGCGGTTGCCACAGAACGTCTCGAACCAGGCGGTCTACAAACGCGTCGGCGTCGTGGTAGAGGTCGACGGCCAGGGGAGGATCGTCAAATGCTCGTCGACCCTCCTGACCGACTTGGCGCGAGACTTCCTCGATCGACTTCTGTCCGGGTTCTCCGTGCTCGATGACCGCGAGACGATGGAGAGGATCATCCGGCAGCGGTATAGGGGCCACTCGCAGGGAGCCCTGATCTTCGCGCTGCGCAAGGTGTTCGAAGCGGTCGACCAGTCGAGCTTGGTGCTCGGGGATTCCGCCCCCGACTCGGTCGGAGACGACCTGACCGAGGGGCAGCCGTCGAGTCTCCCCGACTGACGGATCAGCTGTGTCGTCGTCCTCATCGGCTCGTTGTAGGAAGCGACCCTGATACTGCCCTCGCTTTGTGCCGACCGCTACTTGCATCGTCTCGCACGAAGTGGCAATATGAGGCCGCTGCACACATAGCCAGCGGATCGCACGTCCCTGTGATCCCACTGCGGCTATGAGCTTCCAGCGCCCGTCCTGACCCTCCCGAAGGCATCCGCCGTCGCAGGAGCGGGTCGGCCCCGCGCTCTCGACGCGCGGAGTCTGATCCAGGGCGGTCTGGCACCAGCGACCGGGCGGTGTCCCGGCTCGACCGGAGGGGCGCTATGGCTGAAGCAGTCGAGGGCACGATCATGCGGGACCTGATCCAGGTCTTCGCCGCACTCCAACGTGTCTTTGCCTCTCACCGGGTCGGCGCCCCCGTCCAAGGCTTCAGGACCGCACCTTCAGCCACCACTCCCGCTTTTGCCACGCATCGGGCGACGCGGGCATCGGCCGGGTCGGTAGGAATCGTCTGAGGCAGAAGGAGGAGGAGAGAGGCACACCCGGGTAGGGGGCGCGTGGGCGCCCGCGAGAGCCAAGACCGACCGGTGACGACCCGGAGGGCTTGGGCAGACACGATCGTCTTAGGAGGAATGCATGGATTTCAGGTACAGCACGGAGCAGGACCTGTTCAGGCAGGGCGTGCGCGAGTGGGCCGTCAAGAACCTCGAGCCCCGCGCCCGCGAGATCGATAAAGCCGAAGCGGGCATCCCGGACGACATCGTCCAGGGCCTGGTGGACCTCGGTGTCTTCGGTGTGACCGTCCCCGAGGAACTCGGCGGCTGCGCCGTCCCCGGTGAAGAGCTGATCTACGCGATGATCGCCATCCAGGAGATCGCCCGCGCCGACCTCTCCATGTCCACGCCCGTGTACACCCTGCTGACCATCGGCTGGTCGTACATCGTCAACAAGTTCGGCACTCAGCAGCTGCGCGAGGAAGTCCTCCCCGCCGCCGCCGCCGGCAAGGCGTTCGTCGGTATCAACACCACCGAGCCCGGTGGCGGCTCAGACCTGGCCCGCATCAAGACCACGGCCACCAAGAACGCCGCCGGCAACTACGTGCTGAACGGCGAGAAGGCCTACGTCTCCGGTCCCAAGGAGTGCATGAAGCTCGGCGCCCCGAGCGGCCACTGCTCCCTCGTGGTCACCGACCCGAGCACCGGCCACAAGGGCCTCACCTTCATGTACATCCCGGCTCATCTGCCCGGCATCAGCTGGACCGTCTACGAGGACATGGGCCGCATGGGCCTGTCCACCGGCGGCTGGCTGTACAAGGACGCCGAGATCCCCGCCTACTGCCTGCTGGGCCAAGAGGGCAAGGGCTTCTACCACGTGATGGAGGGCTTCAACGCCGCCCGCGTGCTCGTGGCTGCCGCCTGCCTCGGCGGCGCCGAGAAGGCCATCGAGATCAGCGCCGAGTACAACACGCAGCGCATGACCTTCGGTCGTCCGCTCATCAAGTACGAGGGTGTCTCGTTCGAGATGGTCAACGACTGGATGCAGCTTGACATGCTGAAGCTGAACCTGCTGCGCGGCGCCTGGATGATCGGCTACGAGAGCCAGAATCCCGGTACCTTCAGCCGCAAGGACATCAACAAGGTCATCGCCACCGTCAAGTGTCTCTCGCCGACCCTCGGCCACGAGGCAGCCCGGCACGGCATGATGTACCACGGCGCCTTCGGTTACACGAAGGAGACCCCGCTGGAGATGATGCTTCGTGGCATCATGTCCTACGAAGTGGGCGCCGAGGGCGGGCTCAACGTCATGCGCGGCATCATCGCGCGCGACCTCTGGGGCGAAGCCGCCAACCCGTTCAAGGCCGACGAGTAGGCCTGAACGACTGTACACGTCTGAGTTGCGTCGCCGCCGCCCCCGGGCGGCGGCGACCCTTCTTAACAGTTCTCTGACGGTGGATGAAGGATCGGTGGTATGGAAAAAGTCGATTGCATCATAGTCGGCGGCGGCCTCGCGGGCCTTTCGGCCGCGTATGGTCTGGCCTCGGAAGGTCTCGAGGTCATGGTGATCGAGCGGGGCGACTACTCGGGCGCCAAGAACGTCACCGGCGGCCGGCTCTACCTGAGCCCCATCCGCGACATCTACCCCGAGCTGTGGGAATCGGCCCCCTTCGAGCGGCCTGTGGTCCGGGAGCTCGTCACGCTCATGGGCGACGGGGCCGACACCACCATCGAGCTGGCCTCGCAGAAGTTCGCCACCCCGCCTCACCAGTCTTACACGGTGCTCCGCGCCCGGCTCGACCAGTGGCTGGCCGACCAGGTGATGGAGAAGGGCGGCATGGTCATCACCAAGAACCGGGTCGACGAGCTCCTGCTCGAGAACGGCAAGGTGATCGGCATCCGGGCCGGCGAGGACGACATCGGCGCCGACGTCACCATCATCGCTGAAGGCGTGCTGGGTCTGCTCTCGAGCAAGGCGGGGCTGCGCTCCGAGCCTCGCCCCGAAGACCACGCGGTAGGCTTCAAGGAGATCGTGGAGCTGCCGCCCGCAGTCATCCAGGACCGCTGGCACCTCAACGACGGCGAGGGCGCGGCTCACCTCTTCATGGGGTCGGTCACCCGGGGCATGCTGGGCGGGGGCTTCATCTACACGAACAAGGATTCCATCTCCCTGGGCATCGTGGTCGGCATGGAGCATCTGCGCCGCGACGGCGAGAAGATGGACTCGTGGAAGTTGCTCGACGCCTTCAAGGAGATGCCTCAGATCCAGCCCCTGATCGCCGGGGGCACCACGGTCGAGTACTCCGCCCACGCCATCTACGAGGGCGGCATCGCCAAGGTGCCCAAGCTCTACGGCGACGGATACCTCCTGGTCGGCGACACCGCCGGTCTCTCTCTGAACGCGTTGGTCACGGTGCGCGGCATGGATTTCGCCATCGCCTCGGGCTACTACGCCGCCCGCACGGTGCTCGACGCCCGGCAGCGGGGAGACTTCTCGGCCGCCGGCCTGGCCCAGTACGAGCAGTCGCTGCGCAGCAGCTTCGTGCTCAAGGATCTCGAGACGGCTCGGGAGATACCCCACACCATCGAGAACCCGCGGCTCTTCACGCACTATCCCCAGGCCGTCTCGCGCCTGATGCAAGACGTGTTCACGATCGGCCCTCAGCCCGCCAAGAAGCTCTCGAGCGTGGTGATCGGAGGCGTCCGCAAGGACTTCCTCAACCTCACCACCTTCAAGGAGCTGCTCGGCATGCGGAAGATCTAGGGAGTTGCGGCCATGAGCATGAGTATCGAAGCAAAGCTGGGTCTCGACGTCTTCAAGATCGACAAAGAGCGGCATATCACCATCGATACCGAGAAGTGCCGCACGGTATGTACGATCAAGGCCTGTCTCTGGGTCTGCCCGGCCAATCTCTACGAGGTCGACGACCAGGGCAACCACACAGTGAACTACGAGGGGTGCCTCGAGTGCGGCACCTGCCTGATCTCGTGCGATCACCGGGCGCTCGAGTGGCACTATCCCCGCGGTGAGTACGGGGTCCAGTACCGGATGGGTTAGGGTCTCCTGCCCCTCGGCGGCCCTCCGGCCCGCCGGAAGCGATGTGTGAGGTGATGAACAGTTGAAGATAGTGGTGTGTGTCAAGACGAACCTGGATCTGCAGATGATCCGGATCAAGAACCGCGAGCCGGTCCTCGAGGCCGTCCCCTACAAGGTCGGCGACCTCGAGAAGAACGCCATCGAGGCGGCCATCCAACTGCGCGACGCCGCCGGTGAGGGCACCGTCGTCGCCCTGACCGTCGCCGAGGCGAACCGCAAGGTCAAGGAGACTCTCAAAGAGGTTCTCGCCATGGGCGCCGATGAGGCCGTGGTCGTGGCCGATCCGGCGCTGGAGACCGCCGACCCGGGCGCGGTCGCCCTGGCGATCGCAAAGGCCGTCGAGAAATCCGGCGGGGCCGACCTCCTGCTGTTCGGTGAGGGCTCGACCGACAACTACACGGGGCAGGTCGGTTCACGCGTCTCCGAGATCATGGGCATCCCACAGATCGGCTATGCCCGCAAGGTCTCCCTGACCGGCGCCGGCGTGCAGGTCGAGCGCAGCATGGACGACGTCATCGAGACCCTCGAAGCGCCCCTCCCGGCCGCGGTCACCGTGGTGAGCGAGATCAACGAGCCTCGTATCCCGTCCCTCATGAACATCATGAAGGCGGGGAAGAAGCCGGTGACGGAGTACACGCTCGCCGACCTAGGCCTCGACGCCGGCGCCGTCAACGCGCAGCGCCGGGTGCTCTCCAACATGGCCGAGGAGCAAGACCGCAAGCGCATCCTGTTCGAGGGCAGCCCCGCCGACCAGGCTGAGGCCCTCGTGAACGCGCTCGTCAAAGAAGGGGTCGTGGGAAGATGACAGACATCCTCGTCTATTCGGAGAAACACGACATCGCGCGTGAGCTGGCGTTCAAGGGCAAGGAGTTCGCGGCCGCCCTCGGCCTTTCACTGTCCGCCGCCGTGCTGGGTGCGGGGGCGGGCGACAAAGCCGCGGAGCTGGGTGCTCTCGGCGCCGACCGGGTGTTCGTGAGCGACGATCCTGCTCTCGAGGGTCTCCAGACCGACGTGGTGGCCGAAGCCTTGGCTCAGATCGCCCGTGAGGCCGGCGCATCCTACGTGTTGCTGGGGTCGACGCGGCGGGGCAAGGAGCTGGCTCCCCGGCTTGCTCAGAAACTTGGCGCCGGGTGCGTCACCGACGCCAACGCCGTGAGCCTTGTCGACGGCGCCTTGCTGGCGTCGCGCTACGCCTTCGGCGGCGCGACTCTGGCGCAAGAAGCGGTCGACACCCCCACAAAGGTCTTCGCGGTCATGCCCAAGGCCTTCGAGGTCGGGACTCCCACGGCCGGCGCCGGCAGCGTCGTCACTCCCGCTCTCTCCCTGGCCCCCTCGGCGGTCAAAGTCGTCGACCGCAGGCCGAAAGAGGGCCAGTCGGTCGACCTGTCGGCCGCGGAGCGGATCGTGGGCATCGGCCGGGGCATCGGCAAGCGTGAGGACGTCTCGATGGGCGAGGAGCTTGCTCGAGCGCTCGGAGCCGAGTTGGGTGCGACCAAAGGCCTCGCCGACTTCCAGTGGGTGTCCGAGGACCGCATCATCGGCCTCTCTGGCGCCAAGACCAGCCCCGAGCTCTACCTGGCTGTCGGTATCTCCGGTCAGATCCAGCACACGGTGGGCATCAGCTCCGCCAAGCTGATCGCGGCCGTCAACAAGGACAAGGACGCTCCCATCTTCCAGCTCGCCGACTACGGCATCGTGGGCGACATCTACCAGGTGGTCCCGGCGCTGTTGGAGAAGCTCAAGGCTCTCTAGAGAGCGATAGCCTTCGGTCAGGCGCGGTCGGGACGGGCCGCGCCGAGATCGACTGTCGAAGGGGCGCCCCGCGGGGCGCCCCTTCGCGCTACTGAGGCTGCGAAGACCCGGTCGCCCAAGTGCTTGTGTCGGAGCCCCTCGTGCCTTAGTGTGTCATTTCACGAGCGGTCACCCAGTCGCACGGGATGGCGGTGGTGGAGGAGATAGAGACCACGACACACGAGGCGTCCAACTGGCATGTGCCGGACAGGTACCTGTCGACGTTGCATAGGGTCAGCGACTCCCTGGCGTCCACGCTCGAGCTTGCCGAGATCCTGCAGATCTCTATCGAGGCCATCGTGGATCTGCTCGCTCTCGACACGGGAGCCATCTACACGCTCGAACAGGGCGAGCTCTACCTGGGAGCCACGACCCCCCCGCTGCCCCCAGGGTTCCCGGATGCATTCCGCACCGCGCACCTCGAAGACCATCCCCATATCAACGAGGCCAGCTTGGCGCGGGCGCCCGTATATCTGGAGGACGCGAGGTCGGCCCCGTTGTCACCTGCCGAGAAGGTTATCGTCGAGGCGCGCGGGCTGATCTCGATCCTCTACTACCCCTTGGTGCTCAAAGATGCCGTCATCGGCGTCTTCATCGTGGGGACCACAACCGACGTGCGCCGATTCGGGGGCAGCGAGATAGACCTGTGCTATGTGCTCTGCGGACAGGTGTCCCTTGCGTTGGCGAACGCACAGCTGCACAGGCGCTCGCAACAGAGCCTCGTCGATCTTGCCCGAGCCTACGACGCGACCCTCGAAGGCTGGTCGCATCTGCTCGATCTGCGGGATTGCGCGACCGACGAGCACACGAAGCGCGTGACCGCGCTGACCGTGGCTCTGGCGGAGAGGATGAGGGTGCCCGAATCGCAGATGGGCGACCTCACCAGGGGAGCGCTCTTGCACGACATCGGCAAGATGGCCATCTCGGATCGCATACTCCAAAAACCCGGTCCTTTGTCGGAGCACGAGTGGGCGGTCATGAAGACGCATCCGCAGGTGGCGTACGACGTCCTCAGCAGGATCGAATATCTGAGTCCGGCGTTGGACATCCCCTACGCGCACCACGAGAAGTGGGACGGCACAGGATATCCGCGAGGTCTGTCCGGCGAAGACATACCGCGGGCCGCCCGCCTCTTCAGCGTGGTCGACGTGTTCGACGCCCTGACCTCCGATCGGCCCTACCGCAGGGCGTGGAAGGTCGAAGAAGCGGTGAGGCATATCCGGGAGTCCGCGGGGGGCCATTTCGACCCCGCCGCTGTGCAGGCTTTTCTGAGCCTGCTGGGAGAGCCGTAGGACTGACCACTGCCGCCTGGGCGGCTGATCCCGGACGGTCCGCCGATGGTTGACTTCTCTGTGCGGCTGGCACAAGCCTTATCGTAGTGCCGTGAGCGAGTACGGCCACTTCGGCTGAAGTGCACACGCGCAGGAGGTCCTCGATGGTCACATTCGATATACCCCGTTCCGTCCAAGTCGAGCACGCCGAGATCCACGGCACTCTCGAGGAGGCGACCCGGCGCGGGGGAGCCGTGGGCGAGGCCGCGACGCGACTCGCCGAGGTGCTGCACCCCCACTTCGTCCGCGAGGAGGAGATAGCTCTTCCGCCACTTGCGCTACTGGCTCCGCTGGCGGCCGGCGAAGCCTTCGGGGACATGAGCGAGGTGCTTGCCCTCACCGACGCGCTCAAGGCCGAGCTCCCCCGCATGCTGGAGGAGCACGTGGTCATCCGCGCCGCGGTCGAGAACCTCCGAGCGGCGGCCCGTGCGAAGGGCGCCGTGGAAGAGGAGCTGTTGGCTGAGAAGCTGGCGCTGCACGCCCTCACGGAGGAAGAGGTCCTTTACCCGGCCGCCATCGTGGTGGGCGAGCTCGTGCGACTCCGGATCGCCCCCGTGGCGCCCCGGACCGGCGTGGTGTAGGCTGTCAGCACTTCATCCATCGGCCGCTCCCGGCGTGAGCCATCAGGCATAGCGTCGGCTCTCGAGCGCCGATCTTCATCAGCGAAGGGGGAACGACATGAAGGTCAAGGCCGCCGTGCTCAGAGAGGTCAACGGGCCCTATCTGATCGAGGAGCTGGAGCTCGCTCCACCCAAGGAGCGGGAGGTCCTGGTCAAGTACGCGTACACCGGCTACTGCCACAGCGACCTGTCGATCAAGCAGGGGGGCATCATCGAGGGGATGCCCAAGGTGGTGGGCCACGAGTGCGCGGGTGTGGTGGAAGCCGTCGGCCCGGGAGTCACCAAAGCCAAGGTGGGCGATCACATCGTCTCCACCTGGATGGTCCCCTGCGGCGAGTGCTACACCTGCCGCGAAGGCCTGGGCAACATCTGCCAGGGCAATTTCGAGAACTTCGCCGCCGGCGTCCTCCTCGACGGCACCAGCCGCTACACCGACAAGGATGGCAAGACCGTCTTGCACAACAGCTTCGTCTCCGGCTTCTCCAGCTACTCGGTGGTGCCCGAGGACGGAGTCATCCCCATCCGCAAGGACTTCCCGCTCGAGTATGCCGCTCTCATGGCCTGCTGCATCCCCACGGGCTGGGGAACGGTCACCAACATCGCCAAGGTGCTCCCCGGCGACTCTGTGGCCGTCTGGGGGATGGGCGGAGTAGGCCTGAACATCCTGCGGGCCTCGAAGATGCGGCAGGCGAACCCGCTGATCGCGGTCGACCTGCAGCCCGAGCGTGAGGCCATCGCCCGCGAGATGGGCGCCACGCACTTCATCTGCAACGCCGACAAAGACCCGGTGCCGATCATCCAGGGCCTGACCGGGGGCGGCGCCGACGTCATCTTCGAGGCCATCGGCGACCCGGGAGCCATGGTGCAGGCCTGGTGGGCCCTTGCGGCCGCCGGCAAGCTCGTCGTCGCGGGCGTCATGCGCCACGACCAGGTGGCGCCCATGCCGTTCCAGACGCTCCCCTTCCACCAGAAGTCCGTGCTCGGCGGCCTGTACGGCTCGATCTCCACGCACAACGACATCCCCAAGCTGGTCGATCTGGCCATGACCGGCGAGATGAAGCTGGACAAGCTGGTCGCCGGCAAGTTCAAGCTCGAGGACATCAACGACATCGCCGACCGGATGGCGAAGCGCCAGCTCACGGGCCGCTGGGTCTGCGAGTGGGACTGAGCCAGTAGATGGGATGCTGAAGAGTGACGCTTCGCCCCCAGGGCCCGAGGGCCGCCCCACTGTCGGCGCGTTGGACCGCGCGGCCGCCAAAGTCGCCGCGGCAGCGGCAAGACGATCGGGCCACGGTCCGATGGCCACGGCGGCGCGCGCTTCGCGGCCCTGGATGGAGGTCCCCGACAGCTACTCCGCGGTGGAGGGCCTTCTCCGCGCGGGCGCTCCGCTGGTCTTCGTCAGCGGCAACGCCGGGACGGGCAAGACCACCCTCATCCAGTATCTGACCGACGTCCTTCCCCAGCATACGGTGGTCGTGGCCCCCACGGGTGTGGCCGCTCTGAACGTCGGCGGGGTCACTGTCCACTCCTTCTTTCGCTTTCCACCCCGGATACAGGATCCCAGCGAGATCCGGCCCCTCCGCGACCCGGCGCTCATCCGGAGCCTGGACCTGCTGGTGGTCGACGAGGTCTCGATGTTGCGCTGCGACCTCATGGACGGAATAGACGTGTTCTTGCGCAAGAACCGGAGGTCGCAGCAGCCGTTCGGCGGAGTGCAGCTCCTCCTGGTGGGGGATCTCTTCCAGCTTCCGCCCGTCGTGCCCCGGGCAGAACGCGAGGTCTTGGAGACCATGGGCTATGCCACCCCGTATTTCTTCAGCGCGCTCGGACTGCGCGAGGTCCCCTTGGCCCACGTGGAGCTCGACCATGTGTTCCGTCAGGCCGACCCGGAGTTCGTGGGGCTCCTGAACAAGCTCAGGGTGGCGGAGAACCGCGAGCACGCCGTGGGAGAGATCAACAGCCGCTGCTACATGGACAACGAGGACAGCCTGGAGGACCTGCTTGAGGACGACTTCGACATGACATTGACCTGCACCAACGCCCAGGCCGAGCAGATCAACGAGGCCTCGATGGAGTCCCTCGATACGGCGGAGCACACGTATCGCGGGGAGATATACGGTCGCTTCCGCCTGGACGAGAGCAGGTTGCCCTCGCCCCTCGAGCTGCGCCTGAAGTCCGGGGCGCGGGTGATGTTCACCAAGAACGACGAGGGCCGGCGTTGGATAAACGGGACCTCCGGGGTGGTGGTCGACCTGTCCGACCAGTCGATACGGGTCCGGATAGGCGGGCCGTCCGGGCCGGTCTTCGACGTGGAGCCGGTCACCTGGGAGTCGCACGAATACGCGTTCGACAAGGACGAAGGCCGCATCACGGCGCGCAAGCTCGGCGATTACACCCAGTTCCCCCTGATGCTCGCCTGGGCGGTCACCATCCACAAGAGCCAGGGCAAGACTCTCGACCGGGTCCTCGTCGATCTCGGTCACGGCGCGTTCTCCCCCGGCCAGGTGTACGTCGCGCTCAGCCGCTGTCGATCGCTCGAGGGCATCCGCCTGGCGCGGCCTCTCCGCCCGAGCGACGTCAAGTGCGACCATACGATCCGCCGCTTCTACGAGGCACTGGCCGAGGGCGCCCAGTAGCCGGTACGGGCGGCGGCCGGCAGCCGCCGCCGCCGGCAGGCTCCTAATGCCGCTCCGGAACCACCCCGAGGCGGGCCAGCTCTCCCAGCACGACCTCCTCGACATCGGGCAGGCGGGCCTCGATGGAGCTCGTGAGCCCGACGTGGGGGGTAGAGATGTCCTCGGGTTCGACCCCCACGATCGTCACCTCGGGGGCCGGTCCCAGGAGCCGGGCCATGTTCCACGCGTCGATGAAGGTGATCTGGTGGATCGAGGTGCGGTAGCGCACCCCCGAGGGGACCTCGTCGAGGTTGAAGCGATAGATCGCCCCGGGCTCGGCGCCGCCGAACACCGCATCGATCACCAGCAGCTGCGCGGCGTCGCCGAAGACGTTGATCAGCTCGAGTCCCGCTGTCGCGCCGTCGACCACCTCGACGTGCGCCGGGAAGCGCCAGCGCTCCTGCAAGTAGGCGACGGTGGTGGGGCCGACTCCTTCGTCGCTCAGCAGCAGGTTGCCCACCCCCAGCACCACTATGCGGCCGGGAGCGGCTTCTCCTGCTCCAGGGCCGATCGGCCCGTCGGCCGGCTTGGAGCGGTCTAAGCCCTCCTCGCCGCCCGGGTTCACTCCAGCTCGACCGCCGCCAGAGCCTTGCGCTTGGCCCGTCGACGATCGACCACACGGGCGAGCATGATCCCGAGCTCGTAGAGCACGAGAAGGGGACCCATCATGAGGAGCATGCTCACGGGGTCCTGGCTGGGCGTCAGGACCATCGACGCGGTGGCGATGCCCACCAGGGCATACTTGCGCGTCTTGCGCAGCTGGCGGGCGTTGACGATGCCCGCTGATGACAGCATGAGCATGATCGCCGGCATCTCGAAGACCACCCCGAACGCGAGCAGGAAGAGCGAGACGAAGGATATGTACTCTGACGCCCGCAGCTGCTGGTTGAAGATGTCGCCCCCGTAGCCCACCAGGAACTTGAGCCCGACGGGCAGGACCACGTAGTAGCCGAAGAGGACGCCCGCCAGGAACAGCGCGGTGGTGAAGAACACGTAGGGAAGGACCCTCTTCTTCTCGTTCTCATAGAGCGCCGGCATGATGAAGGCCCAGAACTGCCACAGCACCACCGGCAACGCGATCAGCAGGCCGGCGTAGATGGAAACCTTGAGCACGGTCATGAATGGCTCGGTGGGGCTCAGCGTTATGATCGTGACCTTGTCGCCCTGAGTGATCCTGAGGGGTCGGAGGATGACCTCGAAGACCCAGCCCTTGGCGATGAAGGAGAACGCCGTGCCGATAAGGATGGCTACGGCGGAGATGACGAGCCGCTTGCGGAGCTCCCCGAGGTGGTCCACCACGCTCATGCGTTGTTCGTCGGGATGTGCCATGCCCACTGTTCTTCCCGGGGCGTCGCCACCCCATCGAGGCTCGTCTCACACTGGGGCGCCGGAGCGGCCCCCCGGCCTCAGCCGTCGCATCAGGCGGCGCGCAGGGCGCTCCGCGCCGACCCCCTCCCGGCAACCGAGGCGGAGATAGTATAGCCCGCTCCCGGCGCGGGCGACGAGCGGCACAAAAAGCAGGCGAGCGGCACAAAAACCCGGTTGAACGGGTCTTCAGACCCTGTGAATTCTGTTGCAACCCCCATATCGATTTGTTATCGTACAAGCCTGTGTGACTCGTCACACAATCCGGCTTTTCGAGTGTGAAAGGTGAGCCTGTGGTCGGTCAGTCCGTGGACCTCATCATCCAGTTCGGCCTGATGGCGTTCATCGGCGGCGCGGTCGCCGTGTTCCTCATCGTGCTGTCGCACTGGCTGGCGCCTACGAGCAAGAACCCGAACAAGGGGCTACCCTACGAATGCGGGGTCCTGCCGCAGGAGGACGCCCGGGTGCCCTACAACGTCCACTTCTATCTGGTGGCCGTCCTCTTCGTGCTGTTCGATCTCGAAGCCGTCTTCATGTATCCATGGGCCCTGGCGCTGCGCAAGCTCGGCACGCTCGGTCTCGTGGAGATGCTTATCTTCATCTTCATCCTGTTGGTGGGCTACGTGTACGCTTGGAAGAAGGGAGTGCTCGAGTGGGAATGACTGACGCGATGGGCCTGCCCGGCATGCCGCGCGGCGGCTCCGGGGCGGGCCCGCTCTTCCTGGGCGATCGAGGTCACCGACCTCGCCCCCCCCGCCCCGATGGTCTCCCACCGTTCCATCCCTTGTCAGCCCGAGGCGACGATCCGGCCCCGGGCTTTGCTCCGTCGATGGCGGCCATGGCCGCCATGGCCGACGCTCCCGCCGACGTCGACGAGGACCACATCCCCGGCATCGCCGTCCCGGCCAGCCTGGAGAAGCTCCTCGGCTTCGGTCGTACGTTCTCGTGGTGGCCCCTTCTCTTCGGCCTGGCCTGCTGCGCCATCGAGATGATGGCCACGGCCGGTCCGCGCTTCGACATGTCGCGGTTCGGCATGGAGGCCATGCGGGCCTCACCCCGCCAGGCTGACGGCATGATAGTGGCCGGCTGGTGCTCGACGAAGATGGCGCCGCGGGTCGTCCGCCTCTACGAGCAGATCCCCGATCCCAAGTGGGTCTTGGCGATGGGCTCGTGCGCCATCTCCGGCAACATCTGGGACACGTACAACATCGTCCAGGGCATCGACGCCCTTCTGCCGGTCGATGTGTACGTGCCCGGCTGCCCGCCTCGTCCGGAGGCGTTGTGGATGGGGCTGGAGATGCTGCGCGGCCGGGTCAAGCAGAGCAAGCACGCCTACGACGGTCTGCGGCGCATCCCGGCCCGGGTCGCTATCGGCGAATAAGCGCGCGGCCTGCCGGGCCCCGCTGTATAAGAGAAGGGGAGGGATGGAACCGACAACAGAGACCGCTGAGATCACGGACGAGACGAAGGCCGTCTTCGCCGCGCTCGAAGCACGTTTTGGCGCGCGGATGCTGGCGAGCACCTTCTTCCGCGGTGAGCTCACCTTCACGCTGACCCCCGAGGACTATGTCGAGGTGGCCACCTTCTGTCGCGACGACCCGGCGCTGGCCTTCGAGCGGCTGGATTGCCTGCTGGGCAACCACTATCCCAAGCGTTCCGACGCTCCTTTCGAGGTGGTGCTGCATCTCACCTCGGTCTCGCACACCGGGCGACTCCGCCTCAAAGTGCCTCTGGCCGAAGGGCAGAAGATGCCCTCGTCCATCCGTATCTGGCCGTCGGCCGACTGGGACGAGCGGGAGACCTGGGAGATGTACGGCATAGAGTTCGACGGCAACCCGGATCTGCTGCGCCTGCTCCTCACCGAGGACTTCGAGGGCTTCCCGCTGCGCAAGGACTTTCCCTTGCGGGGCACCGTCGGCGGCAAGATCCGCACCGATCTGAAAGGAAAGATCTGAGATGAGTGGGTCCACGCACGACACCACTCACGACTCGGGGCACGGTAACGGCCACCCGCCCGCGGTGAAGCCCCGGCCCACCGAGGCCGAGCTGCAGGCCCGCAAGGAGCGCACCCGCCAGCGGGTCGCCGGCGATCGCGAGACCATCACGGTCAGCATGGGCCCGCAGCACCCTTCCATGCACGGCGTGTACCAAGCGGTGGTCGACTTGGACGGCGAGATCGTGGTGCGCACCCGGCCCGGCATCGGCAACCTGCATCGGGGCGTCGAGAAGCTGGCCGAGCACCGCACCTACCATCAGTTCATCCCGGTCACCGACCGTCTGGACTACATCTCCAGCTTCGCGATGAACCACGGGTACTGCGAAGCCGTCGAGAAGCTCATGGGCGTGGAAGTGCCCGCCCGTGCCCGCTACATCCGCACCATCGCCCACGAGCTCTGCAGGCTCTCCAA
>JAJZQZ010000069.1 GCA_021802965.1 Actinomycetes bacterium
GTCTTCTCCTCCTCCGGGGTGAGTTCGATCTTCCGCGCCCGCGCCATGAGCAGCCTCCTTCGGTGAGCGTGACCACCAATGAGGCTATTATACTACAAGTCATTTACGGAGCGTGACACTAGGTCGCGCCGGGCCGCAAGCTGGTCGAGCACCCGAGAGACCAGCGGCACTGCGATGGCGTCGAGGGATTTAGCCCGGCTGACCATGAGGTCGTAGAAGAGGTCGACCAGCTCGGGGTGTGTGGTGATGGCCTGCTCGATCTGGCCGCGCCGGTACTCTTGAAAGTACTCGGGGGGCACGCCGAGGGCCTCGGCCATGGCTTCGATGGCATCGGCTTTGAGGGTGCGCTCGCCCGTGATCTGCTTGCGGAGGGTCTCGTATTCCCATCCCTTCACCCGGCCGAAGAACTCGCGCAGGTTCACACGTGCCTGAGGGTCGCCTCGCTCCTGCCTCAGCAGGTCGTTGAGCGCTTCGGCGAAAGGCTTCTGCGTGTATTCAAGCCGATGATCGTTCGCGTTGAGCACTGATCACCACCGGTCCGGAAGGCATGGCGCGCACAGTGTACTACTTCTCTGTAGGAATCACTACAAGCATGTTGACACCCCTACCGCAGCCCACTAGTGTGTGCTCAGTCTGCCGGACCCGTGGGGGGCAGGATCACCCGTCCTGTTGATTTGTGTCGCCATTCCCGGCTCCCCAGGCCCCCGCAATCCGCTGTTGCAGCCTGTGCGACGTGAACCGCGTCAGAAGGTGGTGGTCGAAGTGCTTGATCTGAAGATCGTCGACGGTACCCTGGTCATTCCCGGAACGGGCAAAGTGAGAGCCGGAGTAGGGGTCAAGGATGGGGTGGTCGTGGCCATCGACTCCGAGGACAAGCTCGGCGAGGCGACACGGACGATCGACGCATCGGGAAAGTACGTCATCCCGGGCGTGATCGACCCTCATGTGCACCTGGGCATCTTCACCGGCGACTTCGGCGCCGAGTGCGAGAGTGAGACCCGCGCGGCCCTGGCCGGGGGGATCACCACGATCGGCGTGTTCATGGGCGGCGGCGAATCGTACGTCCCCGGGCTCCCCGGACTCATCGACACGGTCGACAGCAGGTCGTCCACCGACCTCTTCTTCCACCTGAGCATGTTCACTCCCGATCAGCTGGCTGAGATGCGGCGGTATATCGACGAGTTCGGGGTGACCTCCTTCAAGTTCTACATGTGTGGCGTCACGGGCGTCTTCCCGAATGTGGAGGACGATTTCATCAAGCAGGGATTGCAGCAACTGGTCGACATGGGCGGGCACCTCACCGGATGCGTGCACTGCGAGAACCAGGACATGTTCAACGCCGACTTCGCCAAGGTGGCCGAGGCCACTCCTGACGGCGGCTTGTGCGAGTGGGCCGGGGTCGGCACGCCCGAGTCCGAGGAGAACGCGGTGATCCGGGCCTGCCGGCTGGCCGCTGAGACCGGGGCCCGCTTCTACCTGGTGCACATGTCGTCGGCCAAGGGCGTCGCCGCCGCCCGGGCCAACCGGCCGGCCACCCTGTTCGTCGAGACCACCTCGCCCTACCTGTCTCTGGACAAGGACGACTCCGTCGGCCTCCTGGCCAAGATGCTTCCCCCCATCAAGTCCGCCGCCGACCGTGAGGCTTTGTGGGATGCGGTCAAGGACGGCACCATCAACACTATCGGCACCGACAACGTGTCCTGCGACCGGGCGACCAAAGGCGCCGACAAGGGCATGCTGGGCGCTCTTCCGGGCTACGCCGTCCTCCAGACCCACCTCCCGGTCCTGCTGCACGAGGGCGTCAACAAGCGGGGCGTGAGCCTCGAGCGGCTGGTAGAGGTGACCAGCAAGAACCCGGCCGAGATCTACGGGGTCTACCCGAAGAAGGGCACCATCGCCGTGGGGTCCGACGCCGACCTGGTCGTCGTCGATCTGGAGAAGGAGCAGGAGGTGGACGAGAGCAAGATCTACTCGTTCTCCGACTTCTCGCTCTACCAGGGCCGCACCCTGAAGGGCTGGCCGGTCATGACGATCAAGAGCGGTCAGGTGGCGGTCGAGGACGGGCAGATCGTGGCCCAGCCTGGTATCGGGAGCTACCTCCGCCGCACTCCGTAACCAGAGACGAACGGCAACGGGGCGTGGGCGACCGGTCCGCGCTCTTCGGTTTAGGACAGAAGGAGCGCATGTGTTACAGATACGAGTCCAGGGCCGCGGGGGGCAGGGAGCCCAGATGGCCGGGGAGGTCCTGGCGATAACCTACTTCAGGGAAGGCAAGTACGTCCAGGCCTTCTCGAGCTACGGGGGAGCGCGGCGAGGCACGCCGGTCTCTACCTTCATCCGGGTGGATACCGAGCCGGTGCGGGAGCGGTGCGACATCATCGAGCCCGACGCTATCGTGTGTTTCGACCCGTCGCTGCTCAGCCCCGCGCTCATGTCCGGCGCGGGCCCCGATACGGTCATCCTGATCAACTCCACCCGGGCGCCCGAGCAGTTCGCCGACATGGGTGATCATCGCTTCGCGACCCTCGACGCCCTTGCCGTCGCCCAGAAGAACGGGGTGGGCCGATTCGTCAACTCGGCGATCCTGGGCGCCTTCGCGAAGGTCATGGGTTCGCCCGACGTGGAGTTCCTGGCCGAGGTGGTCCGCGACGTGTCGCCCGCGAGGAAGAACGAGAACGCTGCCGCCGTGCTCGACGGCTACCAGATGGTGCGCATCAAGGGTGAAGAGGGTTCGGGTCTTGTGGCCGCTGTAGCCACCTCCGCCGGCGCGGAAGGAGCATCGGCGTGAGCGCCCCCACTACCGAGATCCGCACCCAGTGGACCACCAGCTTCACCGACGAGCTGACCACGGGCACCTGGCGCGCCGCCATCCCCGTGCATGCGTACAAGCCTTCCCCGTGCCACGTCGCCTGCCCCGTCTCCAACGGGATGCCCGGGTGGATCAAGGCGATCGGCGAAGGCGCCTACCAGCAAGCCTGGCTGTCGCTGGTCGACACCAACCCCTTCCCGGCCACGACCGGCCGGGTATGCCACCATCCCTGCGAGAGCGAGTGCAACCGCACGGTCCTCGAGGGCGCGGTCGGCATCAACGGCCTGGAGCATTTTCTGGGTGACCAGGCTCTGGCCGCGGGCTGGGCCCTGCCGCCCGCCGGCGAGTCGACGGGCAAGCGGGTCGCCGTAGTCGGGGCCGGCCCCGCCGGTCTCTCGTGCGCCTACCACCTGCGTCGCCTCGGTTACGACGTGACCGTCCTCGAATCTCGCGAGAAGCCGGGGGGACTGCTGCGCTACGGCATCCCCGAGTACCGGCTGACCGAAGAAGTGGTCGACAAAGAGATCCAGAGGATAGTCGACCTCGGGGTCGAGATCCGCACCAACGCCCCCGTGGCCGATCCCGAGTCTCTCGAGCGGCTTCGCGGCGAGTACGACGCGGTGTTCCTAGCGGTAGGTGCGCAGCGGGCCAAGCGGTTGGGCCACCTCGATGACGCGGGCGGTCCCGCGCGGGTCATCGACGGCCTGGAGTACCTGCGCCGCTCGAGCGCCGGCGAAGATCTGGGCCTGGGGCAGCGGGTGGTCGTCATCGGTGGCGGCAGCGCGGCCATCGACGTGGCCCGTACGGCCCGGCGGCAGGGGAAGAGCGTCACCCTGATGTCGCTCGAGACGCGGAATATCATGCCCGCTCAGGACGAAGAGGTCTTTGAAGCTCTCGAAGAGGGCGTCACTCTGGTCGACGGGGCCATGGCCGCCAGCGCGACCCTCACCGAGGAGTGCCTCAACCTCGAGTGCACCCTCGTGACCCTCGATACAGAGGCTCCGGTCGGAGTGCTGCGCCCCATGCCCGTGGAGGGCAGCGGGTTCGCGGTCGAGGCCGACTCGGTCATAATGGCCATCGGCCAAGATCCCGACCTCACCGCCTTCGCCGCCGTGCCTGCGGCAGGCGGCGGGACCATTCAGGTCGACATGGCCAGCGGCGCCACCGGCCTGCCCGGGGTCTTCGCCGGCGGCGACGTCGCCAGCCAGTACCGCTACGTCTCAGCGGCGATCGGTGCGGGCCGCCGGGCGGCCTGGGGCATCGCGGCTTCGCTCGGACATCCATCCGCCGAGGTCCTGCCGCACCTCGACTTGAAGCAGGCCGTCCAGAAGGAGGAGATCAACGCGTTCTACTTCCCGCCCGCCGAGCGGACGGAGAAGGAACGGACGGGGGCGGCCGAGCGCCTTCTTGGGTTCGCCGAGGTGGCCAAGGCCTTCAGCGTCGACCAAGCCGCGCACGAGTCGGCCCGCTGCATGAGCTGCGGCCTGTGCGTGGAGTGCGACAACTGCTTCGTGTTCTGCCCCGACACGGCGATCAAGAAGGACGCCGATCGGCCGGAGCACTACGCGATCCTGGAGCAGTACTGCAAAGGCTGCGGACTCTGCGTGGCCGAGTGCCCGCGCGGCGCCGTACATCTCGAGGCGGTGGCGCGATGAGCATGGACACTTCCAACATCACGGTCACGAGCGGGCAGTCGTGCATGCCTCCTGTGCAGGAGGGCGACACTCGCATGCTGCTCACGGGCAACCATGCCGTCGCGTATGGCGCCATGCTGGCCCGCCCGCAGGTCGTGCCCATCTACCCGATCACTCCTCAGACGCCCATCGCCGAGAAGATCAGCGACCTGCAGCTGTCCGGCGAGTTCGACGTCGATCTCATGACCGCCGAGTCCGAGCATTCAGCGATGTGCGCCTGTGTGACCGCGTCGCTCACGGGCGTCCGCGTGTTCACGGCTACCGCGTCGCAGGGTCTCTTGCTGATGCACGAGATGCTGCACTACGCGGCCGGGGCGCGGGCTCCCATCGTCATGGCCGAGGTCAACCGCACGCTCGGCTCCCCATGGGGTTTCTGGCCCGACCAGTCGGACAGCCTGTCGCAGCGCGACACCAGCTGGATCCAGTACTATTGCGAGAGCGGCCAGGAGTCGCTCGACACCGTCATCCAGGCCTTCAAGGTGGCCGAGCAGGTGAACCTGCCCGCGATGGTGGTGCACGAGGCCTTCTACATCTCGCACGCCCTGGAGCCGGTCGTCGTCCCATCGCAGGAGCGTGTGGATCGGTATCTGCCCCCGTTCAACCCCGAACACCGTCTCGACCCACTGATCAACGAGTCGTGGGGCGCGGTGGTCAACCAGGACATGTATTACCGGCACCGCAAGGAGCTGACCGAATCGATGGCCCTCGTGGCCGAGAGGTCGATCCAGGCCGACGCCGAGTACCAGGAGCTTTTCGGCCGGAGCTACGGCATCATCGAGCGCTACCGCATGGACGACGCCGACCTCGCGATCGTCGGCTTCGGTGCGATGTGCGGGACATCCCGGGTGGCCGTCGACGCCTTGCGCGCAGCGGGCCTCCAGGTCGGGCTCCTCAAGATCAAGCTCTTCAACCCGTTCCCCACCGAGCACGTGCGCGCCGCGATCGCGGGGATACCGAAGCTCATGGTCATCGAGCGTAACGTGTCGCCGGGCATCGGTGGAGTGCTGGCTCAGACTTTGAAGGCGAACCTCTACGGCATGAAGGACGCGCCGACCGTCCATAGCTATCTGGCGGGTGTCGGCGGGCTGAACGTGCCTTCGCGGTTGATCGAGGAACTGGCAAAGAAAGCCATGGCCGATGAGCCGGTGGCGGAATCGCTGTGGCAGAGGTGAGCCCGATGATCGATCAGCTCAAATACGAGATCGAAGAGAAGCCCGTATTCTGCTCGGGACACAACGCGTGTCCGGGATGCGGGGAGGCTCTGGCCATCAGGTACATCCTCAACACCATGGGCTCGAACACCATCGCGGTGATCCCGCCCTCGTGCATCGCCATCATCTCCGGGCATCAGCCGTACAGCTCCATGCGCATCCCCACCTACCAGACCACGCTCGAAGCCAGCGCGGCCTCGGCCACCGGCATGAAGCGGTCGCTGATCCGGCAGGGGAGGGGCGACGTCAACATCCTGGTGATCGCGGGCGACGGCGGCACGTACGATATCGGCATCCAATCGCTCTCCGGCGCCGCTGAGCGCAACGAGGACATGGTCTATGTATGCCTCGACAATGAGGGCTACATGAACACGGGCTCGCAGAAGTCGGGCTCGACCCCGTATCTCGCGTCGACATCGTCGACCCCGGGCGGCAAGCCCACCGAGAAGAAGGACATCGCCGAGATCATGGCCGCCCACCGGGTGCCGTACGTCGCTACCGCGACCATCGGCTACCCCGACGACCTGGCCCGCAAGGTAGCCAAGGCCCGAGACATGAAGGGCATGCGCTTCATCGTGTGCCTCACTCCCTGCCTTGCCGGCTGGGGCATCCCCGACGATGCGGCCGTGCGCGTGTCCCGCCTGGCGGTGGAGACCGGGTTCTTCCCGCTCTACGAGGTCGAGGACGGCGAGCACTACACGATCAACCGGGGTCACACGGGCCTGCCCGTGGAGCGCTACCTCGAGACCCAGCGTCGGTTCAAGCACCTCGACCCCGATCAGATCGCCACCCTGCAGGGCCAGGTCGAGCACAAGTGGGCATTGCTCCAAGCCCGCACCAAGCTCGAGTGCGAACCCCACCCGGAGTACCTGACTCGATGACTCGGGTGCCCTCGAGCGGGGTTTCGTCTTCGGCACGTGGACCGGGTCGCCGACCGGCCGGCCGAACAATAGCGTTCGCTTCTAGCCGCGCCCAAGGGGGCCGCGACCTGTTTGAACAGGGGGATTCGGCAAGCTCGTCCGTATGCTATCCTGGCCGTCGATACAAAGAAACGCACGCCAGTGAAGGCGGACGGCGGGGACAAGGGGCATTGCGAGATGGCGCGAGTGCGCAGCACAGAGGAGACCAGGCGGGAGGAGATCGTCGACTCCGCGTTGCGTCTCATCCTGAAGAACGGTTTTTACAACACCACCCTCGATCAGGTGGCCGTGCAGGCTCGCGTGAGCAAGGGGCTGGTGTCGTATTACTTTCCCAAGAAGGACGAGCTGTTCCTGGCCGTGTTGAGACGCATGATCGAGCGGCTGGAAGCCGATTTGGAGGCGTGCTACAGGGCCGAGACTTCGGCCCGCGAGCGCCTGCGGTTGAACTTCCAGAACCTCTTCCGCAGCGGGGTGCGTACGCGCCAGTACTACACCGTGGTGATCGACTTCTTCGGTCAGGCCTTGCGCGAGAAGGTGGTCAAGGAGTACACGCACGAGATCTACGACACACACCTGCGCTACGTGGAGTGGACCATCACGGACGGTATCCGAGCGGGCGAGTTCATGCCCGTGGATGCACGGACGAGCGCCTCGATGTTGGTGGCGATGATGGAGGGCCTCGTGCTGCAATGGATGTTCAGCCGAGACGCCGTCGATCTGGATGCGGCCTACGCCATGTGCGAGCGCTTTGCCGACGAGCTCCTGGTCGGGGTCCAGCCGGCGGCGAGCCGGCTTGTGCAAGCGACCGCCGAAGCCGTCTAGGCTTTTCTTTGCGCGTGTCGTCCAGCTTCGAGACGGCCGATAGTCCTCTGTGCTGCAGGGCGTCGCTCGCGGGTCTGCCGACCCGAGCCGGCGCCCTTTTTAATTCGTCCGAGAGAACACCGGGAAACGACCTTTTGGGACAGGAGGGGGGAGATCGATGACGACGAAGTACGCCGCGAAGGAGACCTACACAGTCAAGAGCACGTGCAAGATGTGTCTGCACAGCTGTGGGACCGTGGTCAAGGTCGAAGACGGGGTGATCACCAAGATCGAGGGTGATCCCAGCAACCCGGCGAACTACGGGAAGCTATGCCCCAAGGGCAACGCGGGCATCATGCGCCATTACGACCCGCAGCGTGTCACTACGCCTCTCAAGCGCACCAATCCCAAGAAGGGCGAGGGCCAGGATCCGGGGTGGGTGGAGATCTCGTGGGACGAGGCCCTCGACACCGTCGCCGCTGAGTTCAAGAAGGTCATCGAAGACGATCCGCGCAAGTTCCAGCCGGCCATCAACGACTTCCAGCGCCTGTACAACTGGGCCTGGCCGGCCTCGTTCGGGTGCGGAAACTTCTTCTCGACGGTCGGCACGTACTGCGGCGGCGGGTACCACCCGGTCAACGGCATCTATCACTCGACGTTCGCCGCCGTGAACGACTACAAGTACTGCAACTACTGGATCCAGGTGGGCGGCGGCGACGGGTTCAGCTCGCACCTGCACGTGTCCGGCTCGGTCAAGCGCATGGCCGACGCCCGGGTCGACCGGGGCATGCATGTCGTGGCCGTGGAGCCCCGCCTTTCGGTCGCGGCAGCCAAGGCCGACGAGTGGATCCCGATCCGCCCGGCAAGCGACCGCTTCTTCGTCCTCGGCCTGATCCACACTCTGATGCACGAGCTCAACCAGGTGGACGAGGAGTTCCTCACCAACCGGACCAACGGCCCGTACCTGATCGGCCCTGACGGGTGGATCCTTCGAGACGCCGACGGTCAGGCCCTGATGTGGGACACCGTCACGGACAGGGCGGTCGCCTGGAACGCGGCGGGCGCCGTCCCGGCCTTGGAAGGCCACTTCAAAGTGGGCGACGTCGAGGCCCGCACCGGGTATACGGTGATGAAAGAGCAGTACGCCGAGTACACGCCCGAGAAGATGTCCGACCTCACCGGCATACCTGCCGAGACGATCCGGCGCATCGCCAAAGAGTTCGTCGAGGCGGCCAAGATCGGCTCGACCATCAAGATCGAGGGCAAGACCTACCGCTACCGCCCCGCGGCCATCAACTACTACCGCGGCGGCCAGGCGCACTCTTTCAGCGTCCAGGACAACATGGCATACAAGGTCCTGAACATCCTCATCGGCGCGATCGATGCGGTCGGCGGGCATCTGGGCGTGCTGCTCGACCTGCGCCAGTCTTGGGAAGAAGCGGCCGACGGGATGCTCGATCCCAAGCCGCACCAGCTCGGCCCCGGCGTGCCCTTCAGCTGGCCGCCGAACACCACACATTTGCGCGACTTCTTCCCTATCGGGGTGGACCCGGGTCAGCTGAATCACATGACCTTCCAGGACCCCGAGAAGTGGGGCGTCAAGGACATCATGCCCGAGGCCATGTTGATCTACCACGCCAACCCGCTGTGGAACATGCCGGGCACGACCGAGTTCTTCGACAAGCTGATGAACTCCATCGGCTTCATCGCCGCCATCGACGTGGTGCTGAACGAGTCGAGCATGTACGCCGATATCGTGCTGCCGGACCTGACCTACCTGGAGAGCTACAACCTCCTGATGATCGAGCCGCCCAGCACCTACGGCATCCAGCTTCGGCAGCCGGCTGTGCCGCCGACGGGCAAGTGCCGTGACGCCACCGAGATCCTGTACGAGATCTCCGAGCGGATGGGCATGCTCAAGAACATGAACGACATCATGAACTTCGTCCAGGGCTTCGTGAACGCTCCCGAGTACATGCTCGAGGCCGACAAGAAGCACCCGGTGACAGAGATCTACGACCGTTTCGCGCGCATGACCCAGGGCGAGGACAAGGGCCTCGAGTGGTTCAAGGAGCACGGCCACAACGTGGTCGAACGCATGCCGTCGATCTCCTACGATCCCCACCCCTACCGCTACCCGCTGTACAACGAGTTCATCATGAAGACCGGCGCCGACCTCAAGAAGAACTTCGAGGCGACCGGCTGCCCCATCGACTGGGACTTCTCCCAGTACGTGCCGTTCCCCGACGGGCGTATCCCGCCGGTGCACAAAGAGGCGGCGGAGTACGACATGTACGCCATCACCTTCAAGGACACCACGGTCAACTTCTCCGAGAACCTCTCCATACCGTGGATCTCCGACATCGTCTACCGCGACCCGATCCACATGGGTCTGCTCCTCAATCCCAAGACCGCCGAGAAGAAGGGCCTCAAGGACGGCGACCTCATCGAGTTGCGTTCCCGCGAGGACGCCATCCGGGGGCCGGTCAAGATCGTCGAGGGGGTGCATCCCGAGACGGTGGCGGTCTCGAACGCCGTCGGCCGGTGGGTCGAGGGACACGCGATCGTCAAGCCCGGAGGCGGCCATTTCAACCGGTTACTGCCCTCCGATCTCGACTACACATGTCTGGTGACGGGTGGCCTCGAATCGGTCGCCAAGGTCAAGATCAAGAAGCTCTCAGCAGCCTCGTAGGAGTGGAGACCACGATGACCAAGGTCAGCCTGGTGGTCCTCGGCACTGTCCGGGACCACCTCGGCTGGGATCAGAGCGCTCGCTGGTTCGAGGTCGCCGACGACAAGGCCACGGTAGCGGGTGTGCTGGAGTCCATCCCCACGGGGACCGACTCCACGCTTCTGGACTTCCTGGCTGAGGACGGCGAGATGCGACCCGAGTACATGATCCGTTTGAACGGTGGCTGAGTGCGCCGCAAGGTCGGGCTGGTCACGCCCGTGAGCGACGGCGACACTGTGCTGGCCATGGACATCGTGCGCTTCATCGCCGGCGGATGAGCATTTACCGCGATATGCGTGGAAAGGTAGGGAGGCTACGATGACGAGATGGGGGATGGCACTCGACCTGAAGCGGTGTGTGGGCTGCCAAGCCTGCACACTCGCGTGCAAGCAGGAGAACGGCACGCCCAAGGGTGTTTTCTTCACCAAGACCGTGAGCGAGGAGGTGGGCCACTACCCGAATGTGACCCGTGTCTACACCCCGCTCATCTGCAATCACTGCTCGGATGCGCCGTGCCTGAAGGCCTGCCCGACCGGGGCGACCTATCAGACCGACGACGGCCTCATCCTGGTGGACGACGACAAGTGCATGGGCTGCCGGGCCTGCTACGTGGCCTGCCCGTACAAGCACCGCACGTATCTCAGCAAAGAGGCCCTCGAGAAGAACACCTGGTTCCCGGGGCACAAGACCCCCTTCGAGGAGCGCAAGCTGCGCGAGTTCCAGGGCGGCACCGTGGTGAAGTGCTCATTCTGCGAGCATCGGCTGGCCGAAGGCAAAGAACCGGCCTGCGTGATCACCTGTCCCGCCGTGGCGCGGATATTCGGCGACCTCGACGACCCGGATTCACACGTCCGCCGGGAGATCGCGCGCAGGGACGGCTACCAGCCGTTGGCCGAGCTAGGGACCGACCCGTCCGTCTTCTACCTGGAATAGCCGGCACACCACGAGTGAGAGGAGGCAACCCGTGAAGGCAGCGGTTGCTTATGGTCTTGACAACGACAACTTCGTGATGGGCTACCGCTCTCAGACCGAGTGGCGCTGGCTGATCACGACCGCCTTCTTCCTGGGCGGCCTTGGCGGAGGCACCTTCATGGTGTCGCTCTTCACCGGCTTCACAGTGGCGGCCATCGTCGGCTGGTGTCTCGCGGTGGTCGGCAAGGGCGCGGCTCACTTCCTGTACCTGGGCAACCCGCTCCGGTTCTGGCGTGCGATCATGCGGCCCCAGAGCTCCTGGATCAGCCGCGGTATCCTCGGGATGGTCGGTCTGGCGGTCTTCGGGTTCATATACATCCTCATCCACGGGGGCGTCCTTCCCGGGACCGGCACCGCGGCCGAGACCGTGTTCGCCGTGCTGGCCGGCATCTCCGCCGCTGTGGTCATGGTCTATGACGGGTTCGTCATCGCCACGCCACCGAGCATCCCGTTGTGGCACTCGGCTCTGATGCCCGTGATGGTGGCGGCGTACTCCCTTCTGGGGGGCAGCACCCTGACCCTTCTGCTGGCCGAAGCCGGCGCCCGCGGATCCGAGAACGTGGCCACCGGCAACCTGCACAACTTGGAGATCGGGCTCATCGTCTTCAACTTCCTCGTGCTCGTGGTGCTCTTGAGCGTCAGCTGGAACGCTTCGGGTACGGCGCGCGAGTCGGTCAGCCTTATCCTGAGCCGTTACGGCCTGCTGTTCTTCGGCGGCGTCGTCGTCGTGGGCCTGGTCGTGACCGGTATCTTGGCCGCAAGCTTCAACGAGCTGTCGGTCGGGGCCATCATCGCCATAGCCATCTGCGAGCTCATCGGTGACTTCCTGGTCTGGTTCGTCCTCCTGAACGTCGGTGTGTATCAGCCGATCAACCCCCGGGCGCGGTTCGCGCGCTAAGAGGCTCCTGACGAAGGCCCCCGACGCCGGGCCGCTCGAGAGGCCCGGCGGAGCACAGCGGGGGGCCCGCGCTGAGGCGCGGGTCCCCCGCAGGTCTTTCCGGCCGTGTTTCCCGTCTGACCGGTGTGCGTTATACTGGCCCGCACACAACGCGCAGTGAGGAGTCAGGTGATGGAGACCAGAGATCTGTACAGGGAGATGGCCGCCCTCGCCGATGAGGGCACTCCCTTCGTCTTGGCGACGGTCATCGACGCCAAAGGATCGACGCCGCGCAAGACGGGAGCCAAGATGGTGGTGCTCCCCGACGGCAAGACCATCGACACCGTCGGCGGCGGCAAGGTGGAGGCGCAGGTGATCCAGGATGCCCTCGACTGTCTCCGGCGCGGGGAGTCCCGGACCGTCGAGTATGCGCTGCGCCCCACCGGGGAGCATGCTTTGGGGATGGTCTGCGGGGGCGAGACCACAGTCTTCCTCGAGGTGCACGCGCCGTCGCGCACGCTACTCATCGTCGGAGCCGGGCACATATCCCAGAAGCTCTGCCCGATGGCCAAGTTGCTGGATTTTCGGGTGGTGGTCATCGACAGCCGGCCGGAGTTCGCCAACGCCCAGCGCTTCGAACAGGCCGATGAGGTGATCGTCGGGTCGCCCGCCGAGGCAGCCTCGCTGACCCGCATCGACGATCGCACCCATGTGGTCATCGTCACGCATGGCCACTTGTTCGACAAGGATGCCCTGCGTTCGGTGGTCACCTCACCGGCCGCCTACATCGGGATGATCGGCAGCCGGAACAAGGTCCGCATCGTCTTGGACGACCTGGCCGCCGAGGGCATCCCGGCAGAGGCGCTAGCCCGAGTGCATGCTCCGATCGGGCTCGATCTGGGGGGGCAGACTCCCGGCGAGATCAGTGTCAGCATCCTCGGACAGATCATCGCGGAGTGGCACGGCAAGCTCGATACCGCCGCCGCTTCGCTCAAGTCGAAGGTCGTCCGCGAGTGTGACCATGCCTGCTAGCGGTCCGAGTGTGGGTCGGCCCTTGGCGGTCGTAAAGGGCGCGGGCGACCTGGCGAGCGGCGTGGCCTACCGGCTGCATCGCGTCGGGTTCGCCGTGGTGCTGACCGAGATCCCGGCTCCCACGGTGGTGCGCCGGCCGGTCTCGTTCGCCGAAGCGGTCCACTTCGGCCGCTGGACGGTGGAGGGCGTGGAAGCGGTTCGGGCGTCCGACGCGGGCGAAGCTGTTGCGATCACCGCCCAAGGGCGCGTCGCCGTGGTCGTGGATCCGCGGGCGGAGATCGTCGGCGTGCTGAAGCCGTCGCTCCTGGTCGACGCCATCATCGCCAAGCGGAATCTCGGCACTCGACGTGACCTGGCTCCGGCTGTCGTGGCCCTCGGGCCCGGTTTCACGGCGGGGCTCGATTGCCACGCGGTGATCGAGACCATGAGGGGCCACAGCCTCGGGCGAGTGATCTACTCCGGTGCGGCCATCCCCAACACAGGAATACCGGGCGAGGTCGGAGGGTTCGGGGCTGAGCGGGTATTGCGCGCCCCTGCGTCGGGCGTTTTCACGGGTTCGGTGGCCATCGGTGACACGGTGGCCGCGGGTGACGTGGTCGGCCACGTCGAGGGGACATCGGTGCGGTCGAACATCTCCGGCGTCGTCAGGGGGCTGCTCCGGGACGGGGTCGAAGTCACGCCCGGGTTCAAAGTGGGCGACGTGGACGCCCGTGCCGAGCGCGAGCACTGCTTCACCATCTCCGACAAGGCGCTTGCGATCGCCGGCGGGGTGCTCGAGGCCGCCGGGACTCTGCTCGGCGGGTTCCGGCTGGCGGAGAGCTAGTACGCTGCTAGCAGGCTGTTGAAATATGACTTCTCGCGGCGGAGGCGCGCTGGGAACGCGCCAGACAAGGACGCAGGGAGCGTGAATAGCAGCGCTATTTGCGCGACCGAGGACGACGTATGGCGCCTCCCAGCGCGGTTCGGCCGCCGGGACTTCGTTTTTCAACAGCCTCCTAGCCTCCGGGAGATTCATCCTAGCCGGCTGCCGAGCGCGCGGCCTTCCCG
>JAJZQZ010000070.1 GCA_021802965.1 Actinomycetes bacterium
GGCGGGACGGGGATGGTCGTCGTGGCAGGCGCGGTCACGGTGGTGGTAGTCGGCGTCAGGTCGTTCAACAGGTTGCGCAGCACCTGGGCCACCTCCCCGCGGGACATGTTCCCCCACGGATCGAGGCTCGCGAGGGGCAGGCCGGCGAGGAGGCCGTTGTACTCGGCCCGCAAGGCGTTCGGCGAGTGGGTAGACGAGTCGTCCCAGCCCGCGGTCCCCGAATAGCCGGCAGGCACGGGCGCAAGGGAGCCGGGCGCGAGGGCATCCGCGGTGCGTACCACCATCGTGACCACCTGGTAGCGGCTGACAGGCTTGTAAGGCTCGAAGAGCCCACCACCGGCGCCATTGGTGATGCCGTGGGCGGCAGCCACGGCCACGTAGTTGTCCGGGTAGAGAGATCCCGGTCCTGAGACCTCGACGTCGGTGAAGGGGCAGACGTCCGCTTCGCTCACCTGGTAGCCCGCGGTGAGCACGATCATCTTCGCGAACTGCTGACGGGATACCGGCCTATCCGGCTCGAAGGTGCCCCCCGGATAGCCGTTGACGATCCCCCTGCCGGCCAGATCGGTGATCGCGTCGTAGTATGGGTGAGAGGCCGGGACGTCGGGGAAGCTCGGCGTCGGCGCCAGAGCGGGCGACGCGAACACCAGAACCAGCACCGCCAACGCGATCTCCGTCAGGGTCAGGCTTGCTGCCGGTCGCCACAGGGAACGCGGTCGTGGCGGTCGAGCGGTCGTGGGAGCGCTGTCCATCGGATGCCTCCTGACTCGAGACGCCGGAACGGACCTATTCCACTGGAGGTGTTGCCGGGCAAGCGTAGAGCAAGGAAGGGTCGTTAGCAACCCTAGAGATAAATACCTGCGTCCTACGACGCCTCGGCCAGAGCCTCCGTGAACTGACTGTTGTACAGGTCGTAATAGAAGCCCCGCTTGGCCAGGAGCTCCTCGTGCGTGCCCTGCTCGACGATGGCGCCGTGGTCCATGACGAGGATGGTGTCGGCGCCGCGGACCGTGGACAGGCGATGGGCGATGACGAAGCTGGTCCGCCCCTCCCGCAGTCGCGACATGGCGCGCTGGATCAGCACCTCGGTGCGGGTGTCGACCGAGCTGGTGGCCTCGTCGAGGATCAGGATGTCCGGGTCGGCCAGGAAGGCGCGCGCGATGGTGAGCAGCTGCCGTTCGCCCTGCGAGATGCTTGTGGAGTCGTCGTCGATGCGCGTCTCGTAGCCGAGGGGCAGGGTGCGCACGAAGTGGTCGACGTGGGCGGCCTCGGCCGCGGCGTCTATCTGCTCCTGCGTCGCGCCCTCACGCCCGTACGCGATGTTCTCCCGGATGGTGCCCGCGAACAGCCAGGCGTCCTGCAAGACCATCCCGTAGAGGCGACGCAGGTCGTCGCGCGTCATGTCTTGGATGTCCACGTTGTCGAGCGTGATCTTGCCTTCGTCGATCTCGTAGAAGCGCAGCAGCAGGTTCACGAGCGTGGTCTTACCGGCCCCGGTCGGTCCCACGATGGCGACCGTCTGCCCCGGCTCCACCTCGAGGTTCAGGTGCTCGATGAGCGGGGTGTCGGGCAGGTAGCGAAACGAGACGTCCTTCAAGCTGAGGCAGCCCCGGGGGCGTAGGAGCTTGGCGGGGATCGCCGGGTCGGCCTGCTCCTCGGGCTCGTCGAGCAGCTCGTAGACGCGCTCCGCCGACGCGATGGCCGACTGCAGCACGTTGGACATGCTGGCCACCTGGGTGATCGGCTGGGTGAACTGCCGCGAGTACTGGATGAATGCCTGGACGTCGCCCAGCGACAGCGTCCCGCTCGCCACTTTCAGCCCGCCGAGGACGCAGATGGCCACGTAGTTCAGGTTCCCGATGAAGAACATCACCGGCATGATGGTCCCGGAAATGAACTGGGCCTTGAAGCTGGCCTGGTACAGGTGCTCGTTCTCCACGTCGAAGGTCTCGATGGCCTCCTTCTGCCGGCCGAAGACCTTCACGATCGCGTGTCCGGTGTGCATCTCCTCCACGTGGCCGTTGAGGGTGCCGGTACGCTCCCACTGCCGGGTGAACTGCTTCTGCGAGCGCTTGACGATGAACACCGTGATGAAGACCGAGAGCGGCACGGTGACAAGGGATATGACCGCCAGAACAGGGCTGATCCAGAACATCATCACCAGCACCCCGATCAAGGTGAAGACCGAGGTGATGATCTGGGTGAGGGTCTGCTGCAGGGAGTTCGAGATGTTGTCGATGTCGTTGGTCACCCGGCTGAGGATGTCTCCCCGGGAGTGGTCATCGAAGTACTTGAGCGGCAGCCGCGAGAGCTTCTTGTCCACGTCCTGCCGCATGCGGTAGACCACCCGCTGGACGACGCCCGTCATGATGTAGCCCTGGCCCCATCCGAAGAGGGCCGAGAAGAGGTACAGCACGGTGACCACGGCCAGGATCCGGCCCACGGCGTTGAAGTCGATGCCGTGACCAGGCACCACGTCCATGGCTTTGATCATCGAGGCCAGCGTGTGCTTGCCCGCGGCCTCCAGCCCGGTGACCACCTGGTCTTTGGTCACCCCGGCCGGCAGGCGCTTCCCGACGACGCCCTCGAAGATCAGGTTGGTCGCACGGGCCAGGATCTTCGGCGCCAGGATGGTCAGCGTGACGCTGATCATGGCGAGGGCCACCACGACGCCTAACTGCACCGACTCCGGCTTGAGGGTGTGGGCGAGCCGCCGAGCCGACGCCTTGAAGTTCCTGGGCCTCTCGACCTTGGCCATCATGCCGTGGCCGAAGGGGCCTCCTCCGCCGGGTCCTCCCCTTGGCGGGCCCGCCGGCCGCGCCGCCCCGGCGGCGCCGGGCGCTCCGGGAGGGCGGCCGCCTGCGGCCGGAGGCCCGCCGGGCGCGGGGGCCGGCGTCTTGTCGGGGGCGCTCATGCGGCCTCCTCCGCGGACAGCTGTGAGTAGACGATCTCACGGTATGTCTCAGAGGCGGCCATGAGCTCCGCGTGCGTGCCGATGCCGGCGATGGTCCCTTTGTCGAGCACCACGATCTGATCGGCGCTCATGATGGTGCTGACGCGCTGCGCCACGATGATCACGGCGGCTGAAGCGGTCTCGGCCCGCAGCGCGGCGCGCAACATGGAGTCGGTCTTGAAGTCGAGAGCCGAGAAGCTGTCGTCGAAGACGTATACCTCCGGCTTCTTCACGAGCGCCCGCGCGATGGCCAGGCGCTGCCTCTGCCCGCCCGAAACGTTCGTCCCTCCTTGGGCGATGGGCGCCTGCAGGCCCTCCGGCATCTCCTCCACGAACTCCCGGGCCTGGGCGACGGAGAGTATGCGCCAGAGCTCCTCGTCGGTGGCGTGCTCGTCGCCGAAGCGCAGGTTGCTCGCGACGGTGCCCGAGAAGAGGAAGGCCTTCTGTGGTACGAAACCGATCAGATCCCACAGATCGGTGCGGTCCATCGAGCGGATGTCGACCCCGTCGATCTCGATGCTGCCCCCGGTGACGTCGTAGAACCGAGGGATCAGGCTGATCAGCGTGGTCTTGCCGCTGCCGGTGCTGCCGACGATGGCGGTCGTCTCCCCGGGGGAGACCGAGAACGAGATGCCGGTGAGCACCGGGTCCTCGGCGCCGGGATACCCGAACTCGACTCCCTTGAACTCCAGGCACCTGCGCCCGTGGTCGCCGCGACCGGCAGGCGGGACGGGGTTCGCGGGGTCGGTGATGCCCGGTACGACGTCCAACACCTCCTGTATGCGGTCGCCGGATGCCGCCGCACGCGGGATCATCGCCACCATGACCGTGGCCATCATGACCGCGAAGAGGATCTGCATCACGTAGGTCATGAAGGCCATGAGGTTGCCGATGGGCATGCTGCCGTTCTCGACCAGCATCCCGCCGAAGTACATGATGGCGACCGTGGAGAGGTTGAGGATCAGGATCAGCGACGGGATCATGAGGGCGAAGAGGCGCCCGACCCGCAGAGCGGTGTCGGTCAGGTCGAAGTTGGCGTCGTCGAACCGTCTCTCCTCGTAGTCGTTGCGCACGAAAGCCCGGATGACCCGGACCCCCGACAGGGTCTCGCGCATCACCTGGTTGATGCGGTCGATCTTCACCTGCATGGCACGGAACAACGGGATGGCCTTCCGGACCATGAGGCCGATCACGACGCCCATGATGGGGAGGATGATGAGCAGGATCCCGGAGAGAGCCAGGTTCTGCCGCACTGCCATGATGATCCCGCCGATCATCATGGCCGGCGCCATGATCATCAGGGTAAGAGCGATCGCGACGAGCATCTGCACTTGCTGCACGTCGTTGGTGTTGCGAGTGATCAGTGAGGGGCTGCCGAAGATGTTGATCTCGGCCTGCGAGAAGCTCTCCACCTTGCGGAAAAGGGCCCCACGGACGTCGCGGCCCATCGCCATGGCCGTCTTGGAGCTGAAGTAGACGGCGATTATCGCCGCCACGCCCGACAACAGGGCCACGGCCAACATGAGCCCCCCGGTCCGCAAGATATACGCGGTGTCGCCGGTGGCCACTCCGTTGTTGATGATCTTGGCGTTCAGATCTGGAAGGTACAGGTTGGCGATGGCCTGGACGAGCACCAAGGACACCACCAGAAGGACCGCCTTCCAGTAGGGGCGGAGTTGCGTGATCAGGAGTCGTGTCACGAGTCTGTTCCCTCCCCGAGAGCTTCTTGGATGTGGTCGGCGAGCGCGTCCAGCAGACGTTCGAGCTCCAGACGGTCGGCCTCCGAAAGGGCCCCGATGGTCACGTTGGCGTATTCCGTCCACACCGATCGCAGCTCCCGGTCGAGGCGCCGGCCTTCGTCTGTGACGAACACCCGGGTCAAGCGCTGGTCCGTGGGATCGCTGCGGCGGGTGACCACCCCTGTCCGCTCGAGATTCTGCAGCATGGTGGTGATGCGCGGCCGGGAGAGGTGCATCGCCTGGGCAAGGTCCCGCTGACTGATGCCGTCTCTCTCCGTTATCACGCGCAGGATGAACGCCTGCCCGGGGTGGAATCCCTTCTCGGCGAAGGTCTTCACGGTCAGCTGGCGATTGAGGTGGATGGTCCTCCGGAAGGCGCGAAGCACTCGGCTCGACAACTCATCGACCCCCTCCAGGCCTGAGAGGCCGAAGTGGGGGGGGTCTTCGGTCGAGTCGGTGCGATGGTCTCCACTGTCGTTCATGGCGAAATAGTTAATCACAGAACTATTGCCCTCGCAAGCGCCCATGCGGCGCACCAGGTTCGCGGCGTGCGCGCCTCGCCGCCATTCGAGGGTAGATTGATTTTATCAATAAGACTATTGACTTTTGCCAAGTCTCCAGTCACAATCAGGTAAGAAAATCAATCACGGAGTGCCCATCATGAGTGCTGAGTGGCATGAGTTGACCGACCTGACCGGGGGCAAGGGTTTCGTGGTCTCGAGCGTCCGCCTGACAGGATCGGACATAAGCATCCAAGGCGAGTTCGAGTTGCCTCCGCTGGCCGGCCTCAGATATGAAGACCAGGTGTTCGTCGGGGAGTTCGTGCGCTGCCACGGGTCGATCAAGCATATGGAGAAGGCCTTCGGGGTGAGCTATCCCACCATCAAGAACCGCCTCAACCGGATCTCGGAGGAGCTGCACCTGGTGCAGGTGGAGGAGATCCCGCCCGCGAACGGGGTCTTGGACCTGTTGGAGAGCGGCGAGATCTCGGCGGACGAGGCAGCGGAACGGTTGCGGCGATGAAGCTTCCCCCCGCGCTTTCAAAAGTGCGCCTGGCCAAGGGGGGCGAGAAGGGCCTCCACATCTGGCTGCCCGTGTTCCTTGTCTGGCCCCTTTTACTCGTGGTCGGCGGCGTGCTCCTGGCGCTGGCGCTGGTCGTGGACGGAGTGCTGATGCTGATGGGCAGCGCCTACCACCATTACAGCCGGCTGATCCTCGGAGTCTTTGGGGCGGTGGGGGAGGCAAGGGGGATGTCGGTCGCGATCTACGGCCCGCAGCGGGCCATCCACATCGAGTTGAGGTAGAGGTTTGGGCTTTCGAGCCCGCGAGACATGAGGAGGAGACCATGAGTGAAGAACGCGCACGTATACTGGACATTCTGGCCGGCGGCAAGATCACCCCGGAGGAGGCGGGCCGCCTTATCGACGCCCTGGACGACGCCTCGCCGACGGGTCCGGCCCCTTCGGAAGCCGCGACCGGTCCTCGGAGCAATCCGCGCTTCCTGTACGTGAAAGTGACCAGCGAAGCCGGCGACAACGTGAACGTCAAGGTGCCCCTGGGACTCGTCCGCTCCGGCCTGCGCCTGACCTCGTTGATCCCGCCTCAGGCGATGGAGCAGATGAACCGCTCGATGGGCGAGCACGGCATAACCCTCGACCTCAGCAGTCTCAAGTCGGACGACATCGAGGACCTCATCCAGTCGCTCGGCGAGATGGAGGTCAACGTCGACTCCAAGAACGGCGACAATGTGAAGGTGTACTGCGCGTAGGTGACGGAGCGGAGGGGAAGAGGTAGGGGAGATGACGTAGCGGGCGTGAAACGGCTCTGGAGACATCCTCTGCGCCTGCTCAACTACGCTCTGTCGGCAGCGGCCCTGGGCTACGTGCTCTGGCAGCTGCACCTGCCCACGCTCGGCCGCCAGCTGGGCGGCATGGTCTGGTGGCTGGTGGTCGTGGCCATCGTGCTGGATGTGCTGTCGATCGCGCTGCAGGCTGTCCGCTGGCGCTTCCTGCTCCGGCCCGCCCACCCGCCGTTCGGCACAGTCCTGCAGGCGACCTACATCGGCACCCTGTTCAACGAGACCTTGCCTCTCAGGACCGGCGACGTCGCGCGAGGGTTGATTGTGGCCCGGCGCACCGGCAGGGGGCTGGCGAACGTCCTTTCGACCGAGGTCGTGGAACGTGTGTCCGATGGTCTTGCCCTGGCCGCTCTCGTCTGGGTGGCCACCCGCCACCTACACATGCCGCATGTGTTGCGGCTCGCGGAGATCCTGCTGGACGTGGTCGTCATCACCGTGGTGCTCGTAGGGGTGTTGCTGGCCTTGCGCGGTGAGTCCTTCCACGACTGGATCACCCGCTGGCAGCCGCGAGGGCGGATCAGGCACCGGGTGCAGCAGGTGGGGGTGGACCTTCTCGTCGGGCTGCGGGTGCTCCGTGACGCCAGAGCGGTCGTGGTCGCCGGCATCGTCGCCGTCGGCATAAACGTGCTGCAGGTGTTCATCATGTGGATGATGCTGCGCGCGTACCACATCGACCTCAGCATCCTGCACGCGGCCACGGTGCTCGCCATCATCAGCATCGGCATCTTCATACCGAACACGCCCGGCAACGTGGGCCCGTGGCAGTTCTTCTGCGTCCTCGCCCTCTCGCTGTTCGGGGTCGACCAGTCCACCGCGGCGGGCTTCAGCCTGGTCGCGTTCGTCCTCCTGACGCTGCCTCTCGTGGGCGGGGGCGCCATCGCCCTGGTGACCTCGCCCTTCACGGCCCGCGAGCTTCGCCGTTTCCCCACGGCCTCCGAACCCTTCGGAGGCGCCCTGGAGTTGGTGGCCGAGGAGGCCGGCGTGGTGTTCGAACCACACGGCCTCGACACGGGCGAGCGCGCGGTCGTGGACGCTCTCTTCCGAGTGCACGGTTACAACTGCACCTCGTACCTTGCTAGCGAAGCAGATCTCTCGACCTTCCTGGCTCCGGCCGACGCGGGCTTTCTCAGCTTCATGCTGGTCGCCGACGTGGCCATCGTTCTCGGCGAGCCCGTTTCGTCTCCCGGAGCGATGGCCGACGTGGCTCACTCGTTCGAAGCGGTCATGGCGGTTCAGGGGGTCGACCAGCTGCTCTATTACGGGGTCACCAGCAGGGCTGCACCTGTGCTGAAGTCGGCGGGCTACCAGCTCATGCCCCTCGGTCCTGAGGCGATCTTTCCGCTGGCCGAGTTCAGCCTCGGGGGCGGGCCCATGAAGAGTGTGCGTCACAAGGTCAACGTGCTCGTGAAAGCGGGGGCCGTCGTGGCTGAGGTGCTGATGCGAGACGGGCGGGCGTCGTACGGACAGGTCTCGCGGCCCGAGCTCCCGCTTCCCGATGCGAACGAGGCGGTGCGCCAGATGGTCGAGACCTCGGCGCAATGGGAGGCCGCCCGCGATGTCTCCTCGGTGGGTTTCACCGTCTCGTCTCCCCGGCTCGACCGCCCGGGAGCGAGGAGATACTTCGCCCTGTTCCTAAGGGAACGGCTCGAAGGGTTCTTCGTCTACGAGCCCATCCCCGCGCGCAATGGGTGGTACATGGACTGCGAGCGCCGGCGCCCCGGGGCGCCCCAGGGCGTGACCGAGGTCCTGACCGCCGAGACTCACCGCATGCTCGCCGGCGAAGGGGCGGCCATGGTCTCGTGGGGCACGACCGCGCTGGCGCGGCCCGAGGATGGCTCCAAGGCCGACCCTTTCCGAGACGAGCACCGTCTCCTCGATCAGGCCTTCTCCGTCGCCTACCAGACGCTCGGCGGGATCTTCCCCTACAAAGGCCTGCACGAGAACAAGGCCAAGTACCACCCGGTCTGGGAGGAGACGTACCTGGCTTTCCGCCCCCGGTTCGGACCGAGGATGGCCTACGCTATCGTCAAGGCCCATCACCCCGAGGGAGTCTCCGACCTCCTGCTGAGCCGCCTGCGTGCGGGGCGTCAAGAGCCCACCTCGGCGCCTCCGCCCTCGGTAGTATCATGAGCCGACAGGTCGGGCCTTAGCTGAACCAACGGAGGGGGGACTCAGGTGAACGACGCCGACACGTCCAGGCGGGACCGTGTGCGTGTGGTGTCCCCGGCCTTCAAGGCGGCGATGGTGGGACTCGTCGCCTACGGGGTCACCGATTCCTTCACCGACCCGCTGAAGCTGGTCAACCCGCTCCGCTACTTCACGATCCAGAGCAGCATCGCGCTCGGGTTGCTGATGCTCTACCTCTGTGTGCTGGAGCTGCGCGGGGTGCGCGTGCCTTCGCGGCTCGAGACCCTCCTCCGCGGTTGCGTCCTCCTTGCCTCCTCCGTCACGGGCATCGTGTTCCACGTGCTCCTGGCTCCGGAGTTGCCTCGGGTGGAGTTCCCCAGCCACGTGCTTCACACCATCCTGCCCATCGCGGCGGTGCTCGAGTGGCTGCTGTTCGAGAGGAAGGGGGTCTTCCGCTATCGGCACATCGCGGTGTGGCTGGCGTATCCGCTGGCGTACCTCTCGGCGAACCTGGTCGCGGCCCTCTTCGATGGGTTCTACCCGTACGGATTCATGGACGCCGCGCAGCTGGGATACGGCGGCGTAGGCCTCTACACGCTGGTGCTGATCGCCGTCTTCGCCGCGCTTGGAGCGGCCTACGTGGCGGTGGATCGGTTACTGGGGCGCCGGCGCGACGTGGGCCGATCGACGAGGGAAGGCAGCGGATCGGCGGCGGAAGGCAGTGTCTTGAGGGCTCGTCCGAAGATCTGAAAACGCCGTTCTTGTCGCCCTTGTGCCGCTGCCAGGGAGATTCCCGCGGCGGCTGGGAGTGTAACGCCGAGATTCCGCGCGCTCGCGACGTCCTCGGCCGAGGACATCCCGTGCTAGGAATACCGCGGAATGGGGAACAAACCCCTTGCACCGGGGCCTGGACCCGGTGAACGCGGCGGCACACAAGACTGAGGAGGAGGCTGTGGCGAAGGTACCTGACGAAGCCCACTATATGGAGAGATGCATCTGCGGCGGTTGCCCGACCTACCCGGGCGAAGGTGGCTTCTTCTGCGCGAAGGGCAAGAGCACCCTCCCGATCGAGCGCCGCGGCTGCGTGTGCGGCGACTGCCCGAACTTTCAGGAGTTCGAGCTAAAGGACGGGTATTACTGCGCCGACGGGCGGGCCGGGGAGGGACCGGAATAGGCGACGGCTCGGGGGAGCAGGCTCCCGCTCCGGATTCTGAGAGCCGACGGCGGCGGGCGGCCCCGCCGCCGTCGGCTCGTCCATTCCCGCGCAGCGCTCGAGCGGCCGTGCAGTCGGTCTTGTACGCCGATTCGCCAAACGTGATATGCTTCGCTTCAGCATCGAAAGGATCCCCTCTCCAGGCGCCGCGCCGAGCTCTTCACCGTTCTCATCGCCCCGTTTGCAGTCGCTCTTCTCGCATGCCGTCCAATACTCTCTGCAACGGAGGAACATGATGAGCGCATCGAAACTGTACGTGGGCAACCTCACGTACGACACCAACGAGAGCACCATAGAGGAGCTCTTCAAGACTCACGGCTCGGTCACGTCAGTAGCCTTGATCACCGATCGCGACACCGGCCGCCCCAAGGGCTTCGGTTTTGTCGAGATGGGCACCGCTGAGGAAGCCCAGGCGGCCAAATCGGCCCTCGACGGCACCGACCTCGGTGGCCGTGCCATCAAGGTCGACATCGCCAAAGAACGTGAGCCCCGGTCCGGCGGAAGCCGCGGCGGCTACGGTGGCGGCGGTGGCGGCGGCGGCAACCGTGGCGGTGGCTACGGTGGTGGCGGCGGCAACCGCTGGTAGTCGCCCCAGACTGAAGCACTTTGCGGCGGCGCCGGGGCGACCCGGCGCCGCCGTTTCCTTAATGGGCTCGCCCGGCTGCGCCGCCGACGCGCCATGCATCTCTCGAGAGAAGGGCTTCGCTATGCGCACCGAGATTCGTCCGTCGACTCCGACAGAGACCTCCCCTACTGTTTGGGTCTGGCGGTTGTGGGAGCAGGGGCGGCTGATCGCGCGGGGTGAGTCTTCCAGCGCGGAGGAGGCTCAGCAGGCCGTGCATGCATTCGGGGGCGAGACGCCCGTTCGCGACCACCGGCCTCCCTCGTACCGATGAGCAGCCTCGTGTTGCCGGGAACTGCCGACCACGGTTTCAACAAGGTCGCCCTCATAGGAAACCACACCCCTCGGCGCTGTGGCATCGCCACCTTCACCGCCGATCTCGCCGACGCTCTTGCGGAGCAGTCGCCCGAGTCCGCCGTCTGGACAGTAGTGATGAACGACGTGGCCGGCGGCTACCGTTATCCGCAGCAAGTCCGCTTCGAGCTGGAGGAGTCGCGTCTTACCGACTATCGGTTGGCCGCGGAGTTCCTCAACATGAACCAGGTTGACGTCGCGTGCCTGCAGCATGAGTACGGCATCTTCGGCGGCGCCGACGGCCGCTACATCCTTCGCCTGATCGGCGAACTCCGGATGCCGGTCGTGACCACTCTTCACACCGTGCTGAAAGACCCCACGCCGGGACAACTCGACACGCTGCGCAAGCTGGCCGGCCTTTCCGATCGGCTCGTGGTGCTCAGCCGCACGGCGGGCGACTTCCTCCAGGAGATCTATCAGGTCCCCGAGGAGAAGATCGCCTTCATCCATCACGGCATCCCCGACGTGGCGTTCGTCGATCCCAACTACTACAAGGACCAATTCGGGGTGGAGGGGCGCAGGGTCATCCTCACCTTCGGGCTGCTGTCGCCGAACAAGGGGATCGAGCACATGGTACGGGCGCTCCCGGCGATCGTGGAGCGCTACCCGGAGACCGTCTACATCGTCTTGGGCGTGACGCACCCGCACGTGCTGCGGCACGACGGTGAGTCCTACCGGCTGTCGCTCCAGCAGCTGGCCAAGAGCCTGGGAGTGGCGGGCAACATCATCTTCCAGAACCGCTTCGTCGATCCCCAGGAGCTCAGCGAGTTCCTAGGAGCCAGCGACGTCTACGTGACGCCGTACATCAACGAGGCCCAGATCTCGTCGGGCACCCTGGCCTACGCCATGGGCAGCGGCAAGGCCATCGTGTCGACTCCCTACTGGTACGCGGCGGAAATGCTGGCCGAGGAGCGGGGCCGCCTCGTGCCTTTCAACGACTCTGAAGCCATCGCCGACCAGGTGATCGACCTCTTCGACAATGCAGTCGAGGCCAACGCCATGCGCAAGCGGGCCTATCTTTTCGCCCGGGACGCGGTGTGGCCGCAAGTCGCCCAGCAGTACCTACAGGTGTTCGCGGAGGCGCGTGAGGAACGCACCCGTCAGTCGGGCCACACCTTCAGTTCGCGCACGCTCAAGGCCGACTTCGCCGACGTTCCCGAGCTCAAGCTCGACCACCTGCGCCGGCTGACCGACCACACCGGCATACTGCAACACGCCACCTTCAATGTGCCCGACCTGCGCCACGGCTACTGCACCGACGACAACGCCCGGGCTCTGATCGTCGCCGCCCTGGCCGAGAAGGTGCTGCCCGAGGACACCACCATCGGTCGTCTACGAGGCACGTATCTGGCCTTCCTCCAGTATGCCCTCGTCGAGGAGACCGGCCGCTTCCGCAACTTCCTCCCCTACGATCGGCACTGGGTGGAGGAGACGGGCTCGGAGGACAGCCAGGGGAGGGCACTCTGGGGCCTCGGGGTCACCATCCGCGAGAGCACCGACCCGGGCCAACTCGGCCTGGCCACTTCGCTCTTCAACCAGGCCATGCCCAATGCCGAGCAGCTCGTGCATCTGCGCTCCCAGGCGATGTCGCTACTGGGCCTGGAGGCCTATCTCGAGCGATTCACCGGCGACAGTGAAGCCAAGCGTCTGCGCGGGCACCTGGCCGAGCGCCTCCTGCGGGCGTTCTCCAGGCACGCCTCGGAGGACTGGCCCTGGCCTGAGGACATCGTCACCTACGACAACGGCAAGATCCCCCACGCGCTTCTGCTGGCCGGTCATTCCATGGAGCGGGACGACATGGTCGAGGTCGGCCTGCGTGCGCTGGATTGGCTCGTCGACCTGCAGACCGAGAACGGCTACTTCGTGCCCGTCGGCAGCAACGGCTGGTACGTGCGCGACAAAGAACGAGCCCGTTTCGATCAGCAGCCGCTGGAAGCGCACTCCATGATCGACGCCTGTATCGCGGCGAACACGGTCACCGGCGACGAGAAATGGGTCGAGGCGGCCATGCTGGCCTTCCAGTGGTACCTGGGCCAGAATGATCTCAAGGCGTTCGTCTGCGACCTCCGCGGGGGCGGCTGCTACGACGGCCTCCAACCCGATGGCGTCAACCTGAACCAGGGCGCCGAGTCCGCGTTGGCGTGGCTGCTCTCGCTGGTGCAGATGCACCTTCTGCGGGCCGATCGTAGCCTGAAGGACTTCCCCCGACTCGAGATGCTCTCGGGCGCCGCCACAGTGGGAGCTATCTGATGAGGCCGGGGTCCGACGTCGCTCCCCCCGGGCAGATCGTTGCGGATGGACCGTTTCACCGCTATGCCGGTAACCCGATCCTGACCGCGGCCCACCTTCCTTACCCGGCGAACTCGGTCTTCAACGCCGCCGCCGCTCTGGTCGACGGCGAGACCCTGCTGCTCATGCGCGTGGAGGACCGCCGCGGACTGTCGCATCTGACCGTGGCCCGGAGCAAGGACGGCCGCAGCGGCTGGCGGATCGACCCGGCTCCCACGATGCCGGCCGATCCCGACGGTCACCCCGAGGAGCTCTGGGGGATCGAAGATCCTCGCATCACCTGGGTCGAAGACCTAGGCCTCTACGTGATCGCCTATACGGCCTACTCAGGCGGTGGCCCCCTCGTCTCCCTGGCCACCACCCGCGACTTCACCAGCTTCACCCGCCTGGGGCCGGTCACGCATCCTGAGAACAAGGACGCAGCGGTCTTTCCCGTGCGCTTCGACGGACGCTACGCGATGATCCACCGGCCGTCGGCTACCCCGTACGTTGGTGGCGCGCACATCTGGCTCTCTTTCTCCCCCGATCTGAAGCACTGGGGAGACCACCAGATCGTGCTCCCGTGCCGGAAGGGAGGCTGGTGGGACGCGAACAAGATCGGCCTCTCGCCTCCGCCCCTGCTCACCGACGAGGGCTGGCTCCTGATGTACCACGGGGTGCGGCACACTATCGCGGGGGGCATCTACCGACTCGGCCTGGCTCTCCTGGACGCCAAAGACCCGCGTCGTGTGCTGCGGCGTGCCGACGAATGGGTGTTCGGTCCCGAGGAACCGTACGAGCGCCAGGGTGACGTCGCCGACGTGGTCTTCCCCTGTGGGTGGGTCATCGAAGGCGATGAGCTGCGGCTCTACTACGGCGCGGCCGACAGCAGCATGGCGTTGGCCACCGCTCGGGTCTCCGAGGTCCTGGATTGGCTTAGCC
>JAJZQZ010000071.1 GCA_021802965.1 Actinomycetes bacterium
TCTCGGCATCCAGGTCGACGAAAAGCAGCCCGAGGGCATCCGCGACCAGCCGTCCCACCGTGCTCTTACCGCTGCCCATGAAACCCGTGAGCACGATCACCTCTGCCATATGCCCCTCTCGGCGAGGCGCTCGGCGTAGGCGGCGAAGGAGGCGTGAAGATCCTGCACCGCGTCGCCGCCGAACTTCTCCAGGTACGCCGACGCCAACACCCAGGCGACCATCGCCTCGCCCACCACCCGGGCGGCGGCCACGGCCTCCACGTCCGACCGCTCCTTGTGCGCGGGCGCGACCTGGCCCGTGGCCAGGTCGACGGAGGGCAACGGACGCGTCAAGGTGGGGATGGGCTTCATGGCCGCACGGATGACCAGCGGCAGGCCGGTCGTCATGCCCCCTTCGAGGCCTCCGGCGCGGTTGCTGCCCCGGGTGAGCCCATGGGACCGACCCGCAGGGTCGGCGGCCGGCACGATCGCATCGTGCACCTGCGACCCGACGAGGTCGGCGGAGGCAAAGCCGAGGCCGATCTCGACGCCCTTGACCGCTGGGACGCTGCCGACGGCCCCCATGAGCCGTCCGTCGAGTCGCTCCTCGGGTGTGGCGTAACCGCCGACGCCGGGGCACAGCCCCCACGCCCATATCTCGAACACGCCCCCCAGGGATTCGCCGACGTCCCGCGCGCCGTCCACGGCTTCCCGCATCTCGACGTCACGCGCGGCGTCGTCAGTCCCGAACGAGGAAGCCTCGACGGCTTCCCAATCGACGCTCGCGGGGTCCAGCGGGTCGGCGACGAGCTCGGAGCGGACGCCTCCGACCGCGATCACGCGGCCCCTGACGGTCACGCCCACCTCGCGAAGGACGGCCTTGGCGACGGCGCCCGCTGCTACCCGCCCGACGGTCTCTCGCGCGCTCGAGCGCTCGAGGACGTCTCGGATGTCCATCGAGCCGGTCTTGGCGACACCGCCCAGGTCGGCGTGGCCCGGGCGAGGCACCGTGACACGTGAAGGTGGCGACGCCTCCGAGGGCGAAGGCGACATGACCGGGAGCCAGTTGCCGTGGTCGACGTTCTCCACGAGCAACGAGATGGGACTACCGAGACAACGCCCGAGACGCACTCCGGAGAGGATGCGCACTTGGTCGGACTCGATGCGCATGCGCCCGCCTCGTCCATACCCGTGCTGTCGGCGGCAAAGGTCTCGGTCGATGTCATCGGCGGTGAGCGGCATGCCCGCGGGCACACCGGCCACGACGCACAACTCTCCGGGGCCGTGCGACTCACCCGCCGTAAGGATCCGGAGTCCACCCAGGCCCACCGTGTACCTCCTACGCCGACGGCGCCCGCAGGCGCCGTCCTTATCGTCGTCTCAGTAGCAATGTATCACCCGGCTACTTCAGGAACTCTTCTCCCACGGTCAGGGTGCGGGTCTCGCTGCCGTGCAGGAAGGTGACGGTCTGAGCGTCCGCGTCGATGTCCACGACCTCGATCTGACCCCAGGACGTGGAAACCACATCGCCCACCTGCTTGTCCTCGTATATCACCCCATCGACCTCGAAGGTCACCACGGGTTCGCCGTTGACCTCGTCGATCGACAGGATCTTCAAGCTGTGGATGGGCGTCGTCACGTCACTCGGATGAGTCGTTGCGGTGGTACCGCCTCCAGTGGTGGTCGTGGTGCTGCCGGTTCCCGCAGTGGTGGTCGTGCCGCCGCTGCCCGTCGTGGTCGTGCCGCCGCTGCCCGCGGTGGTCGACGTCACCGGAAGGTTCTGCTGTCGGAAGGGATCTTTGCTCTTGAAGGTCGAAAACTCGTCGATGGCCACGGGCACGGTACTGAGGGTGGAGGTCGCCACCGTGCTCCTGGTCGTGGTCGAAGATACGACCGCGACTTTGCCCTCGCCGCCGCCTCCACTCGAACCGCAGCTGCTCAGAAGCAGTACGACCGTCGCGATGACGAGCACGCCGGTCAAGCCAGACACTATAGGGAGCCTAGGCATCTTCCTACCCCGCGGGCACGGTCGTAGTGGTCGTGTTCTTCAACGTAGCCTTGGTCGCGGGGGTCGCCGCGACGGGTATACGCTTGAAAGCCAGAATATCCACGTCGGCTCCAAGGAGCGGGGACGACTGGTATGGGTCGCCGGAGATCGAGAGGGACACCGACTTCACCGCCAGCAACCTGCCGGGACCCGCCACCATCTGCTCGGCCCGGTATAGGAAGTCGTTGACGTCGAAGAATGTGCCTTGCAGCGACAGCCCCAGCGAGATCACTTCGTACGCCCCCGAGGATTTCGGCTCGGAGGGGCTGATGGTCATGAAGTCGATGCCTGACTCCGTAGCCAGATCCTGGATCTGCAACAGCAGGCTGGGGATCTCGGCGGTCTCGGGCATCATCTTGCCGAGTTCCAGCATGTAGGCTTGGTTCTGGGCCGCTTCGGCCTTGGTCTGCTCCATGTGCGCCAACTTCGCCTGGTTCTGCGCGAGGGTCTGCTGCTCCGCGGCGATCTGCGCGTCGGTCTCGGAGATCTGGGTGCGCAGGGGACTCAGGATCAAGAAGTAGTATGCGGCCAGGACAACCACCAGCCCGACGCCGGCCAAGATGTAGAGTGTCCGACGGCTCATTGCTCGCTCACCTCGACCTCGCTCAAGGGGAGCGCGGTGGACGGATCTTGAGTGTTCATGACCACTGACGCCACGCTGAAGCTGCGCACCGACTTGCTCGAATCGGCGTCCTCGCCCACCAGACCTGCCGACCCGAGGACCACTTCGCTCACCGAGGGCATCTGCTCGAGCCGGACGAGGAACGTCGCCACATCCTGAAACTTGTAGGTGCTCCCATTGAGAGCCATGCTCCCCTGAAGAGAAGCAGCTTTGACCTTCTTGCTCGTCGCTGCGCCGCCGCCCGTGACGACCGGCGGATCGGGCGTCTGGATCGAGATATCGCTAAGCCACGCGTTCTCAGGCATGACCAAGCTCAGGTCGCCCAGGATGTCGGAGACCAGGGTACGGCCCGCGTAGACTTCCTGCACCAGCTTCTGTGTCGCTTCCCGCTGGGTCGCAAGCACCTCGTAATCGGCTAGGGATGCCAGCTGAGCGGCGAGCTGCTGGTTCTGGGCCTGGAGCTGGGACAATTCGTCCTGCTTCGACGATAGCTTGCCGCTGAAGCTGGAGTACGAGAGGCCGATTATCGCCACGACGACTATCCCTCCCACGACGACCCCCAACAGACCGACGTCGGTCTTTGTCCGGGCCCGCTGTGTCGCGGGGACGAGGTTGATCCGGCGTACCATCAGTCCACCTCATCCAAAGCGAGTCCGACCGCGATCGCCAAGCAAGGCGCCAGGCTAGCGAGAACCTCGTCGGGAACTCCGCTGCCGTTCTGGACGAGCTTGAGCAGGGGGTTGCCTCGTTCCACCCTTATCCCGAGGAACTCAGAGAGGTAACTGTCTAGATTCAGGAGAAGCGCTCCGCGCCCCGTGAGGTACAGATGGTCGGCGTAGGCGGCATAGTCCTGCGACTGGTAGTAGTCGAGGGAGCGCCGTATCTCTTCGGCCAGCTCTTCGGCCACGCTACCCAGGCTCGCATGGACCTCGTCTATGGTCACCGGGTTGTACGTCGCTGAATCCGGCGCGACGGGGCCCGGAAGACCAACCCGCTCCATAAGAGCGAGGGCATCCTCGGGCAGGATCCCCTGCCGCTCCACCAGAAGGCGGGTGAAGGCGTCGTTCGTGAAGTTGATGATACGAGTGAACTTCGGCACTCCGTCCACCGCGACCACGAGGGTCGACACCGCGGAGGAGATGTTCACCACCCCGAGTGTGCGCGCCGCCTGTCCGCCCTGATCGATGAAGGCCACCGGGGTCGCGAGCGCACGGATCAAAGCGAACGCGTTCACATCGATGCCCGCCACCTTGATCCCGGCCTTGTCAGCGGCCTCGAGGAACTTGTTCACCATGTCCTTCTGCGCGGCCACGAGAAGCACTTGCTGCTTGCCGACTCCGTCGTCGCCTGCATACCGGTTGACCACCTGGAAGTCCAGGACGGCCTCTTCGATCGGGATGGGGATATAGTCCTGTGCCTGGAACTCGATGGCTCCGCGCAGCTCTTCCTCGCCCATCTCCGGCACTTCGATCTGACGCACGATCACCTTCTGGTTGCCCACGCCCAGATTGACGACCTTGCCCTTCATCCGGGCATCCTTCATGAAGGCCTTGAGCTCGTTGGCCAGGGCCACCGGATCGACGACCTCTCCCTCGAACATGATCCCCTCGGGAAGGGCCCGCTCGGCGTACCCTTTGAGAACGAAGTTCGGGCTCCGCCCAGAGACTTGCACACCGACGATGCTGCTCTTGCCGATGTCCAATCCTATCGGTGCTTGTCCTGCTCCCAGCAATGCCATCTCTCGAACCTTGACTCCTACTTGCGGGTTACGTAGAAACCCTCTACCTCAACAGCAGACATTTTCGACAAGGCCACCCTACTCTCCTTCAATCCACCCAGTCGATATTCACATACATCGGCAGAATGGCCCGGCCACTCAATCTATCTATTCGCCCCACCCCTGTCAAACCGCCGCAGTGTCTCGGTCGACTCACGCAGTGTAACGGCAAAGCCTGCTCCGGCGATACGCCGAGTTCCTTCGAAAGGAACGGATCCTCCTGGAAATCGGAGGAAGACGATACTCTCGACTCCGCATCGAGACTTCTCGACCCTGTGGACAAGTGGTTCACACAAACCTCAAGTACCAGTCGATGATAGAGGGACCCCAAAGGCTCGCCACCGCCGCGCCGGCTGCCAGAAAGGGGCCGAACGGTATCTTGTCCTTGCGCTTCTTCACGCCCAGTGCGATCAGCACGATCCCTCCGATCCCGCCGGCCAGGAAGCCGAGGAACATGGCGACCACGACGCTACTGCCCAAGACGAACCCCATCATGAGAGCCAGCTTCACATCGCCGAAACCCATGCCTCCCGACCATATGAGTCCGATGGCGAGCAGGAAGGCGGCGGCCCCCACACCCGCCACGGCATACACCCACCACCGAGAGGGATGCAGGGCGATCGATGTGACCAGACCGATCACCGCTCCTGGAAGGACGATGCGATCGGGGATGATGCGATGATCCAGGTCGATGAACGCGACGGCCACCAGAGCCGCCAAGAAGGCAGCCAGCTGCAGAGTGTGCCAGCCAAGCCCGTACACGAGAAAGGCCGCCAAGAAGCACGCGCCCGTCAAAGCCTCCACCAAGGGGTAGCGCCATGCGATGCGCTCGCCGCAGTCTCGGCAGCGGCCACGCAGCGCCACCCAGCTCGCTATAGGCACGTTGTCATACCAGCGTACCGGCTGTCCGCAGCCCGGGCAATGAGAGCCAGGCCTTGAAAGCGACTCGTGCCGGGGTAGCCGATAGATGACCACGTTGAGGAAGCTGCCGATCACCAGCCCCAGGATCGCGGCGACAAGAGCCAGATATGTATCCATCGCAGTCATCCCGATCGAGATCCCTCACTGTTCATGTCTGCCCGCCGCCCATCCACTTCGTCTCGGCAACCGAATGTTCCTATCGGCCCTTGACGACACACCTTGAGCGATCCGCCGTCGTCTTTCAGGGCAGGAGACAGCGTAGCCGACGGAAGGGACCATTCCAATACGACCAACGACGTACACGCCGACGGCCGGCCTGTGTGGATGCCCCGACATCCGCAAAAACGGGGCTCCCGGCGCGGGGAGCCCCTTCCGACTCGAATGTGATGCCGGGTGTCGACCCGGCGAGAACGCCGGCGGCTAGACGCTCGCCGAGACCGGCCGGGTCTCGACACCTTTCAGATAGTCCACGAGCGCCGGGACGACATAGGGCATGACGAGCGGCAGCATGTTGGGCATCAACGCCTCCATGGTCCTGGGGAGGAGGTCGGGAAGCTGCTCGCGCATCTCGTCGGGGATGTCCATCCGCCTATCCACCACCGCCACCATCTGAGGCATGACCTTTGGCATGATCATGGGCATCATCAGGGGGAACATCTTGGGCATCATAGGCTTCATGATCTCGAGCGCACCCGGCACCTTAGCCATCATGCGCATCATCGAGCCCATGCCCGCCGGCATCGCGTCGATCATCTCCGGAAAGACATCCTGCATGACCGTGGCCATGTTCTTCGGCTTCATGAGTTCGATCATCTGATCGAACACGCGCCACGACGCCAGACAGGCCTCGTGATATTCGGGCAGGTCGACGCCGAGTGAAGCCGCCGCCAGATGCGCGAGGTCGTGGATACGCACGTCCATGCCGGTCTTGTCGGCGGTCACCCGCAGCTGGAACTGACAGCACGGGCAGAGCGCGACCACGTCCTTGACCCCGATGTCCAGCGCCTCCTGTAGCCTCATGGAGCCGATCGTGGGGGCGACCGGGGTCTCACCTATCAGAGTCAGCACCGAGCCACAGCAGAGCCCGTCCTCGCGATTGTGCTCCATCTCCTTCATGGTGAGACCGGGGATCGCTTGTAGCAGCTCCCGCGGGGGGTCGTAGAGACCGCAGGCGCGTCCCGCGTGGCAGGAGTCGTGGAAGGTGACCTCCATATCGATCTCGCCGGGCAGGAGCAGACGGCCGGCGGAGATCTCCTCGGCCAGCACCTCGGAGTAGTGTCGGGCTTCGATGTTGTACTCGATCCCGAGCTTCTCGCACCACTCCGGGTAGTAAGACTTCCAAACGAGGAGACAGGCGGGACACGAGGTGATGACGGTGTCCACCCCGGCCTCCTGCATGTTGGCCACGTTCTGCCTCATGTTCTCTTCCCACGCGTCCCAGCGGCCCGAGATCAGCATGGGGATACCACAGCAGTTCTCCTTCTCGCCCAGGTACGTGCACTCGACCCCCGCTCGCTTCAGGAGCTCGGCCGTTCCCGCGGCGATGTCCTTCTCGATGTAACTGGCGGTGCAGCCGGCGAAATAGGCGGTCTTCGAGCCCTGGACGAACGAGCCCTTGAGTTCGTCGGTGAGCCAATCGGTGCGGTTCTCGCGGTAGCCCGCCCAGATATTGCCTTCTTTGTTCAGCGACGCCGCCATCATCTCGAAGGGCGGGAAGGTCATGCCGCCCTGATCCTGGATGAGCGCTCCGCGCATCTGGCCCCAGGAAGGCTCCACGGGAAGATCGAGCGGGCACACGGTGTCGCACTTCTCGCAGGTGGTACAGAGCAGGAACCGATCGATCCACTCGTGGGTGATCTTCTCGCGCCCTTCGAGCACCTCGCGCAGGTAGTACCACTTTCCGCGCGGTGAATCGGATTCCCAGCCTCGGCCGCTGAACTGCGTGCATCCCTCGATGCAGTACCCGCACTGCGCGCAGGCATAGGCGTAGCGCGCCACCTGATCGGGAACGCCGTGCTTGCCTTCGCCGAACGTCTCACCGAGGTCGACATCGAAGGTGTTGCCCACGGAGCGGATCACCGGTTCGGCGGTCTCGGCAAGGCTCATAAGGGAGGTGAGCGCGCCGCCGCCGTACACCTTGCCTGGATTCATGATGCCCTTGGGGTCGATCTTCGCCTTGAACTCCTTCAACCGCTCCAGTCTCTCCTGCCCAAGGACCGTCTCCGCGTGCTGCTTGAAATACACGCCCGTGGAGTAGGCTCGGCCTCCGTTCTGGTCGGCGAGCTTGATCACCGACAGCGCAAGGCCGAAGGCCGCGTTGTAGCCGAATTTGCGCTCGTCGTGAGGGATTAAGCCGAGGAGCACGAACTCGTCTCCCCTCACCCCCACGCCCTCGATGACCATGGGGAGGTCGATCCGTTCCTCGATGCCCTCCAGCACGACCGCGAGCGAGCCGGCGGGAACGACCACCTCGGTCGGGATGAGCGAAGGGCCGATGCGTTTGATCCTCATCGGGCTGTACCGTAGCTGCCACTCGTGCTGAGCCACGTCGTCGGGCAGTATCTCTCCCCCAGCCCGCTCCACGCGCTCGACGAGGCCCTGCCTCAAGTCGGTCTCGCCTCGCCACACGAAGAGCGCCACATAGCTCTCGGGGACGTCGGGGGGTGTGTGGAGGGGGTGCACCGGATGCCCGTGGTGAGTCTTGGCGGGCAGCCTCTTGCCGAGGCGGATCGCGGCCGGGTTGACGAAGCTCACGGACCACAGGGGCAGCTGGTCGGAGCTCACCGAAGCCAGCGCCTCTTGCAGCCGCGAAGGGTCGGCGAACGAAGCGGCCAGCAGCCGCACGGTTTCCAACGGTTGGACCTTCAGCGTCACCTGCGTGATGAAGCCGGTCATCCCTTCCGCATCAGACACGAGCTCGAGGTCCTTGTCAGAGACGACCTGCACCTCACCGTCAGGACGCACGAGGCGAGCCGACACGACATTGTCCCGGAACCAGCCGTAGCGATAGCTGCCGTGACCCGACCCTCCCTGGGCCAGCCAGCCTCCGACGGAGGAGCTTGGCGCGCTCGTCGGGTATAGCCGCAGCGCGAGGTCGTGCTCGGCGAGCAAAGCCTCGACGTCCTTCCACACGAAGCCAGCGCCCACAGTCACGGTCATCTGGTCCTTGTCGATCTCGGCCGGACGCTTGAAGCGGCGCATGTCGACCACCACGGCCCCATCCTTGGGCACTCCCCCCCCGTAGCCTGCGGTCGCGGCGCCTCGCGGCACGAGCTCCACCTGGTGCTGGAGGGCCACCTTCACCAGCTCTACGAGCTGACCTTCGTCACGCGGCCGTACGACCGCCCCCGCGAGACCGCCGGGAAGGAAGGGCCGGAAGAGCTTGGGAGTGCTGCCGACGTCGTGCGAGTACAGCTTGCGCTCGACCCTGTCGAACCGCACGTCATCGCCGAAGATGCTGGTCAGACGTTCTTGGATCACCCGATTCATGCTGTCTCTCCTTGTGAGCCCAAACACAATCGACGTAAAGGCGGCCTCTGCCTCGTGCCGTTTGATACCAATACCGGTATGGGTATTGTTACCTCATCATACGCGCTGGGAATAGACTTGTCCAGGGATTCACAAAAAGGAGCGACGATGGCGAACGTGATCGTGCACTGCAAGGAATGCGGCACCGCGAACCGAGTCGACAGGGCCAAGCTGCAGGGGGCGGTGGCCCATTGCTCCACGTGTCGCCGGACCTTGCAGGTGCCCGGGCCCCAGTCATCGGTGCTTCTGGTCAGAGACCGCACGTTCAACGAGCGGGTACTGGCCTCGACCGTGCCGGTGTTCATCTATTTCTGCAGGGCGACCTGTGGGTATTGCAGGCGCTTCGAGCCTGTCGTCGCCGGCATGCTCCCCGAACTGGCCCCAGTCATGCTGGTCGCCCGCGTGGACCTCGATGCAGATCCGGGGTTAGGGGCCCGCTACCACATCTCCGGTACGCCCACCAGCCTCGTTCTCGAAGCGGGGGCAGTCAAGGACCGGATCGAGGGAGCCGTCAGCGCCGACCAGCTGCGCTACCGCCTGGCCCGCTACCTACGCTGACAGCCTCTCAGCCGGCGAGCCAGCCTCCAGCGCGCATCGCAGCTCGCAAGACGACCTGACCCTCTTCTGACATGCGCCCCAAGGGCGGGCGCAGCGGGCCCGCCGGGAGACCCAGCCACTCGAGAGCCTGCTTGACCGGGATGGGATTGGGTTCGACAAAAAGCGCGTCCACGAGCGGCATGGTAAGGAAATGCAGGCGGCGCGCCTCCTCTAGTTCTCCCCCCCAGACCGCCCGGCACATGGCCGCCGTCTCGCGACCCACCACATGGGCCACGGCGGCTATGGCTCCGGCACTCCCGTGACAGAGGAGCGCGAAGGTCATGATGTCTTCGCCAGAGTACACCTGGAACGTCTCCCGATCGGTAGATCGCAAGACCTCCATCGCCTGATGCAGGTCTCCCGAGGCATCCTTGAGACCCACCACCTGGGGCACCTCCCGCCAGAGGCGGACAATGGTCGCGGGCTCGATGTTGCGGGAGGCCCGCCCGGGGATGTTGTAGAGGATCATGGGCAGGTCCACGGCTTCGGATATGGCCGCGAAGTGCTTGAAGATGCCGTCTTGGGTCGGCTTGTTGTAGTAAGGGCAGACCTGGAGCGTCGCGTCCACGCCCACCGCGGCCGCGGCCCGAGTCAGTTCGATCGCCTCTTGCGTGGAGTTCGATCCCGTGCCCGCGATCACCGGAACGCGACCCGCGACCTGCTTGGTAACCCGGGCGATGACCTCAGCGTGCTCAGCATGGGTGAGTGTGGGCGACTCGCCCGTCGTGCCGCAGGGAACGATGCCGTCGCAGCCCATCGCGTCGATGGAATACTCGACCAAGGTGTCGAGACCCTCCCAATCGATCGTCAGATCGGCCTTGAAAGGTGTGATCAGCGGGATGATGACCCCGCGAAGTCCCCACTCCAGCTTGCCCGCGCTCACACTGCTCTCCTCGCCCGCTTCAATGTCCAAAAAAGCGCCGCATCGCGGCGCGGAGCGCCAATCTTACCATGAGCGAATAGGGGAGACCTGTGACTCGCTGTTCGACGCCCGTCGACAGAAAAGAATGGGCCCGCCATCACTGGCGGGCCCAAAATAATCCCGGCGGCGTCCTACTCTCCCACACAGTCTCCTGTGCAGTACCATCGGCGCTGAGAGGCTTAACTGCTCTGTTCGGAATGGGAAGAGGTGTTTCCCTCTCGCCATAGCCACCGGAAACCTCGTGATCTCGCTCTACGCGGGACTCCGGCACACCTTCAAATCTGCATAGTGGCTGAAAAGAAATTCAAGTCAAGACCTCGACCTATTAGTACTGGTCTGCTGAACACATTGCTGTGCTTACACATCCAGCCTATCAACCTGGTGGTCTTCCAGGGGTCTTACCCAGTTACCTGGTGGGAGATCTCATCTTGGGGTCCGTTTCCCGCTTAGATGCTTTCAGCGGTTATCGGTTCCAGACGTAGCTATCCAGCGGTGCCGTTGGCACGACAACTGATACACCAGAGGTCTGTTCATCCCGGTCCTCTCGTACTAGGGACGAATCCCCGCAAATCTCCTACGCCCACGACAGATAGGGACCGAACTGTCTCACGACGTTCTGAACCCAGCTCGCGTACCGCTTTAATGGGCGAACAGCCCAACCCTTGGGACCTACTCCAGCCCCAGGATGCGATGAGCCGACATCGAGGTGCCAAACCCTCCCGTCGATGTGGACTCTTGGGGAGGATAAGCCTGTTATCCCCGGAGTACCTTTTATCCGTTGAGCGACGGCGCTTCCACTTGCTACCGCCGGATCACTAAGGCCTGCTTTCGCACCTGCTCGACTTGTTGGTCTCGCAGTCAAGCTCCCTTATGCCTTTACACTCTACGCACGATTGCCGACCGTGCTGAGGGAACCTTTGCGCGCCTCCGTTACATTTTAGGAGGCGACCGCCCCAGTCAAACTGCCCACCAGACACTGTCCGACAGCCGGATAACGGTCTGTCGTTAGAAGCCCAATACACCAAGGGTGGTATCCCAAGGATGGCTCCACCCGGACTAGCGTCCGAGCTTCCCAGCCTCCCACCTATCCTGGACAAGGTGCACCGAGCTCCAATATCAAGCTGCAGTAAAGGTTCACGGGGTCTTTCCGTCTTGTCGCGGGTAATCGGCATCTTCACCGATACTACAATTTCACCGGGTCTCTGGCTGAGACAGTGCCCAAGTCGTTACGCCATTCGTGCAGGTCGGAACTTACCCGACAAGGAATTTCGCTACCTTAGGACCGTTATAGTTACGGCCGCCGTTTACCGGGGCTTAATTTCAGTGCTTCGCCCGAAAGCTAACACCTCCACTTAACCTTCCGGCACCGGGCAGGCGTCAGCCCCTATACATCGTCTTACGACTTAGCAGAGACCTGTGTTTTTGGTAAACAGTCGCTTGGGCCTAGACTCTGCGGCCCCCTCGAGCTCGGGGAGCAAGTCCCTTCACCCTAATGAGGCGCCCCTTCTCCCGAAGTTACGGGGCTATTTTGCCGAGTTCCTTAGCCATAGTTCTCCCGATCGCCTCGGTATACTCTACCTGCCCACCTGTGTCGGTTTTGGTACGGGCACCACCAGAACTCGCTAGAGGTTTTTCTTGGCGGCATAGGATCAGCAGCTCGCCGGCATACGCCAGCTGGCATCACGCCTCAGGTTAAAGGCCTCCGGATTTGCCTGGAGGCCACCCTACACGCTTGCCCGTGGACAACCAACGCCACGGTCTGCCTACCTTTCCGCGTCACCCCATTGCTCAAACGCTCGGTGGTGGCACTGGAATATGAACCAGTTGTCCATCGCCTACGCCTCTCGGCCTCGGCTTAGGTCCCGGCTAACCCTGAGCTGATTAGCATTGCTCAGGAAACCTTGGGCAATCGGCGGACGAGTTTCTCACTCGCCTTTCGTTACTCATGCCAGCATTCTCACTTCCCAAGCCTCCACGGCTGGCTTACGCCGCCGCTTCTCCGGCATGGGAACGCTCGCCTACCGACCCGGCGACCAAAGTCGCTGGATCCCGTAGCTTCGGTACCTAGCTTGAGCCCCGTTACATTATCGGCGCGTGAACACTTGACCAGTGAGCTATTACGCACTCTTTAAAGGGTGGCTGCTTCTAAGCCAACCTCCTGGTTGTCTGTGCACTCGCACATCCTTTTCCACTTAGCTTGGATTTAGGGACCTTAGCTGACGGTCTGGGTTGTTTCCCTCTCGGATACGGAGCTTATCCCCCGCACCCTGACTCCCGCGCTCTGGACTTACGGCCTTCGGAGTTTATCTGACTTCGGTAACCTTGTGGGGCCCCTAGGCCAAACAGTGCTCTACAACCGCAAGTAAACACGCGAGGCTATACCAAAATATATTTCGGCGAGAACCAGATATCTCCGGGTTTGATTAGCCTTTCACTCCGATCCACAGGTCATCCCCTCCGTTTTCAACCGAAGTGGGTTCGGGCCTTCACGAGGTCTTACCCTCGCTTCACCCTGCCCATGGGTAGCTCACCCGGTTTCGGGTCTACAGCATACGACTAAAGCGCCCTATTAAGACTCGCTTTCGCTACGGCTCCGCTTACGCTTAACCTCGCCGCATACCGTAACTCGCTGGCTCGTTATGCAAAAAGCACGCCGTCACAACCCGAAGGCTGCTCCGACCGCTTGTAGGCGCACGGTTTCAGGTACTATTTCACTCCCCTCCCGGGGTACTTTTCACCTTTCCCTCACGGTACTAGTCCACTATCGGTCACCAGGTAGTACTTAGCCTTACGGGGTGGTCCCCGTAGCTTCCCACCGGATTTCACGTGTCCGGTGGTACTCAGGTACTGATCAAGAGAGTGAGCGACATTTCGCCTACGGGGCTCTAACCCCCTGTGGCCCGGCGTCCCAACCGGTTCGGCTATACCGCTCATTTGTAACTCTCCGGACCGAATGCAGACGGTCCAAGATCAGCCCTACAACACCGCCCATGCTAAGCCTGCACGCAATCGCGCAAGGGTCGGTTTAGGCTATTGTCCCATTTCGCTCGCCGCTACTCAGGGAGTCGAGGTTTCTTTCCTTTCCTCAGGGTACTTAGATGTATCAGTTCCCCTGCTTACCTTCCGTACCCTATGTGTTCAGATACGGATGACTGGGCATTACCCCAGCCGGGTTTCCCCATTCGGAAATCCGCGGGTCGAAGGCTGTTCAGCGCCTCACCGCGGCTTATCGCAGCCGTCCACGTCCTTCATCGGCTCCTGGTGCCAAGGCATCCACCGTGCGCCCTTATTATCTTGACGGAAGAACTTCATTTATTGCCACTATGCAGATTTCAAGGTGCGCGCGGGGCGATGTCCCGCAGCGAAAAGCCGCGCTACTAAGGCGCGGTCTTTCAAAACTGAACAGCGTGCGTGGCGAGTGGACACCATGAGATCCATCTCGCTACCAAGTCGACGTACTTCCAGGTGTTGGCGATCTCTGTGACGGAAAGATGGTCTAGCCATCACGTCGTCACGTCAACGATCACCAGACCTACGGTGTTGGTCACCGTATATCCCTAGAAAGGAGGTGATCCAGCCGCACCTTCCGGTACGGCTACCTTGTTACGACTTCACCCCAATCACCGAACCCACCTTCGACGGCTCCCTCCCT
>JAJZQZ010000072.1 GCA_021802965.1 Actinomycetes bacterium
CAAACTCCTTTCTGCGACTGCACATGAACGTCTGGACCGCCGCAGAATCGCGGTGGTTCGGCATCGGTGAATGGGCGCGCTGCGGGGGCCAGCTACCCGACCTCACCGGGCGCGCCTGCTATGGCGGCCTCGACCTCGCATCGACCACAGATACCGTCGCCTGGGCGCTGGTGTTCCCACGAGACGACGGCGGCTACGACGTCCTTGCCCATTTCTTTCTGCCCCTCGACACCGCCCGAGAATCGCGCTACTTCGCGGACTTCCAGCGCTGGGCAGATGACGGCTGGATGACCCTCGTTGACGGTCAGCGCATCGACTACAACCTCATCAAAGAGCGCATCCTCGCGGACGCGGGCCGCTACCAGATCCAGCAGATCGGCTACGACAAGTGGAACGCGGCCCAGATAGCGAACGACCTGGACGCCGAGAGCCTGGTCATGGTGGACGTTCGCCAGAACTGGACCCTCTCCGCGCCATCGAAGCTCTTGGAGACCCTGGTCTCTCGGCAGCTCATCAACCACGGCGGCAACCCGGTACTCGCTTGGCAGGCCGACAACGTACAGATCAAGCACGGCGAGAACGAGGCCATCCGGCCGCACAAGGATCCGAAGCAACCCGAGAAGCGCATCGATGGCATTGCCGCTCTCGTGACTGCGCTCGAGCGGGCCATGCATGAGGAGCAAGAGCAGACGATGAGCATGTACATCCCTGGCGAAGAGGAGGCCGCATCAGCGTGAAGCTCATAGGCTACCTCTTGGAGATCGCCGGGCTCGGGCTCGCCGTGGGTGGGCTCTACCTGCTCGCGCCGTGGCTCGGGCTCTTCGCGCTCGGTCTCGCCTTCGTCCTTGTCGGCATCATCATCGGGGATGAACGATGAGCCTCATCGGCCGCGCCGCGCGGGAGGTGCGCTCAGTCATGAGCTCGACCTCCGTCTGGGGTACGGCCGCCGCATCCTGGTCGGCCAGCAGTTCGGCCGGCGTCACGGTGACCCACGAATCGGCCCTCGGCACGAGCGCGTTCTTCGCCTGTGTGCGCCTCATCTCCGACCACATCGCCACGCTGCCCGTCGACGTCTTCCAGCGCTACCCCAACGGGCGCTTCGGCCGGCCAAAGCCGGCGTGGTTGACGGCGCCGAATCCCGAGATGACCTGGCCCGAGTTTATGCAGCAGACCGTCGTCTCGGAGATTCTGGATGGCAACTGGTTTTGGGCCATCGTCTGGGGCCCTGACGGTCTGCCTTCGGAGATATGGCCGCTCGATCCCCGCGGCGTGACCGTCTTCCGCGACTTCAATAGCCTGGAGGTCAAGTTCCGCGTGGGCGCGTCGGTCCTGTCGTCGCGGGATATCATCCACGGCCGCGCCATGAGCCAGCCAGGTTCGCTCCGTGGTCTCAGCGTGGTGGACGCCGCTCGCCAGACGCTCGGTATCGCACAGGCGGCCGAGGTGTCCGCGGGTTCGCTCTACGCCAAGGGGCTGCTTTCTCAGGTGGTCATCACGTCCGACAAGCCCGTGCCCGACGCGACCGCGAGAGAGATGGCGAACCGTCTGGCTGAAGCTCACTCGGGTACGGCAAACGCCTGGAAGCCGGTCGTCTTTGGCAACGGGGCCACGATATCGCCGCTCACCATCACGCCCGAGCAGGCGCAGTTTTTGCAGAGCCGGAACTTCGAGGTGGAGGAGATAGCGCGCTGGCTCGGGGTGCCCTTGAGCCGCATCCAGTCCCAGGAGAAAAGCACCTCCTGGGGCAGCGGCATCGAGCAGTTCAACATCATGTACACGCAAGACGCCATCGTGCCGCGCACGGCCAAGTATGAGGCTCGCCTCGCGCCGCTCATCGCCCTGCAATACGGCGCGGACCATTACCTCAAGTTCAACGTGAACGGTCTGCTCCGAGGCGATATGGCCGCCCGCGCTCAGTTCTATCAGGCCATGACCCTCATGGGCGCATATAGCCCGAACAACGTGCTTGCGAAAGAAGATGAGAATCCCTTCCCCGGCGGCGATGCCCACTACATGCAGACGAGCTACGGGCCCATCCTCCCGGACGGGACCATCAAACAGCCCTCGGCAGGAGGTGCCGCATGATCCTGGACAACAAGCCCTGCTCTATCTGGGAGCCGCAAGACGATTTCAGCCGCCGCTACCTGGACGGTTTATCGCTCGAGGCCCGCGTGTTGGCGCAAGAGTTCGAGATGCGGGGCACGCCCGGACAGGGGGCCATCCTGCAAGGATACGCCGCCGTCTTCTCGCAGCCCACGGACCTGACCTACTTCCGCGAACAGGTCGACCCGAAGGCGTTCAACAAGACCATCCGAGAGATGGACGTGAAGGCGCTCCGCAATCACAACCCAGACTTCATCGCCGGTCGCAGCCGGGGCGGCCCCAAGAACCTGCGCCTGGAGCCGGACGACCATGGGCTCTTCCATACGCTCCAGATCCCGGACACCGCCACCGCGCGGGCCATCTATGAGGACGTCGGCGCCGGGCTCATCGATGCGATGTCCTTCGCGTTTGCCACCGTCAAGGACGAATGGGACGAACAGGACACCGCGTCGCCACTGCGCACGCTCAAGCAGGTTCGTCTGTTCGACGTTTCCTATGTCGTTTATCCCGCCTACCCCACGACCTCAGCGGAGGCGCGCGGTATCACGCTCGCGCTCCGCTCGCTACAGGACGTCGACGTTCCGACCGCACCCGATGACACCACTGCCGAGCCGGAGCCCTCCGAGGCCACCACTCGCAGCCGGGAACGGGCCGCCAAGGAGCTCGGGCTAGTCCTGGTCGACTGGGGCATAGCCGCCCCCTAACGAACACCGACAGTAAGGCCAGAGGAGCCGCCCAGTGAGGCGGCTTTTTTATTGGCCGGAAAGGACTCCGAACATGTTGCAGAAGCTGACAGAACAGCGGGCGACTGCCATCGCCGCGGCCCGCGCGGCCATCGAGGCCGACGAGTGGAACGAGGAAGCCTATCGCTCGGCCATGACCGATGCGGAGCGGCTGAATGGCATCATCACCGACGAGAAGCGGCGCGTCGAGATGGAAGCGGTCGCGGTCGAATCCCGCGCCGCGGTCGACGAGATCCGTCGTTCGCAGACCACGGAGGCACAGGTCGAGGTTCAGCGCCACGACAGCGAGCGCGAGCAGCTCCGGCAGCTCTTGACCCCCGGCTCGCCCGTCAAATCCATGGTCATCATGCCGCCGAGCGCCCGCGCGAATGAGGAGTTCTTCAAGGACACCTCTTCGACGGTCAAGGCCGGCTACACGGTCCCGACCACGCTGTACGACCAGGTGCTCTACCACATCAACGCGCAGTCCGGTGTGGCGAAGTGCAACATCACGCGCTTCAACACGGGCACGGGTGAGCAGATCACTATGCCGACCCTGGTCACGGACGCGGCCGCGAACCTCACGGCTGAACGCACGGCGGCCACCCTGACCAACCCCGTGTTCGGACAGGCCGTGCTGGACAGCTATCGCGTGGACGGCACGATGAAGGCCACGCTGGAATTGCTCCGCGACACCGCCACCAACATGGAAGCCGTCATCGGCCAGATCGGCGCGCGCGCTGTGGCGACCAAGGTGGCCAACCTGCTCGCCGTGGGGACCGGATCCTCGCAGCCGCAGGGCGTCAATCCCGTGGCCGCCGCCGGAGTGACGGCCGTCGGCACGACCGACTTCACCATGGACGAACTGCTCGACCTCTACTACTCGGTGCTCCCCGGCTACCGGGCGGTGGGCGAGTGGGTCGTGGGCGATACGGCCATGCTGAAGATCGCCAAGAAAAAGAACCTGGACGACAACTACTACTTCCAGCCGACGGTCACGGCCGACCAGCCCGACCGTCTGCTCGGTCGGCCGATCTACGGAGACGCCGACTACCCGGCCTGCACCACCGGCCTCAAGCCGATCACCTTCGGTGACATGGGTCAGTTCTGGCTTCGCAGCGTGGGCGGATTCTCGATCGAGCGCGACGACTCGGTGCTCTTCACGAGCTACCAGGCCACCTACCGCTTCGCCATGTACATCGACTCCGAGCTCGTCGATCGCTCGGGCGCCGTCAAGGTTCTGACCCTGGCCTAAGCAAAGGCGCGAGGGGCGGCTTGGTCTAGCGGGGCTGGGCCGCCTCTCGTCTCTCCCCCTTTCAGCTCCGCGGAAAGGACTCTCATGAGCACTACCTACGGCAAGCAACGCATCGCGCGCGGCAAGGCCACCATCGCTCAGCTGAACGCCGGTCTCGTCATCGCCCCTGGCATCGGCGAGCGGTCCATCATCGTGAACAGCGCCAGCTGCCGCGCCATCGGCGGCGCCGTGACAGCGGTCACGACCATCGACCTGCAGTCCACCAACGGTACGCCGGTGGTGGCTGCCACGTTCGCTCAGGCGCAGCTGACCCAGAACACGCTCCTCGAGGTGCCCGCCACCGGGACCACGATGGGTGCGGGCTGGAATACCGAGCTCGGTCTGGGCGACGGGCTCAAGCTCATCAAGAACGGCGTGGACATCGCCACCGCGACGCATGTCGAGTACATCGTCGGCTACACCGTCGTCTGATGCGCGTCCGCATGCTCCGGACCATATCCGGGCTTCTGAACGGCCAGCCGTATCCGGTGGCCGGCGAGGAATGGGACGTGCCGGCGGTGGAGGTGCCCGGCATGGTCGCTCGGGGCGACGCCGAGGTGGTCGAAGAGGCGGCGATCGAAACGGCCAGCATCGCACCACCCGAACAAACCGCCCGCACGAAACGGCCGCCGGCCAGAAAGGGGTAAGTCATGCTCGGTGCCAGACGAACATTCTGGGCGCGCACCGGATCCACTGCCGCCGCCCTCACCAACACCGAGATGCTGGCCGCGCCCGGTGCCGGGAAGGCCATCTACATCACGGATATCCACCTGTCGAACGAAGGCGGGGCCGCCAACCAGATATCAGTTCTGGACGGCTCGGGCGGCGCGGCCATGTTCAACCACTACTTCGCCGCGAACCAAGGCATCACGGCCAGCTTTCGGACGCCCATGGTTCTCACGGCGAACACCGCGCTCTGCGTCACGACCACCGCGGCCGACCACGCTATCATCGAAGTTGGCGGCTACGTCGAGGCCGTCTAGTCGTGGCCCTTTTCACCACAGCTGAGGCTCGCGCCTGGGACAAGAAGCAGCTGGAAGACAAGTCTGCCTACCCGGACGCCACCATCACGGCGACCGAGGCTGCCATCCGTGCGCAGTTCGAGCGCATCATCGGCGTGGCCCTGGCGACTACCTCGACCATCGAGGTGCTGGACGGCTCCGGCTCGGACACGCTCCAGCTGGCGCATCACAACCCCTACGCCGAAGCGAATCAGCGGGCGGTCTCCGTGACCGCCTGCGTGATCGTCGACAACGACGGCGTGACCTATGAGACCTTCGACGCGGACGACCTATCCGACCTCGCCTGCTACCCCTCCGGCAAGATCATCCGTCGCACGAACGGCGCGTTCCTCTCTGGTCTCCGCAACGTGACCGTGACCTACACGCACGGATACACGACCGCCCCCGTTGAAATCCAGCGGGCCGCGCTCGCCGTCTGTGTGCGCCGTTTGGTGCCCTCCAACATCCCGCTGGAAGCGAGCGCCGGCACTGAGCACGGCATCGACTGGAGCCGGATGCCCGATATCAAGCGGGAACGCTGGACGGGTATCAATTGGGTCGATGCGACGCTGAACGAGCATCGGTCCAACGAGACCATAGGCATCTTCTGATGGCGTCGACCTGCACTATCCCCCTCGCCCTCGACACCATCACCGCCGGCCTCAAGCTGCGCACCGGCCTCATCGGCGTGAAGGTCTTCTCCGGGCCGGTGACGCAGGATGACGCCGGCCTTGAGTGCATCGCCTTCGGTGACGTGCACGGCACGGAAGACCCAGAGGCGATGGTGGGCGAGCGCGAAGAGGATTACGTCATCGAGGGCACACTCCTGGCGGTCAAGTCCGGCGCGGGAGAGACCGTCATCAAGGCGGCCCGCGACCGCGCCTTTGCCATCTATGCCGAGATCGAGGCGTACCTGAACGACGACAACACGTTGGGCGGGCGCGTCCTTGACGCGGAACCGGCTCGCGTCCCGGATGTCGAGCAGGTCATCCAGCCGGAGGGCCGGGAGTGCTATCTCGACTTCGGCATCCGTGTCCGCGCTATCAAGAACCCGTGAACCGGGAGGTGAACATGCGGAAGGTGAAAATGCTCACCACCGGGCCGAACGGTCAGTACAAGAAGGGTCAGGTGGTCGAGGTGGACGCGGCCCGTGCTCAGGCGCTCATCGACGGCAAGCACGCTGAGGAGGTGTCGCCATGAGCAAGCTCGTCTACAAGAACTGCAAGCTCTACTCGGGCGGTTATAACCTCTCCGGCGACGTGAACGAGATGAGTTTCGAGTACGAGTTCAAGGAAGTCCCGGCCTTCGACTTTTCGAGCACGGCCGAATACTCCATCCCCGGTCTGCCCAAGATCGCCTATGACCTCAAAGGCGCGGTGCAGATGAACAGCCCGACGCTAGCTGTGGAAGACATCCTCATGGCGCAGATCGTGACCCTCGACAATCCGCTCACCTTCTGCGCCTTGACCGGGGCGGACGGGGACATCGCCTATTTCACCAAGGCGTGCGGGTTCACGTACAGCCCCGGCGCCCCCGTGGGCGACCTCTACAAGTACCAGGCCAAGGGCGCCGGCTCGGGCGAAGTCCTGGTGCGCGGGCAGATGGCCGCCACCGGCGCCAAGACCGTCACGGGCACGGGCACGGCGCTCAACCTCGGAGCGGTGACGGCCGCGCAGAAGGTCTACGCGGCCCTGCACGTGGTGGCCGCGAGCGGTGCCGCCCCCACGCTGGACGTCATCGTCGAATCCGACGATGCGCAAGGCTTCGCCACACCTGTCACGCGGGCGACGTTCGCCCAGCAGAACGCCATCAGTTCCGCGTTCGTGTCCGCCGCCGGGCCCATCACCGACACCTGGTGGCGCGCGAAGTGGACTATCGGCGGCGGCGGCCCGAGCTTCACGGTCGCGGTGGTCATCGGCATCCAGTAATTCCGTCCCCGTCCCTGTCCTGCCCTGGCCGCCCGTGAGCGGCCTTTTCCATTTCTAGGAGGTTTCGCTATGGCGAAAATGGTATTGAAGGCCGCCTACTTGAACCTCAACTCGGTCGACCTGTCCGACCACGTTGAATCCATCACGATCAACTACGAAGGCAAAGAGGTCGATGCGACCACTATGGGGGACGCCGCTGAATGGGCGCTCCCCGGCTTGAAGAACTGGAGCATCGACATCGACTGGGCGCAGGACTACGCGGCGGGCAAGGTCGATGCCACCATCTGGCCGCTGGTGGGCGGTGCGACGTTCGCTGTTGAGGCGCGGCCTTCGACCGCGGTCGTGTCAGCTACCAACCCGAAGTGGACGGGCACCGGCCGCATCTTCAAGTACAACCCCATCGCCGGCTCTGTCGGCCAGCTGGCAAAGGCCAAAACCACCGTGGCCCCTGGTGACGGTACCGACCTGGTTCGGGCGACTGCCTAACACCTGTGGCTCGCGCGATACAGGGCGGATTCACCGTCCAATACGAAGGGCTGCACGAGCTCGTGGCCGATGCCAAGGCCATCGACAAGAAGCTCGCCCGCCTCATCACGAAGGCGGGGAAGGAAGCGGTCGATGGGCTAGCCGCCAAAGCGCGCGGTGCGGTCCCACATCGCTCCGGACGCATGGCGGGCAGCATCCGCACAAGCTCGACCCAGCGCGGCGCCAAGCTGACCTTCGGCGGCGGCGGCGCGCCTCACGCGCCTGTGAACGAGTTCGGTGGATCCATCCCGGCGCGCGGGAACAAGGGCGGCAAGCTCCAGCGCCACCGCGCGCTGCTCTCGGAAATGGGCGTCAAGCAGACGGGCAAGGGCAAGCGCTCCATTCAGGCGGCGTTCGTGCAGGCCACCGGCTACACGGCTGAGAAGAGCCGCGCCCGTCGTGTAGCCAGGAGCGGCCGCATCCCCTTCAAAGACTGGAACCGCTCCGGCTATTTCATCATGCCCACGCTGGTGCGCGAGAAGCCGGACATCGAAGAGGCATACCGCAAACGGCTGGCCGAAATCAAGGCCAGCTTCGGACGATAGGGGGAACAGCTTGAAGGCGCTGACACTCGACCAGGACAAACTCACCGCGGGCGACCTGGAGACGATCGAAGAGTACACGGGCGTGCCGGCCGGGACGACCCTGCACAAGTTCGCCTCCGGCACGACCGAGGGGTTGCTGGCCAAGGAGTTCGTTGCGGTCCTCTTTCTCGCCGGCCGCCAGGCTGACCCGAACTTCACGCTCGAGCAGGCGAAGGAGACCCCGTTCAGCGCCATCGAGGTGAGCGCGCCAAACCCTACGCGGGCCGCGAAGGCAGCCTCCGCCAAGCGCTCCCCGCGCTGACCCAGTTCTACGGACTCACGCCCACTGAACTGCGGGCGCTCACCCTGCCCGACTGGGCCGCCTATCTGGACTACTACAACCGCGCGATGGATGGAGGAGGCGATGAATCATGGCTGACATTCAGGTAGCCATCCAGATCATCGGTGACGCCTCCAAAGCGGTCAAGGCATTCGGGGACACGGGCAACGCCGGGGGCAAGCTGGAGGGCAAGCTCTCCGGTATCGGCAAAGGCCTGGCCGCCATGGGCGGGGCCTTCGTGGGTGAAAGGATTATCAGCGGCCTGCGGGACATGGGCCAAGCGGCCGCCGAAGACCAGCAGGAACAGGCCCGTCTGGCGAACGTGCTCCAGAACGTCATTCCCGGCGCGACCGCTGCCACCGTCGCGTCTGTTGAGGACTACATCCTCAAGACCGAGCTGGCCTCGGGCGTCACGGATGGCACGCTCCGGCCCGCCTTTCAGAACCTGGTCGCCGCCACGAAGGATGTGGGCGAAGCGCAGGGCATCATGGGTGTGGCGATGGACGTGGCGCAGGCCAAGGGGCTTGACCTTGAGACCGTGACCAAGGCGCTCGCCAAGGCCCATGGCGGCAACACCACCGCGCTCGGCAAGCTCGGTGTCGCCGTCAAGGACGCGAGCGGCAAGGCGCTTTCCTATGACCAGATCCTGGCCAACCTCGGGGCGACGTACGGCGGCGCTGTCGCTACGAATGCGGAGACGCTGGTGGGCAAGCAGCAGCGCGCCTCGGTCGCGTTCGGGGAGCTGAAAGAGACCATCGGCGGCGCGGTCATCCCGGTGATGGAGAAAGTGTCCGAGGTCATCTCCAAACTGGTCGGCTGGTTCTCGAACATGTCGCCCGCCATGCAGGGCACGATCGGAACCATCGTTGCCGTGGTCGGGGCCATCGCGGGCGTCGGCATGGTCGTGGCTCCCGTCATCATGGCGCTGTCGGCCCTCGGGCCGGTGCTCGGCATCGTGGGCGCAGCGTTCGGCGTTCTGCTGGGCCCTATCGGCCTCGTCATCCTCGCTGTGGTCGCCATCGGTGCAGCCGTCTTCGTGCTCATCAAGCATTGGGATGACGTCAAGGCGGCGGCTACCACAGCGGTCGAGTGGATAAAGTCCGCCTGGCAGAGTGTCCCCGGTCCGATACAGGCTGCCCTCGCGCCCCTCATCGCCATCATCTCGCAGCCGTTCAAGATCGCATTCGAGGCGGTCAAGGCGGGCATCGCCATCTTCAAGGCCGTCATCCACGGCGACTTCGGCGCGATACCGGGCATTATCGGTGGCCTGCTCTCCAACATTGGCGAGATCATGACCGCGCCCTTCCGCAAGGGGTACGAACTCGTGAAGACGGTCTATGGGTTGCTCAACAGCGCGACCCACGGCAAGCTCGGGGAGGTCGTGTCGGCCGTTCGTTCCATCCTCGCGCCGGTGGCGGCCATCATCGAGACGCCGTTCAAGGCCGGGAAGGTTCTGGTGGAAACGGCCATCAAGCTCATCAAGGCCGTGGTCACGGGCGACTTCGGCGCGATACCGGGCATCATCACGGGGGCCCTCTCCAACATCGGAGAGATCATCGTCGCCCCCTTCCGAGCTGCCTACAACAAGGTCTCGGAGTGGATAGGCAAGATCCGCACCCTCATGAGTAAGCTCAATCCTTTGAGCCACATGTCCCCGGCTCCCGCTGAAGAGATAGCTGCCGGCATGGGCGTCCTGCACGGGCAGATGGACATAGATCTCGGGCGCATTGAAAGAATGGTCGCCAATCGCGTGGCCGCGATTCGATACGAACTCGCAACGGCGGGCACGCCCGCTGAGGGTGCTTCCTCCGGTCGCGGTTGGGGCATGGCCGAAGGGGCCATGAACGGAACGTGGCTCATCGACCCGAACGGCAACTACGTCGCCGGACCCGGCGCGACGGGCGCAGGCCCACAATGGCGCACGAGTCGTGGGGGCATCTTCACGGGCACGAGCGCGACCACGGGAACATACGAGCCCGACGCTCCGGCAGCCCTCGGTTCCGTCGGCCCGGCCGCGACCCCGAAGGCGAAGGCCACCACGAACAACAACAACTTCTACGTCACCGGCACGAACGGCCTCGACCTCGGGAAGCAGATAGCCTCGATCCTGGCGACGGTCTGACGTGGCGGCGCTCGGACTCACGACCTACGCGCAGTTCGCGCTGGCCACGAACATATATACGAAGCTGGTCGAGTTTCCTTCGCGCGCTCCGGTGGGCGCGCCGCAGCGCATCGTGCATCAGGTGCCCTCTTCGACCGTGCACCCGCAGAAGGAGTATGGCCGGGGGCCGGTGGTCATCGAGGGCTTGATTCAGATCGTCGCCTCCAGCAAGCGCACCTTCATATCCGACCTCCAGACCCAGACGAAGCGCAAAGCCTCCTGGGTAGACGACGACGGGACCGAGGTCTACATGTACGTCTACGCGGGCGAGGTCACGTCGGAAAGAGCGATGGTGCCCTACGGCTCCCCGGCGGGGACAAAGCTCGTGCGCATCGGCTTCCGCTTCAACACGGGCGACCAGCGGCTGTACAAGGCCGCCGATGATTCCGTGCTTCTGGGGGCCTGACCCATGTGGCTGCTCTTCGACGGGCCGAAGCTCACCGCCTACTCACGCGATGTGGGCGAGGCGCCTGCCGGGGCTATCGTCTACGCCCTCCCGGCGCACAGTGCCGCCGCCCTCTACCGCGCCTGCGACCGGGGCCGGGTAACCTACGTGGGCGGCGCGGTCTGCATCGACGGCGCGCCCTGGACAGCTCCTGTCCCCGAGCTGGCTATCACCTACACGCAGGCGATCGCGGCCATCAACGGATCGAACCTGCCCGTGGGCTTGAAGCAGTGGATGCGGCTCGTGACTGAGCTTCTGCTTGAGCATGGGAAGGTCGAGCTATGAGCCTCGACCAAACGCTCTTTGCCTGCTGGCCGACCTCGATCATCAGCTTGGTCGTGGCCGGGGACCGCATCGGCTACTTCCAGGCAGAAGAAGGCGTGCGGCCCTCGGAGCGCAGCGCCTCACAGTCCAACTACGTGACGCTCGGCCCCGGCGGCGCGACGCAGTATGTGGAGTATGTCCTTCCCATCCCCATCGGTACAGTCGTGCCGAGCGGTACGGTCTTTATCGTGTCCGTTCGGGGCGTGCGCGATGCGGCGACGAACGGCGCTCTGGTGGCCAAGCTCAGGTTCAACGCCGGAGCGACAGTCTTCACGGCGGCTACCTTGCTGTCTCCGTTCCAGGGCGTCGACGTCACCCTGACCGCGCTCATCACCACAAGCAGCTCAGCGACAGTCGAGACGGACGCGACTCTCCGGCTCTATGCGGAAAAGAACACCGTGCCAGGTGACGTGCGGCTGTACTACACGCACAACGACGTCTACTTCGGCGTCGACTCCACCGACGCCGGGGCGGCCGTCCCTCGCTCGCCCATCGTCTGGACCGTCAACAGCCCGGTCCCCGGCAGCCACGCGAGCCCGACGCCCGTCGACGGCCCGCCCGACTTCAGCCTTCGGGCCACGCATCTCTACGCCGACGACGACCTCGAGATCATCAAGTACGCCGACACGCTGAATACGGCCGCGCACTCCGCCTCCGGCGCCAGCACGCAAACCGTGGGCGGGGTCGATGTCGAAACCGACTCCTTCCCGGCCACAGCGCAACGGGCGATGACCTTCTCCGCCGACGCGACCCGCAAGCCCGACGCGCTCACGAACACGTACTACGTGGTCAAGGCCAAGACCGGCGCAGTCGACCTATCGACCACCGTCTTTGAAACGCGCCTTGCCGCCGAACGCCCGTCGCTCGTCACCCTGAACGGCCCGGCCGCCGGCTCCTACGTGACCACGACCGAGCCGACGCCGCTGGTGCGCTGGACGAATCCGAACCCCACGGCCGACCGCTGGCGAGTGCGGGTCTACCTGGCGTCGGACAACTCGCTCGTGCACGACTCCACCGAGACCGTAAGCGGGGCGACGCAGTACAGCCTGCCCTCCAGCCTGGCCAACCTGACCACGCACTACGTGGTCGTGACCGTGGCCAAGGGTACCGACTGGACGATAGACAGCCTCTCGGGTTACTTCCGTGTGGACAATACGAGCACCGCCCTCAAGATCACGAGTCACGAGGGCACGGCCGATACACCGGCCATCATCACCACGCAGGCCCCGGCACTCATCTGGACGTTCGCCAAGACGCAAGCGGCCTATAACGTGGTGGTGGTCAAGCAGTCTGACCAGACCGTCACCTACGCTTCGGGCTGGGTCATGACGGCCACACAGAGCATGACGCTCCCGGCGGCCACGCTCGCATGGGGCGTGACCTATTCGATACAGGTCCAGGTCAAGGACAACCTCGGCTTCGTCTATTCGAGCGACAAGCGGGCATGGGTGCACACGAACGAGGCCAGCATCGCCGCGCCCACGCTGACAGCGGAACCGGACACGACCACCGTCACTCCGGTCACCGTCGAATGGACGGCGCCGACAGTGCTGGACGGCGACACGCTCACCTATGAGGTGGAGCTCACCCGGCCGACGGCCGAGATCACGACGTACGCCGGCATCAGCGGGCTCTCGCTCTTCCTTGGCCGCCTCTCCGCCGGATCGCATTCGTGGCGGGCTCGGGCGACGGACAGTCACGCCCTGGTCGGCACCTGGTCGGCGGCCGACGTGTTCGTCATCACGCAAGCAGGCAGCCTGCCCACGGCTACCCTCGCGCCCTGGGGCCCGTCCAGCACGACCACACCGCGGTCTACCTGGACGTACGCCGATATCGACGGGGACGTGCAGGACGCCTATCAGGTCATCACCGCGTCCGATGCGGGATTCACCCTCAACGTGGTCGACTCGGGCGTGGTCGTGGCGACGCGCCAATACCACGACCACGCGGCCCTCGCCGTGGGTACCTGGTATCGCAAGGTGCGCGTGCGCACGAACGCCGTCGACTGGTCGGCCTATTCGACTGCCGACACCATCCAGATCGTGGCCCCCACGGTGCAGGCCAACGACTTCGACCTGGTGCACTACGTGGGCGGCGCGTCTATCACGCCGGTGTCTGGGCTCAAGGTCTCCCGGCCGCTCTCCGACGCGGCGACGTTCAGCTTCACGGCCGACAACTTCGACGGCACGGCGCTGGGCATCACCGACAATGAATGGCTCACGCTCAAGCTCAAGGACACGGACGGGAACCGGCTGCTGTTCCAAGGCCAGGTCATCACCATCGCGGGCAGCGACCTGGTAGAGGTCACCTGCGCCGACATCGGCCACACGTTCGATCGTCTGCGCGTGACCCGGCGTCTCGGGCGCATGAGTCTGGGCGCGGTCATCAAGGCGATCGTGGAAAATCCCACCGGCGCGGCGGCCACGGGCATCACGGCGCAGGTAGCCGAAGTGACCGACCCGGCCACGGCGGGCCAGCCCATCATGCTCGATGCCTTTGACGGCAGCGGGAAGCCCCTGCGCGCCTGGCTCGACGAGTTCAGCAAGGACACCGGCTTCCGTTGGATCCTCGAATGGACGGGTTCAGCTTGGCTCTTCCGGTGGTTCGACGTGGCGAGCGCGCCTACCTGGTCGGTTACGCTGCGGGATGACATCGACTACGCGGCGGAATCGGG
>JAJZQZ010000073.1 GCA_021802965.1 Actinomycetes bacterium
TCTGGTGCTATACTTCCTGAGTACGCAGATCCAGGTCCAAAGGGCCGTCTGCCTCTCATGCGCATGGGGGCGACATGGTTTCGACGGGGCTCAGGTCTGAGTCAGAGTAGCGAGCCGAGATTCCAACCATTCTCGCTAAACGGGTTGGAAAAAAACAATTGCCGATAACCAATTGGCTCTGGCCGCTTAGCTTTAACTAGCTAAAGCGCCTGTCGTCCCTCCCGCGCCCGCCGGGGAGTGTGGCGGCATAAGACAGGTGGGCTTACCGCAGGCCCTTGCCACGGGAGTCTAGCGGGACATCGGGTGGCTGGCCGGACGCACCCTTCTCCTACGGGGGCGCGAGGCGAGAAACGTAGTAGGGGATACGCTCGTAGAAGCTCTTTCCAGACGAGTTTCGGACGGGGGTTCGATTCCCCCCGCCTCCACCATATCTTTGGGTCGTCCTCGCTGCGATATGCCTCCGGTCCCGGTCGAGGAGGTCCGCGATGGATGTCTTCGTCGCCCTTTTGAGGGGTGTCAACGTCGGGGGACGGCGATCCCTCTCCATGGCGGGACTCCGGACGAGTCTCGAAGCCTTTGGCTGGGGTCGGATAAGGACGTATCTGCAGAGCGGCAACCTCGTCTTCGCGGCGCCCGAGGCGGACCCGGCGGCACATGCCCGAGCGATCGAGGAACGGATCCACGCTGTATTCGAGTTGACTGTCGATGTGCTCGTGGTGCGTGGCGCCGAACTCTCCGACATCGCCGCCTCCGTCCCGTTTGGAACCGATCCCGCCGTTGATGAGAGCTATCTCCATGTCACCTTCCTCCTTGCGCCGGTCTCGAGCGAGGCCTTCGCCGCCGTCGAGCTTCCCGCGGGGGAGGGGGAGCGGGTCAGTCTGTCGGGCCGGGTCGTGTATCTCTATCTGCCTCACGGGTACGGCCGGACCAAGCTGAACAACGCCTTCTTCGAACGAGCCTTCCGCACGCGGGCGACGACACGTAACTGGAAGACGGTGCGCGCGCTTGCGGCTTTGGCGGGTTCTGGGGTCGACGACTCCTGAGGCCGGGCGGAACCGCCGCATGCGTCGGCTCCGTCGGAGTGTGTGAAACTGCTCACGAACGGAGGGAGGCGGCCATGAAGCTGACAGGTGCGATTGTCGCGCTGGCGACCGCGGCGCTACTCGTGATGCTCGGGCTCTTCTCGGCCGGGTGCGGGTCGAATCCGGCCTCGGTGACGCTGAGCGCCGATGCCGATGGGTCGAGCGTGAGCCTCAAGCCCGAGCAGGAGCTGGTGATCACCCTCGAGGGCAATCCCACCACAGGGTACAGCTGGGCGCTCGTGAAGGTCGACAAGGCGGTGCTCGCGCCCGTCGGGGAGCCCGCGTATCAGCCGAGCAGCACCGACAGCACTCTCGTGGGCGGAGGTGGGACCTATGAGCTCCGCTTCAAGGCGATCGCCAAGGGGCAGACGAAACTGGAGCTGGGCTACGGTCGCTCGTGGGAGACCGGTGTCCCGTCGCAGAAGACCTTCGATCTGGACGTGGCAGTCAAGTAGGCCGCGGTAGGCCGCGCCCAAGCCGGCCGGCGGCTGCCGCACCCGGCTCGGCCGCCGATCCTGTCGGGTGGGCCGGGTGGGGGCAGCTGCGTCTCTCTGCCCCTGTGCTATCGTCGAGGCAGGCAAAGCGACGAAGCGACAGGGGAGAACGAGCATGTCGATCGAGGGTGCGACGGACGCCGTCCAGCTGATCCATGAGGCACTTCGGCGCGGAGACACCGCTCTCGACGAGTCCGAGGCCAAGCAGCTCTTCGCGGCCTACGGCATCCCGGTGACCCCTGGAGGGCTCGCCCGCTCCGCGGAGGATGCGGTCGCGATCGCCGAGCGGGTGGGTTATCCCGTGGCTCTCAAGGGGGCGTCGCGGGTCATACAGCACAAGACGGACGCCGGCTTGGTCCTGCTGGACATCAACGACGACCTGGGTGTGGCCAAGGGATTTGGCGTCCTGGAGCATCGGGGCGACGGGCGCCTCGAGGGCGTGCTCGTCGAACGTATGCTGCCTCGGGGACGGGAGTTCGTGGTGGGCATGAGCCGCGATCCGCAGTTCGGCCCCGTGGTCATGTTCGGCCTGGGCGGGGTCCTCACCGAGGCTCTGGGCGACGTCGCTTTCGGGGTGGCGCCGCTCTCGGAGGCCGAGGCCGACGAGCTCATGGAGACCATCCGGGGCAGGGAGTTGCTGGGTGAGTTCCGGGGGAGCCCCGCGGTCGATCGAGGTGCTCTGGTCGCCATCCTACAGGCAGTCGGGCGGATGGCGCTGGAGCATCCGGAGATCCATGAGATCGATGTCAACCCCGTCTTGATCGAGGGTGGCCGGCCCGTGGCGGTCGACGCCTTGGTCACTGTCGGGCCTCCGGAACCGGCATCCGCGGAACGCCTCCCGCGTGCCACCGAAAAGCTGGGAGCGGTCTTCAGTCCCAAGAGTGTGGCCGTGATCGGAGCCTCAGCCGACCCCACGAAGTGGGGAGGCATGATCCTCAACAACATGATCTCGGGATGGTTCCCGGGCAGGGTCTATCCGGTGAACCCGAAGGGCGGGACGATATTCGGGTTGCCCGCGTTCGCGTCCATCGCGGATCTGCCGGAGGTGCCCGACCTGGCGTTGATCGTCGTGCCGGCCAAGCTGGTGCCGACGGTCATCGAGCAATGTGGTCAAGCCGGGGTGCCTGCCGCGGTCGTCATCACGTCCGGCTTCTCCGAAGTAGGCTCCGAAGGCGCTGAGCTCGAACGGCAGGTCGCCGAGGCCGCGTCGGCCCACGGTGTCGCCATGCTCGGGCCCAACTGCATGGGGGTGATGTCCTCCTGGAGCCGCCTCTACGCCACGGGCGCGATCATCATGCACCCGGTGGTGGGTCCGGCGAGCTTCATCTCTCAGTCGGGGAACATGGGCATCCAGCTGATGGCGGCCGCCGAGGAGCGCAAAGGCGGCATCGGCAAGTTCGTGGGCATGGGCAACGAAGCGCTCTTCGACACGACCGACCTGTTCGAGTACTTCCGCACCGATCCTCAGACCGGGGTGATCCTTGCCTACATCGAGGGATTCGACGACGGGCGCCGGTTCCTCGAGGTCGCGCGCAAGGCGACCGTGGACAAGCCGGTGATCGTGCTCCGCTCGGCCATCAGCAGCTACGGACGCAAGGCCGCCCTGTCTCACACGGGCGCCATGGCGGGGTCGGCGGCGGTGTTCGAAGGCATGGTCCGGCAGAGCGGCATCATCGCCACGACCGATCCGGACGAGTTCCTCGACCTGGCGTTCTCCCTGTCCTACATGCCCCTGCCCCGAGGGCGCCGGGTCGCCATCGTGACGATGGGGGGCGGCTGGGGCGTGCTGAGCGCCGACGAGGTCGAGCGGACCGGTCTTCAGCTGGCCGAGTTGCCCGAGTCCGTGCTCGCCGAGATCGGCGAGGCCTTGCCCGCGTTCTGGAGCCACGGCAACCCCGTCGACCTCGTGGGCACCCTGGCCAACCAGGCGCCCGAGCGCGTGCTGGAGGCCGTCGTGCGGAGCGACGCCGTGGACTCGGTCATCGTGCTGGGCGTCATCGGGATGGGGTCGGGGCAGATGCGCGCACTCGAGACCGCCTGCCGCCTACAGGCAGCCGACGCCGAGTGCGCGACGGCCATGGAGGTCGCGGCGCACCAGGACTACTACAAGCGCGAGGCCGAGTTCATCAAACGCACGAGCGATCTCATGGACCTCTACCAGAAGCCCATCATCAACGTCTCGTTCACGCCCGTCGACCAGGCGGTGTTCACCGGCGAAGGCCAGTACGCGTCGGTGATCCTGCCTTCCCCCTTGCGGTCGGTCCGCGTCATCGCCAAGATGGCCTCCTATCAGGCGTTCCTCGCCGCGAGCCGGCGGGGTCAGCATGGACTGCAGCCTCACAGTCTCTGACGCCCTCGTCGTCGCCGCGGTGACCTACCGCGGACCCGCGGCGGGTGTGGGCGGCGCTTTCGAGCACCTGATCCGCTGGGCCGAGGTCGAGCACGTGGAGCAGTGGGGGCCTCTGATCGCCGTGTACGACGACGCCCCCGAAGGAGCCGTCGAGGTGAGGTGCCAGGCGTGGCTGCCCATCCCGCCGGGCGAGGCCGACAGGGATCCCGGCGACCCGCGGATCCGCATCGAGCGGATCGAGCCCCGGACGATGGCGGCCTGTGTGCATCGCGGCTTCCCCGACGAGGTCGGCCGGGCTGTCGAGCGTTTGGCTCTTTGGATCGGCGACCGCGGGCTCGTGCGCAGCGCCCCCCTCCATCGGCAGATCTACCATGAGGCCCCGCCGGGTGAGCCCGCCGAATGGGTGGTCGAGGTACAGGTCCCGGTGGACGGGTGACGCGGCCCGTGACCGGCCACGAGGACTCGCGCGGCCTGAGCGACGACGCTCCGCGCGTACCCGGCCCGATCGCGGACGCTCTGCGGCGCGCTGGGGGCAGGGTCACCTTCGCCGACTTCATGGAACTGGCTCTGACGCACCCACAGGCCGGCTACTACGCACTGCGGGAGTCGGTGATCGGCTCGGAAGGCGACTTCACCACCGCGCCCCGGGCGGCGCGGGCCTTCAACCGAGCCATGGCGCGCCTGGTGGGTCAGCTGGCGGACGTCGCAGAGGGCCGGCGGGTCATGCTGATCGAGGTCGGGGCGGGCGAGGGCGACCTGATGGCCGGCATCCTGCAACAATGGTCGGTGGAGCGAGCCGACCTGCGCGATCGCGTATCGATCCGGACCGTGGACGTCAGCCCCCGGATGCGCGAACACCAAGGGCACGCCCTGGCCCCGTGGGCGGCGGCGGGCTGGGACGTGGGGGTCGTGGAAGACATGGCGGCGACGCGGCTTCACGAAGGGCCGGAGCCTGTCGCGGTGGTGGTGAGCAACGAGTTGGTGGACGCGCTGCCCGTGCACCTGGTCGACGTGACGGCAGACCGCCCGCGGGAGGCCTGGGTGCGGCTGAGCGGCCCGGACCAGGCGTCCCTGCGGGAGGAGTGGGCCGACCTCTCGCCCGAGGCCGAGCGCGAGATGCGCCTCCTGTTCGATAGTATCGAGGCCCCAGCCGTGCGGCCGTTCTGTCGGGAGGGTCTGATCGAGCTAAGGCCGGCGGCGGGCCGGACGTTGCGCTCGTGGGCGTCGATGTGGCCCGACCTGTGCGTGGTGACCATCGATTACGGCGACCGCCTCGCCGGGCCGGGCGCGGGTGCGGCGGCGGGTGCACGCCTGCACGGGCGCACGCTCCGCGGGTACTATCGGCACCGGGTGACCGACGATCCGTACCAGGCTGTCGGCCGTCAGGACCTCACGGCCGACGTCGACTTTCGCGCCCTCGACCGCCACGGCGCCGCTGTGGGGCTGGAGTGCGTCGTCTACACGACGCTGGCCACGTTCCTGAAGGGCATGGGCGCGATAGACGAGGCTGAGCGCCTCTTGGAGACCGCTCACGAGTCGCTCGAGGTCGACCAAGAGGTGACGGCGCTGGCCAAGCTGCTGGACGAAGGCGGGCTGGGCGGAGAGTTCAAGGTCATGGTCCAGGTGGGCGAAGCGTAAGAAGAGCGGCTCTGCCGATGTCCGATCAGAGGAGGTCCTGGCGATGAGTCGAGTAGAGCACGACAGTCTGGGCGACGTCGAGGTGCCGGCCGAGGCCCTGTACGGCGCCCAGACCCAGCGAGCCCTCGACAACTTCCCGATCAGCGGCCGGGGTCCCCACCCGGATTTCCTCTGGGCCACGATCATCGTGAAGAAGGCGGCGGCGCTGGCCAACATGCGGACCGGGCGCCTGGACGACCGTCTCGGCAAGGCGATCGTCGCCGCCGCCGACGAGATCCTGCATCAGGGGCTCTGGCACGACCAGTTCGTCGTCGACCGTTTTCAAGCGGGAGCCGGCACCTCCCACAACATGAACGCCAACGAGGTCCTGGCCAACCGGGCCAACGAGCTGCTCGGCGGCATCCGCGGGCAGTATTCGCCGGTGCATCCCAACGACCATGTGAACATGTCGCAGTCTTCCAACGACGCCATCCCGGCGATGGTCCGCTTGGCGGCGCTGCTGGGGTGGGAGCGCTTACTGCCGGTGCTGGAGCGGCTGAGCGACGCGCTCGGCGCGAAAGCGCGGGAGTTCGACGACGTCGTCAAGACCGGGCGCACTCACCTGCAGGATGCGGTGCCCATCACGTTGGGCCAGGAGTTCGGGGCCTACGGGGCCACCGTGTCCAGGTGCGCCGCGAACCTGGAGCAGGCCGCGGTCGAGCTGCGCAGGCTCAATGTGGGCGCCACGGCCCTCGGCACGGGCATCAACGCCGAGCCGGCGTATCGGGAAGAGGTCGTTGCGGCGCTCAGGGAGATCACAGGTTGGGACCTTCGGCCCCCTGGCGACTATTTCCAGATCACCCAGAGCCACGACGATTTTGTGCGCTTCTCGGCGGCTCTCCGGGGGCTCGCGGTCGAGCTGGCGAAGGTGGCCGACGACCTTCGCCTCCTGAGCTCCGGCCCCGACGCCGGCTTCGGCGACATCACCCTTCCCGCGTTGCAGCCCGGGTCGTCCATCATGCCCGGCAAAGTGAACCCCGTGATGGCCGAGATGCTCGACATGGTCGCCTTCCACGTGATGGGGGCCGACCTCGCTGTGACCCTCGCCGGGATGCACGGCCAGGTCGACCTCAACGTGTTCGCGCCTGTGGCGGCGGATGCCATCCCGACCTGTCTCGGCATCCTCGCGAACGCCGTCCGGGTGTTCACTGAGCGTTGCGTGGTCGGGATCGAGGCCGATCGGGTGCGCCTGGCCGACCGGCTCGCCCGGGACACCGCCCTGGCCACCGCCCTCGCGCCCACGATCGGCTACGACGCTGCGGCTCGAGTCTCACGTCTGGCTGTCGCCGAGGGACTGACGGTGAAGGAGGCGGCCCTTCGCCTGGGCGTGCTGGGAGAAGCCGAGCTCGATCAGGTCTTGCGCCCCGCATCTCTCACCCAGCCCGGAGTGCCGGGAGGTCGTTAGTGGTTCTTACCGCGGCGCGTACACGGCGCGGTCGCCGTCGCGGGAGAAGCGCAGCCCCAGATCGGAGCTGTAGTCCGATATACGATCGAGGATGGCGTCGGCTTCCGCTCCCGTGACCACCCGTGGTATGCCGTGGGCCTCGCTGAGATAGACCGGAGTCAGGGTGACCGCGGGCGGTCCGGCGGGCTGTAAGCGGGCGTCGAGGACGACGGCTTCACCCGTGGCGCGCGAGTAGTGATCGAAGACGAAGTCTCCCAGGCTGTAGGCGATCAACTTGTCGCGGTAGATCTCCATGCCTTGGAGCACATGCGGGTGGTGTGCCAGCACGAGGTCGGCGCCGGCGTCTACCGCGTCATGAGCGAGGGCGCGCTGCTCGCGGCTGGCCCGCCCGGTGTACTCGGTGCCCCAGTGAAAGCTCACGATCACCCGATCGGCTTTCTTGGAGGCGGCGGAGATGTCGGCGAGGACTCGTTCGACGTCGGTACGACCGGGGTTGACTCCGGCCCTGGAGGCTCCGGCCGAGAAGCCCTCCGGTAGGATGAGCGTGTAGGCGAGGACGGCCACGGAACCCCCGGGCGTGTCGACGATGGCCGGAGCTCGGGCCGCCGCCAGATCGGCGCCAGCGCCCGCGTGGGCGATGCCGGCGGCGTCCAGTCTCTTGATGGTGTCGACCAGGGCGGGCGAGCCCCAATCGAGGGCGTGATTGTTGGCCAGGCTGACCACGTCGACGCCCGCGGAGTCGAGTCCCTTGATCAGGGCCGGCCTTCCCCGGAAAGTGACATCCTTGGCGGTGTTGCGCGTGCCCTTGTCGGAGAGGGGTGATTCGAGGTTCACGAAGGCCAGGTCGGCCGCGGAGAGCAGGGGGGCCACGTTGGCGAAGACGGCGGCGCCGCCGTTCTCGTCGATGAAGGCGCCGACGTCGCGGTCGCCGATGACATCGCCCCCCGCGGCTATGCGCAGGGGGGCGGGCGGGACAGTGGTGCTCGACGCTGTGGGGGCCGTCGCGGCGCTCGCTGCGCCCGTGGAGCCAGAGCCGCTCGTCGTGCCGGTGGCGAGCGTCCCCGAAGCGGGTCGAGCCTTCTGCTGCTCGGAGCCGGCCAGGGCGAGGTCTGCGGCAGGATCGTGGCCCGAGGCCAGGTAGATGACCCCCAGTCCGATGGCGACCGCCCACACGGCAGCCACCGCGACGATCAGGACTCGCTCGTGTCCTCCGCCCACGCGCCCTCCCCGCTCCAGGACAGATTGTGCCGATACCCCGGAAGCCCGGCCGCGGTCGGCGTTCGGGTCCGGAGGCACACAGGTATAATAGCGACACTCGACCCAGGATGCGCGCCGGCATGCCGCGGCGGCCGGACGCGGAGGTTTGCGGTTCGTGAGACCAGTCTCCCGCGGAGACAGAGGAAAAGAGGTCGTCGACATCCAGACGCGCCTGCGCGCGCTCGGCTACTCGCTGGGCGCCGAAGGGGCCGATGGGCACTTCGGCCCCAAGACCGAGCTCGTGGCGAGGGAGTTCCAGCAAAGGCGCCTCATTGAGAGTGACGGCGTGGTCGGGGAGAACACCTGGAGCGAGCTGGTGGAGGCGGGCTACTCCGAGGGCGACCGGCTGCTCTATCTGCGGCTGCCGCACATGCGGGGCGACGATGTCCTCTCGATCCAACGGCGCCTCAACGAGCTGGGCTTCGACTCGGGCCCCGAGAACGGCATCTTCGGCCCGGCGGTCGAGCTGGCGCTCATCGAGCTGCAACGAAACGCTGGGCTCCCGCTGGACGGCATCGTGGGCGAGGTCACCCTGGCTCAGCTCAGGCGGCTGCGCAAGCTCGAGCCGGCCGAGCAGACGGAGAAGATCCCCGACCGGATGAACGGCTACGTCGGCGTCGAGTCCCTACGGGGATTGCGGGTGACGCTCGATCCGGCCCACGGGGGTCACGAAACCGGCGGTAGGGGGTTGAACCAGCTTCTCGAGAAGGACGTCAACCTGCGTGTCGTCCTCGCGCTCGCTTCCCTCTTGGAGGACGAGGGGGCCGAGGTGCTCAAAGTCCGCTCGACCGACAAGGCCCTCTCGCTCTTCGAGCGCGCGGAGATCGTCGGTGCTTGGGCGCCCGACATCCATATCGCCATCCACCACGGATATTGCCGCAGTCCCTTGGCGCAGGGCGCGGCGGCCTTCTATTTCGCGAACGGAGCCTACTTCTCCGAGTCGGGCAAGCGTCTGGCGGGATATGTGGTGCGCGAGCTGGTGGAGCGGCTGGGACGGGTCGACCTGCACCCTCACGGGCAGAAGTACGCGTGCCTGAGGGAGGCCGATGGCTTGAGCCTCATGGTCGAACCCGCCTACATGACCCATCCTGGGGACGCGGCCGCGCTGGCCGACTCGGGGGGCTGCATCGCGGAGGCCGAAGCCATCCTGGCCGGCCTCAGCTCCTACTTGCAGCGCCGCTAGGGGGCTGTCGAAGACTGACGCTTCGCACTCCGGGAGCCATCTGGCGAGCGTGAGAGCTCCGTAGCCGACCTCGCCCCGGGTCCGCCCGCGGTTGTCCCCGCGAGGGGGGCGTGGTAGAGTCTCGCGCAGCGCGGCTCCGGGGGCCGCCGCCGTGCCAACGACCGAGGGAGGCTCCGATCAGCGGTCACGCTTCCGAAGCCCGACGCCACGTTGCTCTCCTGCCCGCACTCGCCATCCTCGTCCTCGCGGCGATCCTCATCTCCCTCCTCACAGCCTCGGCGTCCGCTCAGCCTCAGTCCATCACAAAGGCCAAGAGTGACATCGATGCCTTGCGCGACGAGGTCGACGCGCTGAACAATCGCTCGGAGATGGCGATGGAGGACTACGCCTACGCGCAGGTCGAGCTGGGCAAGACCAACGCCGCCCTCGAGGACACCCAGGCCAAGCTGACCCGCTCCGAGAAAGACCTGAAGACAGCCCAGACTCGTCTGGCCCAGCGGGTCGACGGTCTCTACCGCGACGGCAGCAGCGGCTTCATCGAAGCTCTCTTCGGCGCCCGATCCTTCTCCGACCTCATCAACCGTTTCGATCTCCTGAAGCGGGTGGGGGTCAACGACCAAGAGACATATGCGAAGGTGGCCGCCTATCGCTCCGACGTAGCCGCCCGCAAGACGAAGCTCGCCGACCAGCAGAAGCGCCAGAAGCAGCTGCTGGCCGAAGCCAAGGCCGCGAAGGCCGCCGTCGCGGATCGGCTCGCCGAGCAGAAGCGGGCGCTGCGGGGCAAGGAGAAGCTGCTCGCCCAGCTGGAGAAGGAAGAGCAGGCCAGGCAGGCCCGTCTCGCCGCTGAGGCCAAGATCGCGGCACAGCGTTCGGAGGCGGCGGCCAAGGCGCAGCGCCAGGTCGCGAAGAGCCGTACGAGCTCGGGCGGCAAGAAGAGCACCACTCCCGTCGCGGACGTGCCCGACTCGGCAGTGGGGGGGTCCGTCATCGACGTCGCCATGCGGTACATGGGCGTACCGTACGTATGGGGAGGGTCCTCTCCGAGTGGGTTCGACTGCTCCGGGTTCACGTTGTACGTCTACGGCAAGGTGGGTGTCTCCCTCCCACACTCCAGTCGGGCGCAGTTCAACGTGGGTGTGCCCGTGTCCCGCTCCCAACTGCAGCCGGGTGACCTCGTGTTCTTCGGCAGCCCGATCCACCATGTGGGCCTGTACGTGGGCAACGGCAACATGATCCACGCCCCGCACACGGGATCGTCGGTGCGGATAAACAGCATCGACCGGAGCAACTACACGGGCGCTCGACGGATCCTCTGAGCGGAGACGGCGTGGCTCCCACCGCTGTCTATTACCACCCCCGCTTCCTCGAGCACGATACCGGGCACCACCCCGAGTCCCCCGATAGGCTCGTCGCCTGCCGCAGGGCCCTCCTCGCCGGCGATCTCGAGCTCGAATGGATCGAGCCGGACCCGGCGCCTCTCGCCGACATCGAGCGTGTGCATGCTCCCGCCTACGTGCGCGAGGTGAGGGACATGGCCGCCGACGGTGGGGGCCATCTCGATTGGGACACGGCGGTCTCACCCGCCTCTTTTGAGGCCGCCACTTTGGCCGCCGGTGCTGGAGTGCTGGCCGTCGACCGCGCCGTGGCCGACGCGGGTGCGGCCTTCTTGCTGGTCCGGCCTCCCGGGCATCACGCGCTGCGCGACCGGGGCATGGGCTTCTGCCTCTTCAACAACATAGCGGTGGCTGCCGCCCACGCCCTCGCTGTGGGCGGGGTGCAGCGGGTCCTGATCGTTGACTGGGACGTGCACCATGGCAACGGCACGCAGGACGCTTTCTATGACGACGACCGGGTCCTGTTCGTGAGCATGCACCAGCACGGCCACTATCCCGGTACCGGAGACGCGGCTGAGGTGGGGTCCGGACGCGGCGCCGGCTACACGGTCAACGTCCCTCTCCCGGCGGGCGCCGGCGACGCGGCGGCCGAAGCCGTGTTCGACGCGCTGGTCGAGCCGCTCGCGCGGGCGTACCGACCGCAGTTGGTGCTGGTCTCGGCCGGGTTCGACTCGCGGCGCGGAGATCCTCTGGGCGGCCTCGCGTTTTCGGGACCGGTCTACGCCTGGATGGCATCTCGTCTCTGCTCGTTGGCCCGCGAGTCCGCCGCCGGGGGACCCGTGTGCTTTCTCGAGGGGGGATACGAGACCGCTCTCTTGGCCGATTCAGTCGTGTCTACCGTCGACGGGCTGCAGCACGAAGTGCCACGGCCGGAGGCCGGGATGGAGCGGGCGGTGGAAGCCGCGGTCACCACGACCGTGCGCGCCCTTTCGCCCTACTGGGACGGAGCGCTCACCTAGGAGGATGGAAGAACTTTGACGGCCGCTCTTCGTTTGAAACAGCCGGAGGTCAGATGAAGTCGATTGACGAGTTGCTCGAAGTGATGGTCAAGGCTGAGGCGTCCGACTTGCACATCAAGGCGGGGAGTCCCCCCGTTCTGCGAGTCGACGGCGATCTGCAGCCTCTGAGCGAGGATGTGTGCAGCCCCGAGGACAGCAAGGACTACGCGGCCTCGCTGATGAGCGACAAGCAGATCCGCCGCTTCAGCGAGACCAACGAGATCGACTTCGCGTACAGCGCCCCCAAGATCGGCCGTTTCCGGATCAACGTCTATCGGCAGCGCGGTAGCATCTCGATCGCCATCCGGCAGGTGGCTACCCGGATCCCCGACTTCAGCGAGCTTCGTCTCCCCGCTGTCGTACAGAAGCTCGCCCTCGAGCCTCGGGGCATGGTATTGGTCACCGGGACCACCGGTTCAGGCAAGACGACGACCCTCGCCTCGATGATCGACCACATCAACACCCATCTCCGGCGCCACATCGTCACCGTCGAGGACCCCATCGAGATCCTCCACAAGGACAAGAACTCCATCATCAACCAGCGAGAGGTGGGCCTCGACACCGAGTCCTACTCCTCGGCGCTCAAGTACGTGCTGCGGCAGGACCCGGACGACATCCTCATCGGCGAGATGCGCGACCTGGAGACCGTGCGCACCGCCCTGACCGCGGCCCAGACCGGCCACTTCGTGATGAGCACGCTGCACACCATCGACGCGACCGAGACGGTGAACCGCATCATCGACTTCTTCCCTCCCTACCAGCAGAAGCAGGTGCGCATCATGCTGGCCGGGTCTTTGCGCGGGATCATCTCCCAGCGCCTGCTGCCGCGATCCGACGGCGAGGGCCGGGTCCCGGCCGTGGAGGTGATGGTGATGACAGGCCGGATCCGGGACTTCATCCTGGATGCCGAGGCCACCCACAACATCGAGATCGCCATCAAAGAGGGCGAGTACTACGGGATGCAGACCTTCGACCAGTGCCTCCTGGATCTGTACGAGGAGGGCCTGGTGACTCTGCAGGAAGCCATCCAGGTGGCCACGAACTCCCACGACTTCAAGCTCTTGGTCCAATCTCGAGGACATGACGTCTCGCTCATAGGCTGAGTCGATCGTGCGCCTGCTGCGGCCGGTCGAGGTGCCCGGACTGCCGCGGGTACCGGGCATGCTGGCATTGGCGGCGCTGAGGTTCCCTCGTCTGGTGCCGGTTCGTCTCAGGTGGCACGCCGCGACCCGGGGGACGGGTTTCTTAGTTTCCCGGCTTCTCCAGTCGGGAGATGACGCGGGGGCCGTCTTGCGGGCGGTGGGGGAGGAGCAAGGCCGGGCAATCGCCGATCAGCTCGGATACGGCCGCGACCCTCATGAGGTAGCCCGGGTCGTCGCAATGGCAAATCGACTGTACGACATCCGGGCGCGCGTTCACGCACGGTCGCCGACCGAGAGCGTGGTCGAGACCCCGGGCTGCCCCTGGTCGCGGGAGCCCTGGTGGGGCGCCAAGCCCTGCGCCTGCTTCTCCCAATACGAGGTCGGCTTGACCGCCGGGCTGAACCCTCGGGTGCAGCTGCGCTACGAGTCCAAACGCACGCGCGGGGACGACCGCTGCGTGGGCGTGTACTCGTGGAGGCCCAGGGCCTAGGAGGCTGCTGAAGATCGAAGCCTTGGCCCCCAGAACGCACTGGACGGCGCGATACGGCGTTCTCGGTCGCACCAATAGCGCTGCTGTTCGCGCTCCCTGCGTCCTTGTCTCGCACTCGTCCATCACGCCCTGGCGGCAAAGCGTCATTCTTCAGCAGCCTGCGAGGGCGTCTGAGGCGAGGGCGAGCGGCCCATCCGGCTAGAAGATCACCCGCACGCCGCCCAGGTCCTGTACCGAGAAGCTGTGCTTCTGCTCCGGCGCCCCGATGAAGATGTTGTTCTTCGGCACGCCGAACTCCTGTGAGATCGAGTCGATGATGTCGGGGCCGAAACGGCCTTCCCGCTCCACCAGCTCGAGCGTCAAGTCGGGGAAGATCTCCTGCAGGACATCTATGTTGCGGCACAGGGCGCTGCACTCCGAGGCGTCGGCCTGGTCGTTCACTAGTGTCACGTTCCTGAAGTGACATATAGACGTCACACCGTCAGGGGCTTGCCGGTGTAGTTCCATGAGAACGGAGTCGCGTCCTCGTTATAGTTCTTGATGTACTGCATGATCCGGTCGACGA
>JAJZQZ010000074.1 GCA_021802965.1 Actinomycetes bacterium
CCCGATCATGCGCACGCTGGTGGTAATAGCCCAGGGCGAAGAGGCCCTGTTCGTCGAGCGTCAGCGTTCTGGGGAAACCGGCAAGATGGCTCAGTACATCCTCATAGCGCCTCTGCAGGGCAACGTAGGCGCCGGGTCGGTCCCGTTCGAGCTTCGCCAGGTGAGGCTGAGCTCCGCGGAGAAGGCGTCCAAAGACGGACGCTGGAGCCGAAGATGCAGTCCCAAAAAAGCGGTCAACCACGGTAGCCTTCACGCCAGGCAAAGCCTGCCGTTGAGTCTGCTCAAGAACCGCGAGCAGTCGCCCGCAATGGTATGCGGGCCAAGGCGCCTCAGGATCGAGTCCGGCCATCGAGTCCTCCTTCATCTCGGGGATTGCATCGGTGAGTACGAGTTTGATGAGGCTCGCGCGAGGGCGAGTTATTGTCTGTTCGGCGCGATTTCGCCGCAACGCCTGCGCCAGCAACCCCCGCGGGACAGGAGCACCGTCCATCGCCGCGCGTAGCAGTGCTCGGGGAACCGGCGGGGCCAACTCGGTGCGGGCGTCACGCACGGTGCACGCCGCCAGTGGATAGATACCGAGGGGCTCTGGGCCTTCCCCCCATGGGCCCACGATGGCCTGCTTTGAGAACCATTTGGCCAGCTGGAACGCGATTTCGCCGACGGTGGTGTCAATCCAGTCCCGGATCACAGCTCGCCCACCGCTTCCCGACAGCACGCACGAATAGAATTTGTCCGTTTCCACTCGCGGCATTGGGGCGCCGTCTTTCACGCTTTCGATCAGCCGACGCACCTCCTCCGCGTTCGGCTGCGTGAGCAACCCGTGGAAGTCGAACTCTGTCTCCGGCTTCCGGGTCCAGAAAACAAACACAGCTCCGCCCAAGACTACCCGGCTAGAGGGCTGCGCTAGAAGGTCGTTCAAGCCTTTCGTGAACCGTTCGCCGCAGGATGAGCACGTGGGCGCGACCAGCGAGGCTGATAGTCCATACGATTCAAAAGCATCGGCATTTGCCGAGATGATCGACGTGCCGGAGGTCTGCCCTCCCGGAACCCCCTTGATTTTTCCTTGCAGCCTCTCGAGCACAGGACGTTCACGCCCGCACACAAGGCATTGGCCGACCACGGTATCTTCGCCCACCGCGCAATTCTCGTCCGCCCAAAACTGCTGCACAGTCGGTAGGTCGATGGGAAAGAGCCCGCCAACCCGAAACGTGACGATCGCGCCCGCGTCGAAGGCGTCGTCGAGCCGGAGCCCTGCTAGAGGCTCGTTCCGCAGGAACGCAAGGGCTGCATGCACCGATGGCTCATGCGTCGCATCCGCGCAGCGCTCTAGTTGGCTTAAGAACGCGCCGTGGCACGCGTCCGCTCTCGCCTGCTTCGCAGGGTCGGCAGCGTATCCCAACACGTAGTCGGCCTTGTCTGCGAGCAGCAGCGGTCGAATTCCCGAGGACCGCTGGACCTGCGGCACCCGACGGCGCTGACCCCTTTTGGTGCGCGCATTGCCGGGATCCGCCGTGTCGGTCGGGTCTGGAGAGAGCAGCCGGCCGTCCTCGGCCAGCTCGATGATGTACCTCACCGGCCCCTCACTGTAGAGGGTCGGCGGTAGATCCAGCCGGTCGGCGTATTCGCTCAGCCTCTGGAGCAGCATCAGGCCTTCCCCTCTCCCCGGATGGCCTCGGGCACGCGGAGGACCCCCTTATCGAGACGCGCGTTGAAGAAACGGGGCGTTCCGCGGCCCGAACCGTCCTGCGCGTACTCCAGATTCAGGAGCATCAACCCGAGATCGTCAGTCAGCGGAACAGCGGCCTCGCTCCCGTCTGACTCGGCGAAGAACGCCGAGAATTCTCGGCAACCCAGATAAGGCATCGCGAAACAGCGGCCGCGTTGAACGCGACGCCGAAACTGGTCCCGATACTTTGCAGGGTCTTCTCCGACTTCGGGGTGGACTCTCACCTGGGCCTTGATAACGTACTCAACGTCCCGAAGTGCCAGGGTGTGACGCTGCGCCCGGTCCGCACTCGCGTCGTAGCCGCCCCCCGCCGCCTCCCACGCGCGTGCGCTCCGCTCACTCGCACGCGAGTTCACCTCGTTGCGCAAGATCGAGAAGTAAGTGATCGGTCGAAGCACGTGAATCTCGGTCACACACCAGGAGAACTGAGGCTTCCAGAAGACGGCCTCAAGGATGCCGCGCGCGGCGGAGGGTGTCATCATGGGATATGAGACCCTCTCGACCTTCATCTCCGGCCGCGTGAAGCACGCGTAGTCGCCCCATACCCGTACGGCGAGCGGGGGATACGATTCGTTCACATGGCTCTCCTTTCCTGATGATTCGATCGCCGATTCCTCCCTCAGATGATGAGACCGCTGGGCTCCTCGGTGCTGAGGCCCAGCACCGGGTGGTACGAGCCCTGCCATTCGCCCAGCCCTGGGGACACAGGGGAGATGAACCCTCGGGCCAAGTACCCTGACGCCACCCGAGAGCGCACCGACACCGAGTAGGGCTGAAGTTCACGCAGAATCGCTCTGCCATTTGGCGTCCCGAAACGCAAGGAGTCTAGGAGTCGCCTCACGCGCCGGCGGTCGGAATCGGAACCAAATGTGGTGACGACGACGACCTCCTGGTCATCGTCTATCAGCTTGAAGCGACGAGAGACCTCCGGGAAGTTCAGGTCCCTTCTCAGCCGCTGGATGCCTTCGCGATCGGTCTCGATGGTCTGGAACAACCGCCGGAAGTACTCCAGCGGTGCCTCGGGCGTATCGAGGTCAAGCGCGCCCTGCCCGAGGATCGCCCTGGTGATGCCGGCGCCGGTCTTGTAGACGCCGGGAGGCATCGACCCGTCACGCGGCTCAAAGACGACCACCCGCCCGAACTCACGAAGGCCTTCGCGATTGCACCGACCTGCGGCCTGGATGATCGCGTCGAGGGGTCCCATCGCGCGCAACACGAGAGGGAAGTCGAGATCGACACCGGCTTCTACCACTTGCGTTGACACCAGCCTGCATGGCTTTCCCGCGCGCAGTCGTCGTCTGACTTCGTCGAGGACCATACGACGATGGGCGCCGCAGAGAAGAGTGGAAAGGTGAAGCGCGTCGCCATCATTCAGTGCGTCGAGAAGAGCCAGCGCATCCTTCTTGGTGTTGGTGATTGCCAATGCCTGCGACTCCGCAGCCATGAGGTCTGCAACCTGACTCCAATCGTCACCCGCTCCGCTCCTCCACTCGTACCGGACGCGCCTCAGTCCCGCGAACAGACTGCCGGGATCGGAGACGATGTCCCGGGCTGGAAGATCGCGGAACTCTGGGATGGCTTCGAAGGCAGGCTGGGTCGCGGTGCAAAGCAGAACGGTCGATCCGTAGTTCTTGCACAATTCACTGAGGGCATCCAGAGAGGGGGCGAGAAGATGGGGCGGCAGTGATTGGACTTCGTCCAGGACGATCACGCTCCGCGCAAGCCGGTGAAGCTTCCGCGCACGGGCTGGGCGTGACGCGAACATGCTCTCGAATAACTGAACAGTCGTCGTGACTATCAATGGGGCATCCCAATTCTCGCAGGACAAACGCCTCCATGTAGCTTCGGGATGTTGGTCCTGATCGAGCGTCTCCCGGTCGGTGTCCAACGCGAAACCAGCGCCGGCCCCGCTATGATGTTCAAGGACAACCGGGTCACGATCGTCGGTCGACAGATCGAAGATGCTGCGATAGACGTCGGCAGTCTGCTCTGTGATGCTCACGAATGGGACCGCTACGATCACGCGCTGTTGTTCGTACAGCGAGGCATGTCGGAGAGCGAAGGCCATCGCGGAGCGAGTCTTGCCACCCCCGGTTGGCACCGTGAGGCGAAACAGGCCCGGAGACTCGTGCGCAGCGCGCACGCAAGCTTCATAGACATTCCGCCGGGCTTCGTTGACGTGACCCGTCGAGACGCTCAGCAGGTGCTCTTGGTCGTCACGGATTCTTTCCCAAAGCGCGGACATGGTGTGCGCGTGACCTCTGGCGGCGAAACGCTCTGGAGAAAAGTGCCGCTCGGTGTCCAGGTAGTCAGCGTCAACAAGCGCGGAGAACAGCAGCCGCAAGAAGAACTCGGCCGACAGAGGCTCACCTTGGGCATGCGCGGGGGGGTTGAGTCTGTCTCTGGGCTCGTATTCCGACAGGAGATCGGCAGCAATGGTCAGAAGCGGTGTGTCCTCGTCGCATGACTTTGCCCCGAGCCACTGTTTGAACTCCGATGGCGAACGGAGACCGCCGTGATGCCCTTGCACGACAAGCGCACACGAACCCGCCAACCGAAGCGCAAGCCGCGCGCCCGCCGCCTTATGATCTGGTCCCCGGCTCGGCAGCCCAGGGTTGGCTTCGCAGCAAACGAGGTAGCGCTGGAATTCTGGGGAGATCTTGCCAAGATCGTGCCAGAGCCCCAGGTAGTAGCCCACCTGCCCTGCGTCCAGCTTCTCGGCGAAGCCCGCCGTCAAGTCTGCCACTCCTTGGAGATGCGCTGCCAGGGTGTGGCGCTCCCCGGATTGGTTCCTGGTATGAGCGATCGGCTGAGCGGCCATTCGTTGCATTGCTCGGTTCCCCGCACGGTTCCTGAGAGCGCTGGTAATTCACTCTACAACGTCCACCGGACAGAAGATGCGCGGAGTCCTCTTTGGCGTGAAGAACGGTAACGCGGGCAGCACGTCAGCGCCTTGACGGCCTGGCTTTTTCGAGTCGTCCTCAGCCTGATCGACCCTCGCGGTCAAACCCGGCCGGCAGATCGCGTTGGAGTGGCGCGGCGGTACGCAAGAGCCTCTCGCTCACCTCAGTCATGTCCTCAAGCGCCTCGAGACGCTCCCGGACGGTGAGGCGGAGGGAGCGCCGGATCTGTTCGCGGCGACTCCCGTCCCAGGTGGCCGCCGACCAAGCCTCACTCCCGCTCACTTTCCTTGTGCCTCGTCTCTGGCGGCCGCGATCATCAGCAGGTGCTCGACGTAGGCGTTGACGGCCACGCCCCCGGCCACAAGAAACTGCACCCTCGCCGATTCGAGGGCCTGAATGATCCTCTCAAGGGTGCTCACCTTCATGCCAGATACTCCCCGACCTTGGTCGGCCTCGCACCGGCCGACTCCCTCATACCGTACCAGACGGCTGAGACAGAACAAGCGACGCCCGCTCACCGATCCAACCCCGCGCTTGCCCCGTCCTCCCGCTGGGTATCTATGTTGTAAGTAGTTCTGCCATTTGCGCCGCCCGCGCTACCGCAATGGCGTCGGGTGCCGACATACCCTCCGGAGACCGCCATGGCCCCAGCAAACATGCCCGCCATCGAGACCGCCGGTCTGGTCAAGGTCTACAAGGGCGGCGTGCGCGCCCTCGACGGGATCACGTTCCAGATGTCGCCCGGGGAGCTGTTCGGTCTTCTGGGACCGAACGGCGCCGGCAAGACCACCGCCATCCGTATCCTCGCGACCCTGCTTGTGATGACGGAAGGCTCGGCCCGCGTCGCCGGCTTGGACGTTTCCTCCAAGCCGCGGGAGGTGCGCGAGCGCCTCGGCCTTGCCATGCAGACACCCTCACTCGACGCATTCTCCACGGGACGCGAGACCCTGGAGCTCGCCGGTCGGCTCCATCGGATGCCGTCGGCCTCCATCAAGCGCCGGGCCGACGAGCTGCTGGAGCTCATGGGGTTGGCGTCGGTGGCCAAGAAGCTCACCGGCACCTACTCCGGAGGGATGAAGCGGCGCCTCGACCTGGCGAGCGCGCTGATGCACTGCCCGGAGGTGCTCATCCTGGACGAGCCGACCGAGGGACTCGACCCTCAGAGCCGAGTGGCGCTCTGGGACGAGCTCGAGCGCATCAGCCGGACGGGCACGACCATGCTGCTCACGACCCACTACATGGAGGAAGCCGACCGTCTCTGCACCCGCCTCGCCATCATCGACAACGGTCAGATCGTGGTGGAGGGCCGGCCGGACGAGCTGAAGCGGAGCATCGGAGCGGACACCGTGGTCCTGCAGCTGGCCCCGGACCAGCGGGCCGCGGCCACCCAACGCCTCGGCGACGGCAACGGCGGTCGGAGCGACGGGGACGGACCCACGGGGGCTATCGAGCGCGGGCCGAGCGCCGATGGGCAGGTCGTCGAGGTCCGGCGGCTGCTCGAGGGGATCGTCGCGGCCGACGCGGTCGCCGCCCATCCCGGAGGGGTCACGCTTTCGGTGCCCAACGCCGGCACGGCTGTCCCCGACCTTCTGCGCCGCCTCGAGAGCGATGGGCTCCGCGTCTCGGGCCTGCAGATGCGGCAACCCAGCCTGGACGACGTGTTCCTCAAGTACACCGGCCGCCGCATCCGCGAAGAAGCGGCAGACCAGCCGATCCTCCTGGGGTGGTGACGCCATGAGCACGGTCGCAGCGTTCACGATGGAGACGTATCGCCTCGGCCTGCGCACGATCCGCCGGTTCGTCCGTGTTCCCGCCAACTGGATCAGCATCGTCTTCTTCCCGCTGATCCAGCTGCTGGTGTTCAGCCAGCTCTACAAGGACATCGTGCAGCTGCCGGCATTCGGCAAGCAGATCAGCTACCTGGCCTACCTCGCGCCGGGACAGATCGCTTTCACCGCCCTCATGGCCGTGGCTTGGTCAGGCTACGGGATGCTGGTCGAGTACCGGACAGGCTACCTCGACAAGCTGCGGTCGTACCCGATCGGGCGTTGGTCGATCCTGGCGGGCGAGATGGTGCCGCTCTTCTTTCAGTCGGCCGTGATGGCGGGCATCGTGCTCATCGTCAGCCTGCTTCTGGGGGCCACCCTGGTGACGGGCGTGGGCGGCTTCCTGCTGATCCTGGTGCTGTCGGGAGCGTTCGGGATCGCCTTCGCCGGGACCAGCTTCATCCCCGCGCTCCTCACCAAGAGCGAGCAGGCGACCAGCACCATCTCCCTGTTGCTCTTCCCGCTGGTCTTCATGTCGACAGCTTTCGTGCCCGAAGCACTGATGCCCGGATGGATGCAGGCGGTCAACGCATACAATCCGGTCACGTTTATCATCGAGGCGATCCGGGCCTTGATGGTAACTGGGTACGACTGGAGCGCCATCGGCAAAGCGGTCCTCTCGATGGCCGCCCTGGGAGCCGTCCTGCAGGGAGTGACGTTCTGGGCCTTCGGGAGGCTGGCCCGCTAGACGAAGGCCTCGATGACGACTATCTCGGCCTCCAATCGAGCGGCGGCTCCCGACTCCCCCCCGGCGGCCGATGGGATGGTCAGCAGCGCCACGGCTCGCGGCAGATGGAAGCGGCGCCGGCCCGCCGAACCGGGATTCAGATAGAGGACGCCGTCGCGGCGATCGATCGCCGGGGAGTGACTGTGCCCGGTCACCACGGCACTGAACCCCTCCCGCGCCGGATCCCGGCGCCGGAGCAACTGCTCCTTGATGTGCGCGACAAGTAGCCGGCGGCCGTTCAGCTCGACTGTCTCCTCTTCGGGCAGCTGCCACGCCCAGGCTTCGTGGTCGACGTTCCCGCGAACCGCGGTGACCGGCGCGATGGCCGCGAGGGAGTCGAGTACCGCCAAGGAGCCGATGTCCCCTGCGTGCACTATGTGATGCACGCCTGCGAAGACCTCCTCGACCCGGGAATCGAAGAGTCCGTGGGTGTCGGAGATCACTCCCACACGGATCGTCCGGGCAGGCACTACTGCTGTATCGAGGTCGTCACCCACGCCGGAGATGGTAGCAGCTCGGTGCTATCGTGGGTTTGCGAAGCGGACGGCGAGGGGAGCACCGTGGACGAGAAGGCGGGCGAGCGCTTTCAGCACGAGACCCGGTACACAGTCGAGAACATCGGCGGACACAGCCTCGACTGGGCCGCGCGGCCGGAGGGCTACAAGCTGTACGAGGGAGTCCCCCTCGTCGAACTGCCTCCGCCCTTCACCAACGCGCCGCCCACTGAGCCCAAGGACAGCCTCTGGGAGGTGGTCCTCCGCCGCCGCAGCGTGCGCCAGTTCAGCGCCGCCGAGCTATCGCTGACCGACCTGTCCCGCCTCCTCTGGGCCAGCGCGGCCGTCACCCGGATAGCGCCGAACCAACTGTACCGCGCGGCTCCCTCTGCCGGCGGGCTCTACCCCATCGAGACGTACGTCTCCGCCCAACGAGTGACGGGCCTGGAGCCGGGGCTCTACCACTACCGGGTGACGGGAGTCGACGACCGCGGCCACCTCGACCCGGGCGGGGGCCACCTGCTCGAGCAACTCCGCGCGGGAAGCATCGCCCGGGACCTCGCGCAGGCCGCCCTCGCCCAAAGGCTGGTGGCGCAAGCTGCGGCGGTCTTCGTGTGGACGGCCGTGTTCCCTCGCAGCCGCTGGAAGTACCGGGAGCGCGCCTTCCGCTACGTCTACCTCGATGCCGGGCACATCGCGGCGCAGCTTTCGCTGGCCGCCGTCGCCCTGGGACTGGGCACCTGCCAGATCGGCGCATTCTTCGACCAAGTCGTCGACGACCTTCTCGGGGTGGACGGAGAGGACGAAGCCACCCTGTATCTCACCGCCGTCGGGCATCCGGTTCGGAGCGAAGCCCGGCACTAGCCGCCCCCGCCCCGAACAACAAGAACACGCAAGGGTTGACCTGGGCCGGTCGGGCTGCTAACTTGGCTCGACAAAGTTCTTTGTATGCGCCGCCGTTGCGAGGGAGGAAGCATGAACGATACCGACGCCCGCACGCCGTTCATCCTTGGTACGGCCTTGGTGTTGGCCATGATCGGCGACTACGCTCTGCGAGGCGGCCCTCTGGGACTGGGGTTCAGCCTCTGGGCGGCGGCGGGCATCGGCGGCTATCTGGTCCTACGCCTTCGGCTGGGCCAGCCTGTGGCTGTCGACGCCCTCCCCTTCGCGACAGTCGGCCTTGCATGCTCGGCCCTCGTGGCGGTGCGCGCCTCTCCCGCGCTCACGGCCCTGAACGTCGGAGGGACGCTGTCGGCGGTTATCCTGCTTGCCGTGCGGACCAGAGCCGTCGCGCTGCGGGTGTCACCGATACGCGACTATCTGCTGGGTCTCGCAGAGGTGCTCTTGGATGCCGGCACCAGCGCCTTCGGGCCTCTCGCACGGACAGCAGGGCGCCTCACCGCCGGCCGCCCGGACGCCCGCCCGCGCACGCTCGCCCTCGCCCGCGGAGCCGCCCTGACCCTGCCCGCATTCGCGTTCTTCGGCTTTCTGCTGGTGGCAGCCGACGCCTCCTTCGAACGCGCGTTCCTGAACGTCATGAGCATCGACGCGTGGACTCCGGTGAACCACCTCGTCGTGATCCTGGCGATCACCCTCGCCTTCGCCGGAGTGCTTCTCGGCCGCCTGGCCCACGGGGAGAAGGAGGCCGCCGGTCAGCCGGCGAGCCGGGCGTCGTCCTTCGGCCTGGTCGAGACAGCGATGCTTGTGGGAACGCTCGACCTCCTGTTCGCGGCCTTCGTATTCCTGCAGATCCCCCATTTCTTCGGCGGCGCCTGGACCCTCGCGAGCACACCCGACCTCACCGCCGCCGAGTATGCGCGGCGCGGGTTCTTCGAGCTGCTCCTGGTCGAAGCCGTCGCGGTGCCGCTCCTTCTGGGTGCGGAGCTCATGATGCGTGGCTGTCCGCACCGGCAGGTCACCGTCTTCCGGGTCATAGCCGGCGTCAACCTGGCCCTCCTCGCGGCGATCGCGGCTTCGGCGGCGCTGCGCCTCGTGCTGTACGGCTCGGCCTTCGGTCTGACCGAGTCTCGGGTCTATGCCGGAGCGGCGCTTGTGTGGCTGGTGTCGGTGCTCGTGGCGCTGGCGACCACGGTTCTCTCCGGCCGGCGGGAGCGCTTCGCGTACGCCACCATCCTCGCCGCCTTCGCCGTCCTGCTGGGCCTGAACACCGCCAACCCCGACGCACTCATCGCCACGACCAACCTGGCGCGAGCGACAGCCGCATCACGCGCGGAGAGCGGCACGAGCTCCTTCGACGCGGGCTACAACGCTCGCCTCAGTGAAGACGCCACTCCAGCCCTCGTCCGCGGCTTGGGATCACTCGGCCGGCCGGACGCCGCGCGGCTTCTCGCGGCGCTCCAGCAAGAACGAACCTCAGAAAGTGCGCACGGCTGGAGGGCGTGGAACCTAAGCCGCCATCGAGCGGAAGGACTCGCGCTGCCGACCTCGCGCTGACAAACCGCCCGTCGGCGAGCGCGTCAGCGCCGGAAGATCAGCACCATGTTCGCCAGGTAGATCACGATACCGACCGCGAACACCAGCGAACCGACCAGGAAGAGCACGGAGCTCCCCGCCACCAGAGCCGCGGCCACCAGCAGCACGCCCGCTCCGTAGACCGCCCAGCCCGCCTTGCCCAGCCCGGGCTCGTACAGCGAGTCGAGCTTGGGCACCGGCTGCTTGCCCACCAGATCGGCGTACTTGTGCAGCCAGGCCAGGAAGGTGTTGATCTTGTACATGTGACCCAGGATCATCATGCCGATCCAGCCGAACAGGCCCAGCCAGAACGCCGTGCGCCACATCCAGCGGTCGGCTCCGAAACCGGCCGCCGCAGCGACCACGGCGAGACCCAGCGCGACCACCCACAGCACGACCCCGGAAAGCGCGAAGGGATAGATGATGTCCGGCATCCGCCGCCGCCTGCGCAGGTAGAGCATGAAGATCTGCCAGGCGAAGAGGATGGCTCCGCCGAGCACGGCCACCAGCGCGAGAGTCGAGAGCACGCGGGAGCCGCCGGCAAGAGCCACACCGCCCAGCGTCATGAGTCCCAGGGAGGTCAGCGCCAGTTGGATCCAGGCCACGGTGTGGTTGATCCGGTCCTCGGCCAGGGTGAACATCCCGATGAGCTTGTAGCCCACACCGTAGCTCAGGATCGTGAAGAAACCGGCGAGCCCAAGGGCCCCGTGGGCGCCGAGACTGGGGATCTGACTCCCGTGCAGGAAGCCGTACTTGCGATTGAACACCAGGAGCACGCCCATCAGCACCAGCCATAGTAAGGCCGCGAAGGCGACGACCACGTGGGTCGCGACCAAGTTCTCGGCGGGAGAGGCCGACACCAAGGTGGCGACCATCACTACCAGGTACAGCATTGCCGCGACGGCGACCAGGATGCCGCCCGAGATGAGCCAGGGGGAGGCTCCCCCGATCCAGAATCCGTAGAGCATCAGGAGCAGACCGGGCAGGTACAGGTAGAAGACCCATCCAGCCAGCCGCTCCGAGGCGACGCGCACCTGCAGGGCCACGGGCACCAGCTGCAGGCTGGCCCCGATGACCGTCAACGTGACCCAACCGAGGGTGGCCAGGTGGACGGTGAACGCCATACGCGGAGAGATGAAGAGCCCCAGAGCGGTGTTGCGCATGAACGGCAACACCACCGTGAACGCCGCCAGGGCGATGGTGGCGCTGACGATGTAGCGATAGGGCACGGACAGGGAAGGAGCCTCCTTGCCCGAGATCCCCCCGCCGACGCTCATCCGCCCGCCTTCACGATCAGGATGTCTTTGGCGTCCGGCCCCAGATCCCAGAGCTTGTAGCGGTGCCCCTGCTCGTCGAGCTTCGCCGTCAGGTGCGGCGGAACCCGCATGTGATGCACCAAGAGCAGGTCGCCCGGAGCCAGAGGCGCCAGGCCCTCGAGCACCTTCATCATGGGCATCGGCGGAGTCAGGTCGTCAGGCACGATCCGGACCACCGCTTTCACCGCGCCCTCCGAGGGAGGAGAGTCGGAGGCGAAAAGGGCGTCGACCTCCGCGGCCGAAGGCGCGCCGTGCGATGAGCCGGCGTCCGCCCCGCCGCCCGCACTCGACCCGGCGCCAGGCGTGGCGTCGCCGGCAGCAGGCGGTCGGGTGGCTCCGTGGGGATGCGTGTCGTCGGAGTCGACATCTGGCGTGACGGCTCGCTCCCGATAGAAGGTGATGAGCCAATCACCGTCGCCCAGCTCCTCCGCGTGGTGCACGAACCCCTTCCCGCCGAGCACCGCGTAGAGCGGGAAGGGCTGGAAGGTGTTGCGGAGCCGGAAGGCCTGCCCCTGCTCGACCGTGCGCGCGGTGTCCTGGATCTTGAAGAACGGGTCCTCACCGCGGTGCTGCATCTCGCGGGCGTCCAGCTCGGCCACGACGTCCGCGGTCGCAAGCCAGGCAGGCTTGGCCTCGCCGGCGACCTCACCCGGAGGGGCGCCGCCGAACATGGCGCCGACCACGGGCATCCCTGTCGCGGCCGACGAAGTGCTCGGGGCCTGTTCCGTCGCCCCGGACCCGCCGGCCAGGGCCGCCGTCAGCTCGTCGATATCGAGATCCACCCCCAGCGCCCCGTTCAACACCCGGAGCAGCTCCGGCAGGGCGATCCCCGACATGCTCGCGGCATGGGACACCGTCGCCATGCGGGCGAAGGTCTTGCGCATCAGAGGGTTCTTCAGCTTGTTGAACGCCGGGTCCTGGGCCACCAGGACCTCGAGCATCTCGGGGTGCTCCTTCAGGAGGCCGGCGATCTTCTGCTCGGGCCGAACCGGCAGGCGGGATATGTCGATGGACATGCCGGCCTACTTCCAGCCGAGCTGGGCTCGGGCGCTGTCGCTGATGCGGTCCGGAGTCCACGCGGGTTCGTAGACCAGCTCCACGTGAGCATCCTTGAGGCCCGGCGTGTTGAGCGCCCCGGAACGCACCCCCTCGGCCAAGCTCGAGCCGATCGGGCACCCCACCGACGTGAGCGTCATCCGGATGAAGGCCTCGTCATCTCGGATGTCCACGTCATAGATGAGGCCCAGGTCGACCACGTTGACACCCAGCTCCGGGTCCATGATGGTCTTCAGGGCATCCAGCACGTCGCTCTCGGTTGCCACGTCGATCGCCTCCTCGTTCGTTCGTTCCGCCCGCCCCATTCAGCGTTGCCGGGGTCTTCAACCTCGGCGGGCCGATCGCCTCGGCGTAGAGTATTCCCTACGGCGACAGTGATTATACCTCAGGTCGGACAAAACCGGACAAAACCGATCATGGCTCGTGCTTGACCTCGTGTCCGCCGAATTGGTTGCGCATGGCGGCCAGCAGTTTGGCCGCGTAGCTCTCGTCTTGGCGACTGACGAACCGCATGAGCAAGGAGAGCGTGATCACGGGAGCGGGCACGTCGTGATCGATCGCCTCCGCGACCGTCCACCGTCCCTCGCCGGAGTCGGCCACCCACCCCCGGATGTCGCTGAGCTCTGGGTCTTGAGCGAGCGCGGCCGCGGTCAGGTCGAGCAGCCAGGAGCGAACGACGCTGCCGTAACGCCAAAGCTCCGCGATCTGATGAAGGTCGAGCTCCAACTCCTCCTTCGCGCGCAGGATCTCGAAGCCCTCGGCATAGGCCTGCATCAGCCCATATTCGATGCCGTTGTGCACCATCTTGACGAAATGCCCGGCCCCGGCCGGCCCCACATGACCCCACCCTCGATCCGGCGCCGGCGCCAGGGTCTCCAAGACCGGGCGGATGCGGGCCAGGCCCTCCTCGGGACCCCCGACCATGAGAGCGTACCCTTCAGCCCGTCCCCACACGCCGCCACTGGTGCCGGCGTCCATGAAGAGCAGTCCGCGGGCGAAGAGACTCGCGGCACGGCGCTGGGAGTCTTTGTAGTTCGAGTTGCCGCCGTCGATCAAGAGGTCCCCCGGCGTCATGAGCCCGGCGAACTCCTCGAGAAGCTGCTCGGTGACATCTCCCGCGGGCACCATCACCCAGACCGCACGCGGCGGCTGCAGCAGCTGGACCATCTCAGCCCAGGAATGGGCGGCAACGGCACCCTCGCTCGCCAGCTCATCCACCGGACCGGGGGACCGGTTGGCCACGACGACCCGGTGCCCCCCGGCCATCAGGCGTCGAGCGATATTGGCCCCCATCCTACCGAGCCCCGCGATCCCGATCTCCACGGCCCAACACCTCCTCGAGCCCGGCCGAGCGCCGAGCCGCCGGTCATCTCCTGGCTGCCTTGCGTCCTTATATGTTGGACCCTAGACCGGCGCGGTAGAGTGTCTGCGTCTACGCGGAGCGGACCGGACCGTGCAGCCTGTTGCGTCCATGGTGCCATTGTGAGCCCGAAGACTAGTAC
>JAJZQZ010000075.1 GCA_021802965.1 Actinomycetes bacterium
AACCATTAACGGGAGCGGAGGAGTGCCGATGGGAGCGAAGATCATCGACGGTAAGGCGATCGCGGATGAGATCCGCGGCGAGCTGGCAAAAGAGCTCGAGGAGCTGAAGGCTCAAGGCGTCGAGCCAGGCATCGCCACCCTGCTGGTGGGCGACAATTTCGGAGCCAAGATGTACCGCGGAGCCGTGGAGAAGTTCTGCGGGGAGATGGGGTTCGCCTACCGCGAGGAGACACATCCCGCCGATCTCACCGAGGCGGATGTGATCAAGATCGTCGAGTCGCTGAACGCCGATCCCAAGGTCTCGGGCATCCTGCCCTTGAGGCCCTTTCCGGAGCACATCTCCGACTCAGCGGTTATCAACTCCATCAGCGTCAACAAGGACATCGACTGCTTCCACCCCTTCAACATGGGCAAACTGGCCCTCGGCGAGCCTACCTTTCCGCCGGCCACTCCTTCGGCGTGCATCGAGCTGATGGAGCGCTACATGAAGTCCGAAGGCATCGATCCCAAGGACGGGTTCGAAGGGGCCGAGATCTGTGTGGTCGGCCACTCAAACATCGTGGGCAAGCCGGTGAGCTACCTCTGCTTGAACCGGAACGCTTCGACGACGACGGTGCACGTCTTCACCTCGATGAAGGGCAACCTCGAGAAGCACACGAAGGTCGCCGACTACGTGGTCGTGGCGGCGGGCTTCCCCAATCTCATCGGTGCCGACCAGGTCAAGGATGGGGCCGTGGTCATCGACGTCGGCATCAACCGGGTCTTCGTCTGCCCCAGCTGCGAGGCTATCAACCGGGCGAAGAAGGATCCCTGCCGCAACTGCGGCGCCGATCTGGCCGAGGCTCAGCCCAAGACCGTCGGCGACGCCAACTTCGACGAGCTGGTGCCGAAGGTCAAAGCCATCACGCCCGTTCCGGGGGGCGTAGGCTCGGTCACCAACATGATGCTGGCGAAGAACACCCTGCGGGCGGCTCGGCTGCTCGCTCAAGCATAGTGAGAACAGACCGCATAGACGGTGCGAGTGCATCCGCCGCAAGAAAGGAGTGATGGATTTGGCATTTCAAGCCCCAACCGAAACGTACAAAGGGGTCATCCGCCAGGCCGATCTGGCCGGTGTGACGGTCGGTGGCGAGACCGCCTTCCCTTTCCATACGTTCGAGGGCGACATGCCCAACGACCCGAAGGTCGCCTTCGAGGTCTGGGATATCGCCCCCGATGATTGGTCGCCGACGCTGAACGACGTCTACGGCGACGTCTACGGCGACCCGATCGCCTGGACCAAGAAGGTCGTGGGCGAGTTCGGAGCCGATCTGGTCTACCTGCGCCTCAAGAGCACCGACCCGAATGGCGCCGGCTTGAGCGCCGCTGATGCCGCGGCCACGGCGAAAGCCGTCGTCGAAGCCGCGGGCGTGCCGGTCATCGTGGTCGGTTCGGGCGACGTGGAGAAGGATGCCGAGGTCCTCAAGACCGCGGCCGAGACTCTCTCCGGACACCCGGTCGTCATCGGCAACGCGGAAGAAGACAACTACCGACCGATCGGCGCGGCCGCCATGGGCTATCAGCACGCCGTCCTGGCCTTCACCCCCATGGACGTGAACCTGGCGAAGCAGCTCAACGTGCTGCTCTCCCAGCTTGGTGTCGACGAAGGCGCCATCCTCATGGACCCGACCACCGGCGCGTTGGGCTACGGGCTCGAGTATGCCTACACGGTGTTCGAGCGCGACCGCTTGGCGGCTCTCGCCCAGAACGACGCCAAGATGCAGATGCCCATCGTGGCGACTGTGGGGCAGGAGGCCTGGAAGGCCAAAGAGACCAAGGTCGAGGAATCCGAACTACCCGGCACGGGCGACCGTAAGACGCGGGGCCTCATGTGGGAAGCGATGACGGCCGTCTCGCTGCTGCTCGCCGGTGCCAACATCGTCGTACTGCGTCATCCGGAATCTGCGGACCTGGTCCGCAAGGCCATCGCCAGCCTCAAAGGCGAGTAGAGAAAGGAGTCACCAGAGAATGGCTGAAGGCAAGAAGACCGATCGCGTCAGGTCCATCGACCCGGCGGCGATCGAGATGCTCAAAGTGGCGGACGAGAGGGGCATCGAGACGATGTTCCATCGCGCCGAGACCGGCTCGATCTGTCCCACGGGGGCCGAGGGCGGATGCTGCAAGGTCTGCTACATGGGTCCCTGCCGCTTCATCGGCAAGGATAAGGAGACCAAGCGGGGTGTCTGCGGCGCGAGCCTGGGCACCGTCGTCGCCCGCAACTACGTACGTGAGTGCGCCGGCGGGGCCTCCGCCCACGCCGACCATGGCCGCGACATCGCCCACACGCTGCTTCTGATCGGCAGGGGCGAGGCGGCCGACTACAAGATCAAAGACCCCGTCAAGCTCCGCAAGGTCGCGGGCTACTTCAGCATCGACACCGAGGGCAAGGGCGACCAGCAGCTGGCCCTCGAGGTGGCTGAAGCCGCGCTCAATGACTTCGGCCGGCAGGAGGGCTACCAGACGTACTCCTACCGCGCTCCCAAGAAGCGCCAGGAGTTGTGGGACAAGCTGGATGTCCGTCCGCGTGGGTTCGACCGCGAGGTGGTCGACTCCATGCACCGCACCCACGGTGGGGGCGACCAGGACGCCGATCACCTCATGCGGCAGGCCATCCGCATGTGCCTGGCCTCCGGGTGGGGCGGCTCGATGCTGGCGACCGACCTCTCAGACATCATCTGGGGCACGCCCAAGCCGCTGACCAGCGAGTCCAACCTGGGCATCCTCAAGGACGATGAGGTCAACATCATCATCCACGGCCACGAGCCGACGCTCTCCGAGCTCATCGTCGACGCGGCTCAGGACCCGGAGATGATCGAGTACGCCAAGAGCAAGGGTGCCAAGGGCATCACGCTGGGCGGCATCTGCTGCACCGCCAACGAGGTCTGGATGCGCCGCGGCGTGCCGCCGGCAGGCAACAGCCTCCATCAGGAGCTGGCTATCCTCACCGGCGCCGTCGAGCTGATGGTCGTCGACATCCAATGCGTGTTCGAGGGTCTCGCCCCCGTGGCCGAGCAGTTCCACACGCACCTGGTCACCACCAGCAAGAAGGCGACGATCACCGGCGCGACCCACATCGAGTTCGAAGAAGAGCGCGGGCTGGAGATCGCCAAGCAGATCGTCAAGATGGGCGTGGACAACTACGTCAATCGGAAGCCCGCCGACGTCCACATCCCCGACATCAAGAGCCCGGTGGTCGCCGGCTTCTCGCACGAGTACATCCGCTACATGCTTGGGGGCACGTTCCGCGAGAGCCTCGTGCCGTTGAACGACAACATCATCAACGGCAAGATCCAGGGCGTCGCCGCCATCGTCGGGTGCAACAACGCCCAGACCACCCAGGACGAGGGCATCATCGGACTCGTCAAGAACTTCATCGAGAACGATGTCCTCGTGGTCGTCACCGGCTGCGCCGCCCACGCTTCGGGCAAGCACGGCTACCTGACCCCCGAGATGTTCGAGCATGCCGGCCCCGGCCTCTCCGAGGTGTGCGAGACCACGGGCATGCCTCCGGTCCTGCACATGGGTTCCTGCGTAGACAACACCCGCATCCTGACCATCCTGGCCGACATCGTCGAGACCGGTGGCCTGGGTGACGACATCGACCAGGTCCCGGCCGTCGGTATCTCGCCGGAGTACTACTGCGAGAAGGCCCTGGAGATCGCTACCTACTGCGTCGGTTCCGGCGCGTACGTCATCTTCGGCGGTGTGGACTCCCGGTACCGTGCGTCTGAGGTCGTGACCAACATCCACGGCAACAAGTGGGAAGAGATCTACGGCGGTAAGCTGCACTTCATCCCCGAGTGGCAGGGCATCTTCGAAGCCTCCATGGCCCATATCCAGAAGAAGCGCGAAGCCCTGGGCATCAACGTGGAGAAAGAACGAGTCCTGTTCGACATGGCCGACCGTCGGGCCTAGGGGAGGAGATCGATGGCGACTATCGCACGTGAGATCGAGGGTATCCGTCAGACCATCGCGGGCGGCGTAGCCCGCGGCGTCCAGAGCTACCTGGACCTGGCGAAGGCCCGTCTTGAAGAAGCTCGGGGCAGCATGGACTCGGACAAGAAGATCGAGTTCTTCCCCAACACCGGCTATTTCCTGCCGGTGATCTACGCAATCACCGGCCAGAAGGTCGAGACCCTCGACGAGATGGCCTTGGTGATCGACAAAGCTGAGAAGCTGATCACGCCGGCCCCGGCGGCGAAGCTCTGGCTGCCGTACCTGGGCGAGACCCTCGACAACGGCATGGCCGCTCTGTGGCTGGCCGAGATCATCGAGGCCCTCAAGTACGTGGGCGCCGGTCCCGCCCCGGTCCAGGACATCTGGCTCGGCGCGGCCGACGACATCATCATGCGCCAGCGCGGCGTCGAGTTCGTCGACGGTTCGGCACCGGGTTTCGCGGCGGTCACCGGCGCGGCTCCCGACACCGAGACCGCTGTGGCTCTGGCCCGCGAGATGCAGGGCAAGTACCTGTACGTGTTCATCGCCGGCGGGTCCCGCGGCACCACTTTCGCGCACCAGCTGGCCGAAGGCGGCGTCGAGATGGGTTGGGACACCCGTCTCGTGCCCTTCGGGCCCGAGATCTACGGACACATCTACTCCGTAGGTTTCGCCACCCGGGCCGCCATGGCCTTCGGGGGCGTCAAGCCCGGGGACTATAAGGGCACCCTGAAGTACAACAAGGACAGGGTGTTCGCATTCGTGCTGGCGCTCGGCGAGGTCGACGACCTCAAGTACGCAGCGGCGGCGGGGGCCATCAACTACGGCTTCCCCACCATCGCCGAGACCGATATCCCCGAGATTCTGCCCACCGGCGTCTGCACATATGAACATGTGTGCTCCGATGTGCCGCTCAACGCGATCGTTGCCAAGGCCATCGAGGTGCGCGGTCTCAAGATCGTCATCACCGAGGTGCCTGTGCCGGTCGCCTACGGCCCCGCCTTCGAGGGCGAGCGCATCCGCAAGGAAGACCTGCACGTAGAGCTTGCCGGGCCGAAGGCCAAGGGCGCCGAGCTGACCGTCATCGCCGATGACGTCGAGGACGGCAAGATCACGGTTGTGGGACCCGATGTCGACGAGATCGAACCGGGCACCACCATCCCGTACGCTGTGCTGGTCGAGGTCTCGGGCCGCAAGATGCAGAAGGACTTCGAGCCCATCCTCGAGCGGCAGCTGCACCACTTCCTCAATGAAGCCGAGGGCTTCTTGCACGTCGGGCAGCGCGACATCATCTGGGAGCGGATCAGCAAGAAGGCCGTGGGCGCAGGGTTCAAGTTCGAGCACGTGGGCAAGATCATCCACGCCCGCTACCACGCCGATTTCGGCGGCATCGTCGACAAGGTGCAGGTCACGATCTACACCAAGGAGCCGGAAGTCACCGAGCTCTTGACCAAGGCGCAGGCCTTGTACCACGAGCGTGACGAGCGCATCGGGTCCCTTACCGACGAGTCGGTCGACACCTTCTACTCCTGCACCCTGTGCCAGAGCTTCGCGCCTGACCACGTGTGCGTGATCACGCCCGAGCGTCCGGGCCTCTGCGGAGCCTACAACTGGCTCGACGGCAAGGCCGCTTTTGAGATCAACCCCACCGGCCCCAACCAGCCCATCCTCAAGGGCGCGGTCATCGACCAGCGCATGGGTGAGTGGGAAGGCGTCAACGAGTTCGCGTACAGCGCCTCGCACAACGCCATCGAGCGCTTCAGCGCCTACAGCATGATGGAGAACCCGATGACCTCCTGCGGTTGCTTCGAGGCCATCAGCGTGCTCCTGCCCATGTGCAACGGCGTCATGACGGTGGACCGGGACCACACGGGCATGACTCCCTGCGGGATGAAGTTCTCCACGCTGGCCGGTTCGGTCGGCGGTGGAGCGCAGACCCCGGGCTTCGTGGGCCACTCCAAGTTCTACATGGGGTCGTCCAAGTTCCTGAGCGGCGACGGCGGCATCGCCCGGCTGGTGTGGATGCCCAAGAAGCTGAAAGAGGAGCTCGAGGAAGCCATCAACGCGAACGCGGTCAAGGCGGGTTATCCCGACCTGTACGCCAAGATCGCGACCGAAGACAACGGCACCGAAGAGGAGGACGTCATGGCCTACCTCGCCGAGGTGGGGCATCCGGCCCTCGAAATGGATCCTATGTTCTAGAACTGATGAGGGGAGAGGGCGGCCGCCTGCGTGGCGGCTGCCCGACCTCCGCTTGACTGACCTTCGACTGAACGGAAAGGAGTGACACCTTGGCATTAAGCGGGTTGCAGATCTTCAAGCTTCTCCCCAAGACCAACTGCAAAGACTGTGGCTTCCCCACGTGCATGGCTTTCGCCATGCAGCTGGCGTCCGGCAAAGCCGAGCTTTCGCAGTGCCCCCATGTCTCCGCCGAGGCGGCCGCCGAACTGGGCGAGGCTGCGGCGCCGCCCGTGCGGAAAGTCACCATCGGCGCCGGCGAGATGGCTGTCGTCGTCGGCGAGGAGACGGTCCTCTATCGGCACGAGAAGCGGTTCGAGCATCCCCCGGGGATCGCGATCCTGGTGGACGACAGCGTCGACGACGCCGCCTTCCAGCAGGCCCTCGAGACCTTCAAGGGCCAGCAGTTCGAGCGGGTGGGCCAGATGCTGCGGGCGAAGCTGTTCGCCATCGAGTCGGCCGACGCCGCTAAGCTGGCCGCCCGGGTCAAGAAGGCCTCGGACGAGACCGGTGCCGGCATCGTCATCATGAGCGAGGACGCCGCCGCCCTCAAGGCCGCCGCCGAACCGATCAAGGACAAGAAGCCGCTGCTCTACGCCGCCACGTCGGCCAACTTCGACGCTGTGGCCGGGGCGGCCAAGGAACTCGGCGTGCCGTTCGCCATCAAGGCGGCGACGCTCGACGAGCTTGCCGAACTGGGCGAGAAGTGCGTCGCGGCCGACTACAAAGAGGTCGTCCTCGACCCCATGTCGGCCAACCTGCAGGATGCGTTGCGGGATCAGACATACATCCGTCGCGCCGCCATCAAGAAGAAGTTCCGGGCGGTCGGTTTCCCGACCATCGCCTTCCCCTGCCGCATGACCACCGATCCCCTGCTGAAGTCGGTCTTCGCCGGTGTGTTCGTGGCCAAGTACGCGGGCATCGTGGTCATCGACACTTTGGACCCGGCGCAGGTCCTGCCCCTGCTCATCCTGGGGCAGAACATCTACACCGACCCGCAGCGGCCGATGCAGATGGACCAGGGCATCTACCCGCTGAACGACCCGACTGCGGACAGCCCGCTGCTCATCACCACCAACTTCTCGCTGACCTATTTCACCGTGGCCGGCGAGATCGAGGCCAGCAAGGTGCCCACGTGGCTCCTGGTGATGGACACCGAAGGCCAGTCGGTGCTCACGTCGTGGGCGGCCGGCAAGTTCGTGGCCGACGCCATTGCGGCTTTTGTGAAGAAGAGCGGCATCGAAGAGAAGGTGTCGCACCGCAAGATCGTGATCCCAGGATACGTCGCGCAGATCAGCGGCGAGCTCGAGGAAGAGCTGGGTGGTTGGGAAGTGGTCGTCGGCGTGCGCGAAGCTGCCGACGTGCCGCGGTACCTGCGCTCCCTGTAGTACGAGGCGATGCATGAGGGCGCTCCGCCCGCCGGGCGGAGCGCCGTGGATGGGTGGCCGGCGCGCCAGGTGGGCGCCGGCTCCGGAACGGAGGATGTCGAGTTGATCATCAGCAAGCAGAAACCTTTCGAGGAGATCCTCGAGAGCCTTTCGGCCAACGAGAGCGTGTACATCGTCGGGTGTGGCGAATGCGCCACCATGACCCAGACCGGTGGCGAGACCGAGCTGGCCGCGATGAAGACCCGTCTCGAAGAGGCGGGCAAGAAGGACGTAGCTACTGATGTGGCGCACTCCGCCTGCCACGAGCTCGATATGAAGCGTATCTTCCGGCAGAACAAGGAGGCGGCTGAGGGCGCGGACGCGTTTCTCGTGCTCGCCTGCGGCGCCGGCACCCAGGCCGTCCGCGAAGGCACCACGAAGCACGTGGTCCCCGGCGCGAACTCGCTCTTCGTGGGTAACGTGAAGCGCCAGATGGTCTTCGAGGAGAAGTGCTCCCTGTGTGGCGAGTGCGTCATCGAGGCCTACGGCGCCATCTGCCCCGTCACCCGCTGCGCCAAGGGCATCCTCAACGGTCCCTGCGGCGGCACGAACAACGGCAAGTGCGAGGTCGACTCCGAGAAAGACTGCGCGTGGGTCCTCATCTACAAGCAGATGAAGGCCGAGGAGCGGCTCGACGAGTTCATGGTGATCCACGGCCCCAAGCGGTGGAACGCGGTGGAGCGGCCCGGCCGTTTGGACGGACGTGAGGCGGATGAAGTGAAAGGGGCGGCATAGGCATGGCCAAGTACCGCGAAGCCTGCGAGAGCGGCAAGTTCGTCATCTCGGGTGAGATCGGTCCCCCGAAGGGCACCGAGGTCAACGGCATGCTCCATCACATCGAGCTGCTGAAGGACCTGGTCGACGGTCTCAACGTCACCGACAACCAGAGCGCCGTGATGCGCCTGGGCTCCATGGCCGTCTCGCACGAGATCGTCACCCGCGGCGGCGACGCCATCTTCCAGATGACGTGCCGCGACCGGAATCGACTCGCCCTCGAGAACGATCTGCTGTCGGCGCACTTTCTCGGCATCCGCAACGTCCTGTGCCTCACCGGCGACCACGTGAGCGTCGGTGACCACAAAGACGCCAAAGAGGTCTACGACTTCGAATCCGTGCAGCTCATCCAGTGCGTCAAGCGGATGAACGAAGGCTACGACTGGGCCGGCAACGAGCTGGGCGGTGCGACCGACTTCTACATCGGCGCGGTCGTCACTCCCGAGTCGGACCCGATCGAGCCCCAGAAGCTCAAGTACGAGAAGAAGATCGCGGCCGGAGCGCAGTTCTTCCAGACCCAAGCGGTCTACGACATGGAGAACTTCCAGCGTTTCGCGGAGTACTCGCGTGGCGTGACCGAGGGCAAGGACGTCAAGCTCATGGCCGGGCTCGTGGTGCTCACGAGCGTGGGCATGGCCAAGTACATGAACAAGTTCGTGCCCGGCGTCTTCGTTCCCGACGATCTGCTCGAGGAGATGGCGTCGGTGCCCAAGGAAGACGCGCTCAAGAAGGGCATGGAGATCTGCGCCCGCCATATCCGCTTCTGCATGGACAACAAGGTGTGCGACGGCGTGCACGTCATGGCCATCGGCAAAGAGGAGATCGTGCCGGACATCCTCAAGATGGCCGACCTCCTCTAAGAGGAGCCCGGCCGGGCCTGCACAAGCTTCTGAGGGAGAACCGGTCTCGCCGGGGTCGCCGTGCGCGCCCCCGGCGAGACGATCGACACGAGGGAAGGGAGTTGCGACGGTGGCGGATGCGGTAAGGATAGTCATCATCGGGGGCGGTCCCGGGGGTTACGTCGCGGGGATCCGCGCCGCCCAACGCGGAGCGGACGTGACCGTGGTGGAGAAGGACCTGATAGGGGGAACCTGCCTCAACCGAGGTTGCATCCCCACCAAAGCTCTGCTCGGTAGTATCGAGGCACTGCACAAAGCCCGCTCGGGAGCGGAGTTCGGGTTCGCCGTGGGAGGCGACATCACGCCTGATTTCCCGCGGATGATGGAGCGCAAGGCCGCCATCTCCAAGCAGTTGCGCGACGGCATCATCGCCATCTTCAAGAAGAGAAAAGTCAAGCTGGTTGCTGGAGAGGGCCGCATCGTCGGGCCCGGCAAGGTCGAAGTGACCACCGCCGAGGGCACGGTCGAGCTGGCCGCCGACAAGATTATCATCGCGACCGGCTCCGAGCCGGCGCGTTTGCCCTTCTTCGATTTCGATCAGCCCACGGTGCTGACCTCCACGAGCGCGCTGGAGCTGGACGCTATCCCTGCGTCGCTACTCATTATCGGCGCCGGCGTCATCGGCTGCGAGTTCGCGTCGGTCTTCTCCGAGCTAGGCACCCAGATCACCATGGTCGAGATGATGCCGCAGATGCTGCCGCTTGAAGACACCAGGCTGGCCAAGCAGTTCCAGCAGATCTTCAAGAAAAAGGGCATCGAGGTCATGCTCAAGACCAGGGTCGAGGGCATAGCCGAGTATGGCGCCGATCACATCACCGCCAACATCGAAGGCGGCCAGCAGATCACGGCCGAGAAGATGCTGGTGTCCATAGGCCGCCAGCCCAACTCCAAGGGCATCGGGCTCGAGACCGTGGGTGTGGAGACCGACGGCCGCGGCTATATCGTAATCAACGACAAGCTCGAGACCACGGCCAAGGACGTCTACGCCATCGGTGATATCAACGGGGGCATCCTCCTCGCCCACGTGGCGTCGTACGAGGGCCTGATCGCGGTCGAGAACTGCCTCGGCGGGAACGCGCAGCGCGATCTCAAGGTCGTCCCCAGCTGCATCTACACCCTGCCCGAGATCGCCAGCATCGGCCTAACCGAAGATCAGGCGCGAGACGAGGGCTTCGAGCCGGTGACGGGCACGTTCCGCCTGGGCGCGGCCGGCAAGGCTCTGGCCATCGGCGAGGGCGTCGGGTACATCCAGATCATCGCCGACCATGCCACCGACAAGGTGATCGGCGCGAACATGATGGGTCCCCACGTCACCGACCTGATCCATGAGATCGCGGTGTCCATCAAGAACGGGCTGACCGTGAAGCAGATCGGCGACACCATCCATGCCCATCCCACCATCGGCGAGGCGCTCATGGAGGCCGCGCACGACGTGCACGGCGAGTCCGTCCACGTGGTCGGCTGAGCGAGTTGCGGAGGGCGGAGGCGCCGGCCTAGCCGACAGCGGTATGAGTGAACCACTACAGACAGGCGATCTTCGATCGGCGGGCCCTGGGCGCAAGCCGGAATGGCTGAAGAAGCCTCTTCCGCGCGCTCACGCGGTGCATGAGGTGGAGTCCCTGCTTCGCGAGCGCGGGCTGCACACCGTGTGCGAGAGTGCCCGCTGCCCCAACAAGGGGGAGTGCTTCGAGCGGGGGACGGCCACGTTTCTGATCCTCGGCGGCGTCTGCACGCGCGACTGCCGCTTCTGCAGCGTCGACGGGGGAGTCCCCGGTCCTCTCGACCCCGAGGAACCGGAGCACGTGGCCGACGCGGCCGCGCGGATGGGTCTGCACCATGTCGTCATCACCTCTGTGACCCGGGACGATCTGCCTGACGGCGGGGCCGAGCACTTCGCCGCGACGATGCGCGCGGTGCGCGGGCGGCTGCCGCAGGCGACGGTGGAGGTCCTGGTACCCGACTTCCTGGGCGACGAACACGCTCTCGATACGGTGCTGGCTGAGGGCCCCGAGGTCTTCAACCACAACGTCGAGACCGTGGAGCGGCTGTATCGACAGGTGCGGCCTCAGGCCGACCTGTCCCGATCCCTGGCGGTGCTGCGCTACGCGGCCGAGCACGGCGGCAGGAGCGTGGTCAAGACCGGTTTCATGGTCGGGCTGGGGGAGACCTCAGCGGAGGTCGAGGCGCTGCTCGAGGCGGTCAGAGAGGCCGGCGTCACCGTGGTTACGGTGGGCCAGTACCTGCGGCCCAGCAGGGAGCACCTCGCGGTGGTGGAGTACGTGCCGCCGGAGACGTTCGCCGTGTACGCACGTTTCGGCGAGGCGCTCGGCTTGACGGTCGAGGCCGCGCCTTTCGTGCGCAGTTCCTACCGGGCGGAGGAGACCCTCCGGCGGGAGGGAGCGGCAAGAAGTTGAAAGGGGTCTTTGTGCCCGAACACGCCAAAGACCTCTGTAGATACGCAGTTTCTGGAATAGAGTCAATGTACTGAGGGAGGATATGTGCTAGTCATCGCAGAGAACATCAACGTCATGACCACGCGCATCGGCAATGCGATGCGTGAGCGGGAGAAGCAGCCGATCCAGGATCTCGCACGGCGCCTCGTGGAAGCCGGTGCGGACGTGATCGACATCAACCTTGGCCCCGCCCGCAAGGACGGCGACAAGATGATGGAGTTCGTGGTCGAGACCGTGGCCGAGGTGACCAAGCTGCCGTTCTGCCTGGACACCACCAACCACGTGGCCATGGAAGCCGGCATCGTGAAGTGTGACGAGCTGGGCCTGCCCAAGCCGATCGTCAACTCGTTTTCGTGCCAGCCGGACAAGATGGAGAACATCCTGCCGCTGGCCGCCAAGTACGGGTGCGAGATAATCGGCCTCACTATGGGCGCGGCGATCCCGATCGACGCGAATGAGCGGGTGGCCCTGGCGTACGAGCTCGTCATGGCGGCGAACGAGCAGGGCATCCCGAACGAGAAGATCTATGTCGACCCGATCATCCTCCCGGTCGGCGTAGACGTGGGCCAGCAGCACGCCGTCGCGGTGCAGGACGTGCTCAAGATGCTCCCCGAGATGTTCGACCCGATGGTCAAGACCACGTGCGGTCTCTCCAATATCTCCAACGGTGCTCCCGACGAGCTGCGACCGGCCATCAACAATGTCTTCGTCGCGATGCTGGCGACGGTGGGCATGAGCTCGGCTATCGTCGACGTCCTCGACAAGGAGATGATGCGCACCGTCCGCCTGATCAAGGCACTCACCAACCAATCGCTGTACTCGGTCTCTGACGCAGAGCTCAAATAGCACAACACTCGGAGGTTCGCCCATGAGTATCGGCCAGAGCGCACCAAGCGCTGTCGCCGAGGAGGAGTTCGATGCTGCTCCTCTCGAGGAGCTCCTCGCGAAGTATCGGGGGCAGAAGGGAGCGTTGATCCCACTGCTGCAAGGCACACAGGCCATCTATGGCTTCGTGCCCCAGCGGGCCATGACCCGTATCGCCGCCGACTTGGGTGAACCCCTGAGCCAGGTCTTCGGCGTGGCCACGTTCTACGCCCAGTTCCGCCTCGTGCCCAGGGGCAAGAACGTGGTGCGGATCTGCCACGGCACGGCATGCCACGTCTCGGGCGCTCCTCTCGTCTCTCAGGAAGTCGAGCGTCATCTCGGCATCCACGACGGAGAGAACACGGAGGACATGCTCTTCACCCTCGAGAGCGTCGCCTGCCTCGGGGCATGCGGCATGGCTCCGGTCATGATGATCAACGACAGGACCTACGGCAAGCTGACGCCCGACAAGGCGGTCGGCGCCGTGAAGACGTTCCGCGCCGAGAACGAAGGCGGCGGCAACGGGACGGGGACCGCGGGCGGCAACGGGGCCGGTGCGGCTTCGTCCGACGATGAGGAGGTGGCGTAGATGGGGGTTGCTGAGAAGCTCCGCCGACCAGAGCCCACGCGACCACTTCTGGGCAAGCCTCAGGTCGAGATAGGCATCTGCTTGGGCACCGGCGGCGTGGCCGCCGGCGGCGAGGACGTATTCGCCGCGTTCGAGCAGGGCCTCGCGGCCACCGGGGTATACGGCGTCGTAAAGCCTCGGGAAGATACCTGCGGCGGAGGGTGCGCCTCGATCACCGGGACGGGTTGCCGGGGCATGTGCGCCATGGACGTGCTCGTCGACGTGACGACGCGCAAGGACGGCAGTGATCGCACCGTCACCTACGGCACCGTGACCCCTTCGATGGTCGAGAAGATCATCGAGGAGCACATCATCGGCGGCGAGCCGGTTCACAAGTGGATCGTCCTCTCGGCCGAGGAGCCGACCTCCCACAACGAGTTCTACGAGCATCAGGACCGCCTGGTGCTGCGCCACTGCGGCAACATCGACCCGGAAGACATCGACGACTACCTTGACGCCGGGGGATATCAGGCCCTCTACAAGGTGCTTTCCGACATGTCGCCCGTACAGGTGCAGGAGGAGATCCTCGCCTCGGGCCTGCGCGGCAGGGGCGGCGCCGGTTTCCCCACGGGCATGAAGTGGAAGTTCGCCGCTGAAGCTCCCTCCGCCGACGGGCA
>JAJZQZ010000076.1 GCA_021802965.1 Actinomycetes bacterium
TTCCGATCTTTCCCACGCCGCTCCGCCAACGTCTCCTCGGTGGAGGTGCCGGCTTGAAGATCACTGTCATCGTCCACGAAGCGGAGGAGGGCGGGTTCTGGGCCGAGGTTCCGGCGATACCGGGGTGCGCGACCGAGGGTGAGACCCTCGAGGAACTGCTGGAGAACGTGCACGAAGCAGTCGAGGGGTGTCTCTCAGTCGACGTGCACGATCTTTCCCTGAAGCAGTCGGATCGGGTGCTCGAGATCGCGGTGTGAACCCACTTTCCGGTAAGGAGCTCGGGCGCCTCCTGGAGCGCCGGGGGTGGCGCTTGGCCCGGATCCACGGAAGGTCGGCCTCTTCGTTCACCTCCTGAAGATGGCTGCCATCGATCCGACAGATCTCGACTTGGTTGTCCCGTTCCGGGGCAGGAGGCGCGAAACGACAGCCGTACTATCCTCACCCTGGAAGAACTTGAGACGAGGGATATCCTCGTCCGAGTCAATGACCGACGGCTCGGGGCGTGGTGGGCGCAAGGGGACGTTCCGCAACTGCGGGTACGATCAACGAGGTTAGAGACCGTCCTTTGTACCGGCTCCTCGAGCTCGTTACCCCTTAGCGGTCATACGGCCCACAAGTCGCGCGGTCGCCCATGCCCGTGCCCCTATTTCACGCCTCGCTCCCACAGCTCCAGCACCACCCGCGCCGGTTCGACTACGTGCTTGGGCATGATGTAGCAAGGAACCTTGGCCTTCTTGCAGCGCTCGTGGATGGCATCGGTATCGGCGTGGCCCGCCCAGCGCGTGATCACCACGACGAGGTCCCGCCCCCCTTGGAGGCCCTCGAGGGGTCCTCGGTCGGACAGGGAATGGACCTTCGTCGGCAGGCCGAGGAAGTCGCCGGTCACTTCATAGCGGTCGGCGAGGGAATCAGCAGCGGCATGCCCGGTGAAGACGTGCAGGGTGCGTCCGCCGAAGCGGGCCCCCAATTCGAGACCTTTCTGAGCCACCTCGTCCATGAGCGCGGTACGGTAGCGCTCGCGACCGTCGAGGAACTCCAGCCATCCCGCGAGCTCCTCCTCGGCCCAGGCGCGCACGTCTGCTTCCAGTGAGGGCGTCGTGCCGAGTATGCCGCGGATTCGGTCGGCTACTTCATTCCCCTCCCACACGGCTCCGGCACGGCGCGCCCCCTCCAGCAGCCCAAGAAGCGTCGTCAGGGCCTCCGCCAGGGGCGAGTACCCGGCAGTGGTGGGTTCGCATACCCGCGAAGACGACGACCGGGCCTGCAGGCCGGCCAAGGTGACGTCCAGCCGCATGCGGGCTGGGAAGTCGAGGCAGGGCCGCAGCTCGTCGACCGTCTTGGCGGCTGCCTCGATGCCTTCCTGTCGGCAGAGTTGCGCGAGCACGCCGCCTGCCAGCAGCTCCACAACCGCGTCGGGGCGGGCCACGTTGGCCGTCCAATGCACGATCTGGGAGACGAGCTCCGGCGACGGTACATCGAAGCGGCGCACCTGCTCGAGAAGCCAGGCCAGGACCTCGTCGCTGTCGAGACCGAAGAGGGCCGAGTGCTCAAGGAGCGAGTCGCCGATGTAGACGGCCAGTTCCTGGTCGCACGGGGTGTCCATGAGGGTGCGAAGGAAGCGGCAGCTCTTGTCGTCGCCCCAGATGGCGAAAGGCATGCGCTCGACGAGTCCGTTGCGAGCCGCGATGTCGAGGCCTGGAGTCAGGCGCAGGAGATGCTCGAAGTGGGGGTCGAACTCCCCTGTCCACGAGAGCTGTGAAGCTTCGGCGGCGACATCGATGTTCCGGTGCAGCTCCACGGATGCAAGTATCCGCTGGTGCCGGGCCTCCTGGGAGAGGTCGTCTCGGTCGCGCAGAAGATGCTCCACCTCGGCCCACTGCTTTTGGGCGAAAGCGAGGGAGGCGTGGCGTTCGGCGACGGTTAGACTCTTGCCCGACCAAGGGGTCAGAAAGTCGCGAAAGAGCTGCAGGTGTGCGGCGGCATTGGGGGCCATCCGAGCCTGTACCCAATCGTCGAGGCGGAGGAGCTCCTGGGCTTCGATCCCTCTGCCGGCGTCCCCCGCGATCGAGATCGGCGTCTGCGCGGGCTGCTCGCGTGCATGCCCATCGGCCGTGTCGGTCGTTTCGCCGTCTGCGGACAACACCCGCAAGGCCTCCAGCCGCAGGAAGGACGAGGTCTCCCCGCCTGGCGTGACCGCCAGCTCGAGGGCTGTTATCCCGGCCCGGCGGGGGACGAAGTGTAGTTGGACGAGGCCTTCCCGCAGGAGCCGTGGCAGACCGGTCCCCAGCGGGTCGGGGAACGAGAAGCGTCCGGCGCCGTCGGGAGAGAGGCGCGCCCGAGCGCCTTCGTCGTCGGTCCGGTGCGGGTTGTAGCAAGAGAGCTCCAGACGGTAGGTGGCATCGAGCTCGAGGTCGATTTCTCCCGGCCAGAGAAGCTCAGGTCCGGTAGCCCTGTGTATCGAGAGGTGCCCGTTCCCCTTGGTGCGGTCGTCCAGCACCCGACGTAAGGAGACGGGGCGGAAGAAGAAGGCGGAGGCGTAATGCTCCCGCTCCTCCTCCGAGGTTGCGAGAAAGTCGACGATCGAGCGCCACGCGAGTGTCTCGGAGTGGGCGGGCGGGCCGGGGGCGGCCGAGAGGGCTCCTTGGTCGTGACCGGGGATCTGAAGGGGGACCCTGCCGACGTCCCAGCCCTCCGAAGCGAGGTCGAGGAAGACCTTGCGTCCCTTGTCGTCGAACGGCTGTGGGCCGCCCACCGCCCGTGCGGCGGCCTCCAACTCTCGGAGGCAGTCACGACCGGCCGCCTCCGGGTCCACGAACTCCTCGAGCGAGAGGGTAAGGTCTAGCGAGCTGCCCTCTCGCGTCGCGGACGCGATCCGCGCGTGGCGGACGGGGCACATCTTTCGGTACGGCGCATCGGTGAAGATAATGACGGCGGGGCGCCCTGGCGTAAGCGCCGCGAGGTCCACGCGGCTCGACACCCAGGTTAGGCTATATCGGGTCCGAGTGATGCCCCCGATCGGAGCGGCGAGGAGGCGCTGGTTCTGCTGGAGGTATTCGCGTACGCGCGAGCCCTTGAGGACTAAGAGCGGCGGCACGTCGCTGGAGAGGCGCGGCTGGGCGACACCCTCGGACGAACCCGTCGTGCTCTTAGGTGCGGGGTCATTTGTAACCACGCCCCCAACCTTCCTTCGCGATGCGCTCTGCATGCGCTCCGTCGGCCGTTCCCAGGATGTCTCCAACAATAGGCACCCGGGGGCCTGGTGTCAAAGAGGGGTATAGGATGGTAGGGGTCGGTGCGGTGAGAGGGTGGGTGACCCCGTCAAGCTGCGCGAGGCGCTTGCATTCGCGGCGAGCGAGTCGTTCAACGCCCCTGGGCTGGTCAGTGAGGGCCCACGCGCGGCTCCGTGCGCCGGCGGAATGGGGGGCGAGGGCACCCGCTCATCTGGCGGCCGAGCAGGGCGCATTTGGTCACGGCGCGCGGGCCCGGTGACGTAGGCGATACTCTCGCCAGGTCGTTGCGACGATAGCCTGTCTTTGCTGAGAGGTGCCGGAGTGGACGCCAAGAAGCTGGAGACTCTGCTGGATCACCTGGAGGTGTCGATAGACGCGTCTCACAGACTGAATCGCGATCTAATCAACAAGCCGAAACTGTACTTCAAAGATCATCTTCTTTGGCCAGTCTTCATACGATCTGTGCTCTTGCGGACTAGCCTAAGTCTATCGACCGCTGCTGTGGCTCGGTCGGCGAAGGAGGGTGTCATGGGATCCGTCATAAGGCTGGTCATTCGTTCCTTGATCCCCATCGGCTTTGTGCTCGTGTCCTTCGTCCCTGGAACGCCCGCTGTTGCGGCCTCACCCCAGATCATCGTCGATTCGGGGAAGGTAACGGTGGAGACCGACAAGACAGGGGTCAAGACGGCGACGGTCACGCTGCTGAACCTGAGCGATTCCCCGGTCCATCTGCCCAAGGCCACGATAGTCGGACATCCAGACAACGGGGTTGACATCACCGGGGCTAGCGATCTTCAAGCCGCCTCCAGGACTGCGCTGACCCTGATATTTCGGGATCCACTCCCCATCGACCCGAAGCTCGCTCTTGAGTTTGGATCGGGAACGACATTCTCCACCTACACTCTCCCCTTGTCATTACCGGATCCCGCGCTCGACTGGGCACTTATCGGGTGATCCCTCGTCATTGGTCTTGTCGCATCCGGCATCTTGACTGCGGGGACCGCTATCCGCACGCAGTTCTTTTCCTCGGGCGAGGAATTGCGATGGAAGTGGCTAAGAGTAGCCAAACCGAATGCCCCGGGCCGCCGAATCAAGTTTCTGCGGCCGCTCGAGCACCTTGGAACTGACTGGTCGTTCAAGGACAACTGGTTCAGCAGCGTGACCGTCGGCGCAGGTGCGCTCGCCGGCCTCCTGGGGACCACAGGCGTCTTCGAATCGATATTCGGTGGCAGTACCGCCTCGAAGCAGGGTCTCGCGTTGCTCGCGGTCGTCAGTGCGATAGCGGCGGTTTCGGCCGCCGTCGGGCCGGTCTTCCTGAAGGTGATCGGCAACGACCCCACCGTGCCGAACGTGCTGGGAACCCTCGTCGCAGCGTTTGTGACCTTTGCAGGGGCGGCAGCACAGATCTGCGCCTTGACCATACAGGGGCGCCGATTGGCGGCTCCAGGCTCGACGACAGCAGCGTGGGTCTTGTGCGGAATCAAACCAAGAGGCTTCTCAGAATAGGTCAGGTCCTGGATAAGAGTCGCCAAGCTCGATCCCAGTCTGCGAGGATGTGGACCGGTAAGTATCCGGCTCACTATCTGTCGGCGCAGCCCAAGCGCAATTCGCTACTTTAGCCGCAGATTGTGGCTGTTCCGGTCTCTCGTCACCCCGGCCAGCGGCTCACGGAGAGAGATGTGGCAGGTTGCGAAAACGATCCCAGTCGAAGAGGCGGCGGAGCCAATCCGAAAGCCACATTGCCAGCGGGAACGGCGAACGGTTCTCCACCTCTTGCAGGGCTCTTACCATGTTGACCCGGCCGTATCCCATCTCGTTGCTCCACGTGCCGTTCGGGCGCTGAGAGGTGTATATGGCCGGATTGGGCACCTTGTCCGCCGTCTGCTCGATGATGTCGCGTACCTGCACGCTCCGCAGTTTGCGGCCGGTGCGACGCCTGTAGTAGCTGCGGATCACGGCGGCAAGTCCGGCGACCATCGGCGTCGCGGCCGAGGTTCCATTGAACCAGAAGAAGTAGTCGCCATTCGGGTCCCCACAGTAGTTGTGCGCGACGCCCGCGACCGTCTTGGGACCTCCCCGATTGGTGTTGAACCCGGCGTCCGCTCCATTTCCGCAGATGTCTGTCGTGGCAATACCGACGCAGGGAGCAACGACCGAGATCCCCGCTCCGTACATGGCTTCCCAGTCTTCCCCGTCACTGCTCAGAATGGTCTTCCGTTTGTCGTCCCTATCCGATCCTCCGACGGCTATCACAAGGGGGTGGCTCGCAGGGTAGATGATCTGGTTGGGGCGGGGTCCCGAGGAGTCGGTGTTGCCGGTGGCTGCAACAAGCACACAGTCATATAGGTAAGCTGCCTGATCGATTGCGTTGTCGATGACGGCGCGAGGGCCACGCAAATCGCCGAAACTCATGCTGATTACACTGGCGCCGTGTTTGGCGGCCCAGCCGATGCCCCTGACGATTTCCGAATCCTCCCATTTCTTGCAGGTCACCGGCATGACTCGGCACCCTCCGGCCACTCCTGCAACGCCGGCGTTGTTGTTGTACCGAGCGGCTGCTACCCCGGCACAGCAGGTGCCGTGCCCTGCCATGCCCGGCTCCTCCTGCGGTTCCACAGGAGCTCCCGACTCCTTCTTGGTCGTGCTGTTATATCCTGTGGCGAAACTCAGATCGGGGTGCGTCAGGTCGCAGCCGGTGTCGAAGATGCAGATGATCTCACCCGGGTCACCAGTCCATTTGTCCCAGCCGGTCACGGCGGGAGCGTTCGGATTGCCTGCGTCGGACCCTGCTTTGATCTGCTTCATGCACCACTGATGGTCGTTGTAGTACTGGTCGTTGGGTATCGCGGCGAGGGGAAGGAGCATCGGCATGGTATCCAACTCAACATTGGCGACCAGCTGGGGTTGCAGCAGGAGGCCATCGCGGAGCGCATAGGCGAGCTGGCTCTGATCGCCGAGCACGTAATACCGCCAGCCTCCCAGGTATGCGGAATCTTCCGGGCTCTCCGTCGCGCCCAGGCCACTCATCAGCTCTTCGAACGCCTGGTCCTGCTCGGGCGCCGGGTTCTCGACCTTCTTCAGCAGAAGGACGTGTGGCAGCGGGCACAGCAACCAGTGTCGCCCGGGTCGGTCGCCGACGCGGTACACCGGACCTAGCCAGTCAAGCATTGCGGCGAGGCCCTCCTGCATCTCGGCGAACAGCTCCGGAGTGAGCGGTCGGTCTCCGCGTCGCCGCACCCAGAAACGTTCGTCCGTGTAGTTCACCACGGCTCTTAGGGGAAGGTCCGACCGCCGCTCTTGACGGTCCTCCGCATCCTCTGTGGTCAGTTCGTAGGGGGCGATGAGCGCCTCCACCTGGTCCAAGCTGGTGGGCGCCTTCGTGGCCAGCAGGAGCCGGGTTGGATCCAGGGTCATGGTCTGTCCGACGCCGTACGCGAGCTGGGGCGGGAAATCGTCGAGCGAGTACGTGCGCATGTCTGCCTCCTTCTGCCTCCCGATGCATCTGCGGTCCGGTCTAGCTCACAGTCAGCTCCTTGGCCAGGTCTTTCCAGCTCTTCTCCATCTGCCGGATCCTAGGATGGTCGCCGCCGCCAAGTTCGGCGAGCATCCGCGTCGCTCTGCGGAGATACCCGGCCGATCGCTCGCGCCGACCGCGACGAAGCTCCATTTCTGCGGTCCTGTAGAACAGCTCCGCTTGAAACGGATGCAGGCGCCCAAGGCTGCGGATAGCGGCTCGTCGGCTTTGTTCGAGATGCCTCTGCGCCATATCAAGGTTGCCCTTGGCCCCCTCAACGGCCGCGTTCGTGAGCAGGACGCGCGCCCGTTCCGAGTCGGAAGGCCACCCGAGCTCATCCATGAGAGAGAGTGCTCTTTCAGCCGATCGTTCAGCGTCGGCCACCTCGGTGCGAGTGAGTTGCGTCTCGGCGAGTTCTCTCAGGCCCTCGGCCAGTTCGCGGGTCTTGCGTAGCTGCTCGAACGCCTGGACGGCCCGTGTCAGCACCTCCTCGGCCTCGTCCAGCTGTCGACAAGCGTGCAAGGCCAAGCCGAGGTTCTCCAACACGTGTGCTCGGGCGTAGGGATTCTCCGTCTCGGCCAAGCACCGCCTCCCCAAAGCAACAGCTTCTTCCCATTCCCCCAAAGTGACAAGCGTCTCGATCAGATTGTGTTGCATGTCCCAGTAATGTCCGCTTTGGCGGACCTCCGGTCTCTCCAACGCCTCTTCGATCAACTGCTTGTCCTCGCGGACCCGCCCCGAGAGATAAAGGACCGAGCTCAAGTAGAGTATGGTCACCGGCACGATGGCCGATCGGATCCGTGTGTCCGAGTCCGCGAGGATGAGAGCTCTTCTGAGGGCCTTCTCGGACTCCGGATACTGGTCCTGGTTCCGATAGGCGATCCCGAGTAGCAGCAACAGGCGGGCTTCAGCGGCCTCGGAGTGCTCGGCGGCGACCTTCCAGCGGGCCAAGGTTTCCTGGATGAGGTCGATCGCCTGCGGGTACGAACCCGCCTGTACGTAACAGCCCGCGACTATTCCCTGAGCGGCCAAGGTCCGGGCGTCGTGCGCGCCACAGCGTTCCGACAGCCTCCTTTGAAAGAGTAGGGCCGGTTCCAGCAGCCGATCGAGCCGGCGCATCTGCCATAAAGGCTCGAGCTGATCGAGAAACCATTGGACAGGGTCGCCCACCCTGGCCTCCCAGTCTTGCTCGAAGGCCATCAGCAAGGCGCTCATCGCCTGCTCGTAGTAGGCGAGCGCATCGGTGTCCGCCGCCACCCGCATCGCGTGTGCCGCCGCCTCGACCAGGCAGGGCTGCGCTTTCTCCCAGTCCTCGGACCTACTGAAGTGGTAGGCAAGGAAGGCGGGCAGACCGGGGGTGTTCTCGGGGAACAGCCGCTGAGCGGCTTCGCCGACCTGGCGGTGTAGCTCCTTTCGCTCCTTCAGCAGCACGCTTTCATAGGTCACCTCTTGTACGAGGGGATGTTGGAAGCAATACGCAAACCGCCTATCGTTAGTCAAGGCCACGAGTTCCAGCGCCTGCAAGTCGGCGAGCTGCCGCGCCACCTCCTCCGCATCTTCGCCTGCGACCGCGGCAAGCAGGCCACACGAGAAGCTGCGTCCGATGATCGACGCCTCCCGAAGCCGCTGCCTGTGCGGCGCCGGCAGGCGGTCCAAGCGACTGGCGATCACCCCTCTGACCGTGTTCGGGATCTGCGACTTCGTCAGGTTCCCCGCGAGGTGAAAGCCTTGGCGGCCGGGCTCCCGTACGAGCAACCGCAGATCGATGAGGTGCCTGAGCAGTTCCTCCACGAAGAAGGGGTTGCCCTCGGCCTTCTCGTTGACGGTCTGTTCGATCTCAAGAGGGACTCGGCTGGGTGCCAGTAGGTTCGAGAGCAATTCGCGCGTCTCGGCCTTGGACAGGGGAGCAAGGGAGATCTCCGTCAGATGCGCGGGGCGCGACGACGCGGCCGCCTGCCTCAGGTTGTTCCAGACATCGCGGGGCTCGTGCCGACCGACCAGAAGAAAGAGGATCGGATGGGTGGCGGCCAGCGAAATCAGTTTCCCAAGAAGCGCCAGCGAGGAGGCGTCCAGCCATTGCACGTCGTCGAAACACATGACAATCGGTTCGATGGAAGCAACCTCGCCGAAATAGGCGCACACTTCGGTCCACAGGTCTGGTAAAGCATCGACCGAAAGGGGGCCGGGTTCGGGAGACGCATCAGACCCCACCCCGATCAGCTCTTCCAGCCAGCCGGAGACATCTGCGGCTCTATCCGCGAACGGTCTATCGGTTCTTTGGGCGATCTTGTGGCGTCGGCTTGAGGCGCTTTCTCCGTCGACCAAACCGAGATCACTCTCGAGCAGGGACAGAGCCATGGAATGTGCCGGGTGCAGGCCGAACAAGGGGGCTCGGTATTCGATCCAGCGGATGGCCTGACGAGCGGCGTCGAGCCGAATCTCGCTCGTCAGTCGGGTCTTGCCGACCCCCGCGTCCCCCGCGACAAACAAGAGGGCTCCTGTGCCCCTTGCAAGTTTCTCCTCAGCCTGTCGAACGAGCCGGAGTTCGACGTCTCGCCCGACGAAGGCAGAGGCAAAGCGGCCGCCGGTGGATTGAGACCAGCCAGGATTTGGCCCTTGTACTCGATAGACCGAAACGGCTTCCCGGCGTCCCCTCAGGGGAGCATGCTCTGCTTCGTCGCAGTTGAAGTGATCACCAAGGAGGCGCCGCGTCTCCGAGCCGACGAGTATCTCCCCGGGCTCTGAGAGCTCGCACAAGCGCGACGCCACATTCACGGAATCTCCGATGACGGAATAGGCTCGGCGGGGCCCGGCACCCACGGTTCCCGCGACGACCAACCCGGTATTCAGTCCTGCATGAAAGGGCAGATCCACCGATCGGCGCCGGTTGAAGTCGGCGATTACCGGGCGGATCGCCATCGCCGCAAGCACGGCCATGTCCGCGTGATGCTCATCCGATACGGGCGCCCCGAAGACGGCCATGAGGCGATCGCCCACAACCTTATCGACGAGGCCTCCGAACTGCTCGACTACCGCCTCGATCTTGCCGAACACCTCGTGCAGGAGGTCTCGCACGCCCTCGGTGTCACTCGCCTCGGCAAGCAAGCAAAAGCCGGGGACGTCGACAAACAAGACCGTAACTAGGCGGCGATCATCCGCTTGGGGCCTACGACTGTCTGGCTGGATCGCTCTCTCCAAAGCTGGGCCTGGCTGGGCGTCGAAACGATGGCGGTGCTTTCGCGTTCAAAGCAGGTCTACCAGGGGAAGTCTAGCCTCCCAAGCGGGAGTACGCTATGTTTGCGGAAAGTCGGCTTAGGGTGCGGCTTCGCGCCACCCACATACCGCCTAACGGCAGGTACCGATTGTCAGCAGCTGTCGCGCGACCTGAAGCGGACCCAAGCGAAGAAACGGAGGCAACATGTCGGATTTGGACAAGATCCGGAGGGCTGCGGAATCGCTTACCGGGAATGACGAGCTCCTCATGAAGTTTTGGTCCGCTATCTACGAGGCCATCGAAACCTCCGGGTCTCATCTGCGCGAATGGCAGGCAGAAGAAGTGGGCTATCTGCTATCCCGCCTGGCCTGTAGCGCCGGCCGGGGAGCGGAAGGTATGAGCCACATGAGCCACATGAGCCATATGAGTCACATGGGTCAGATGGACATGACCGACGAGCAGGCCTGATCAGGCACGCGAACGAGCCCGCAGATGGCTTGAGTGCGCCTTGCGTCCCGTGACGTAGACCAGGGGATCCCCAGGTGTCGATCCTTCTCCTGCCGGCTCCTCAATTGGGCGCGAACGGCGTCGGCGCCTACGTTTCGTATGGGGTGTGCTCCCTGCAGGCATGCTGTGGCGGGCTCGGGGTCGAGATAGACATCCTCCAGTACTGGCCACTGTTCGGGGCCGGGGCAAGGCTCGCCTCGTCGGAAGCCTTTGCGGACGCGGTCGCCTCATCGATAGACCCAGGCCGGTATGACGTCGTTGGTCTCTCCACGATGGGGAGCTCCTTTCACCACTCCCTGAACATCGCCCGCTTGCTGAAAGAGCGTCGAGCAGACATTCGATTGTGGATGGGAGGGCCGCACGCTTCTGCGAGCCCCCTAAAGTTGCTCGAGGCCTATCCGTGGATCGAAGCTGTGTTTGTCGGCGAGGCGGAAACGTCGTTCCGCGCAGCGGTAAGCCGGCTGGCCGACGGCGATGCTCACCTGGAAGGTATCCCCGGCGTGCAGGTCCGGGGTGAAGAATTCAGTCGCGCCGCGCTGATCGAGGATCTCGACACGCTTCCGTTCGTCGACGACTCTCCTGGCTATCGCGCTGCCGTCGAGCTTCAGGCGACTGCCACCGGTCTCGAGCGCATCTATATGGAGGGCGAACGAGGCTGTCCAGGCCACTGCTCTTTCTGCTCGACGAGCCGCTTCTGGGGCAGCCGGACCCGAAGGAAATCGGTGGCCCGACTGCTCGAGGAGATGGATCGGCTGAAGACCAGTACCCGACTGAGGTACTTCTCGCTACTCGGCGACAATTTCGGGTATCCGCGTGAGGAGCTCCTGCGCTTCTGTACGGCTTTGGTGGAGCGGTCCGCAAGGCACGAATGGTGCTTCAGCCTGAAGCTCGACCAGCTGGATGTCGAGGATATGGATCTCCTGTGGCATGCCGGGTGTCGCGGCATCTTTGTCGGGCTCGAAAGCGCCTCTCAGCAGACTCTCGACCGCCTGGGAAAGGAGGCTTGCCTCGCGAAGGAGCTCGAGCTCGTCTACGCGGCGATCGATCGAGGGATAGCGGTCGATGCCTCGTTGATCGTGGGGTTTCCCTGGGAGAAGTCGAGAGACGTGCGAGAGACATTGCGTCTGCACAGGCTGCTTCTCGAGGGCGGTGTCAACCACAGCCAGGTCTACGCACTGTGTCTGCACCCCGGAACTCCGATGGAAAGGGTCTACCGAAGCAAGGCCATACCGTGGGAGGGACTCTCGCTGTCTGCGCTCGATCATGTCCCCTGGGGCACCGAGACTCAAGAACTCATGGAACGCTGCCCCGATCTCTTCACTCAGTTCAGTCACGTGCCCAGTGGAGCGAGCATGGTCGAGATCAGCAGCGCCCTGATGACCGCCACGATGCTCGATTGCCACCATCGGGAGCGCCGAGCGCAGGCGAATGCGCCCGTTTGCCGTCCGGCGAGCAGCTGAGAGGCTCGCCACTGGATTCGCGCCACCCGTTTCCGCCCAGGCCGTTGGGGGTAAATCAAGCCCTCAAGTTTGCCTCGGGCCGGCCGGCGAGGACGCTCGTCTGTGCCGCCGCGGCGGAGTCCGCGTACCTCCTCGTGGTACGCACGGCGCACCCATCGCGAACAAAGGGGAGACGATGAAGCGCACTCGCAGACGAAAGGCGGTCTGGACGGCGATCTGGGGAGTTGCGGCTGTTGCCGCGGTTGCCCTGCTCGCCCCGATGGTGGCTACGGCGAGTTTCCCGGCCGACGTCCGCCTGAGCAACGACACCGTGGCGACCGGCGGGTACATCAGCGCCTACACCCTGGCCACGGGCATCTCGTACACCGACGCGGTCCTCCAGGAGTGCACGCTCGCCGGCGGGCGTCAGAACGAGCCCGCCGTCGAGATCGACCCGCGCGACACCAGGGTGCTGATCGGGAGCTCGAACGACTACGGGGGAGTCTACGCGGGCTCCACGCCGGGCAACTTCGTCGCGGCGGGGCCGATCTGGCTCGGCTACTACCGTTCCGAGAACAGCGGCGCGACGTTCCAAAGCTCGCTGGTCCCCGGCTATCCAGGGGATACGTCGCCCTACGCGGCCCTCGCCCGTATCCGTACTGCGTCGGCGGGCGACCCGGTGATCGCCTGGGACCGTGAAGGGCGGGTGTTCATGGGCGCCGAGAGCTCGGACGACCCGGCCGGATCGCTGAAGAGCTTCGGCGACGTCTGGGTGGCGACCTTCGTCAACCCCGGTGGGGTCAACGGCGACACCCTGAACGACGGAAAGCGTTTCGTCGGGTCGACCATCGTGGCCAAGGGAAGCTCCGCCCCGTACCTGCTGGGCAAGTTCAACGACAAGACGTCGATCGAGGCCGACCGCTCGAGCAACAGCGCCACCAAGGGCAACGTCTACTTCGCGTGGTCACGCTTCACGGGCAACCGCGGCGATGTGAGCATCTACCTCTCGCGCTCGACCGACCACGGCACGACGTGGTCGCCGCCGTTGAACCTGACGCCGAACATCCACGACGTCCAGTTCCCCGACATCGCCGTCACGGGCAACGGCAACGTGTACGTGACGTTCCGGCAGTTCAGCGGCCGGGGCGGCCAGACCGACGCGGTCATGTACGTGAAGTCGACCAACGGCGGCAAGAGCTTCGGCAGGCCCCAGCTGGTCACGGGCTTCACGCCCTACGATGCGCAGGATCTATACCCGAACGGCTCCGTGGCCCGCGACGGTGGCGACCTCGGCAACGGGGTCCAGTCGGGCTACACGTTCTTCCGGCGCGACACGCAGGTACGCGCCGCGGCGGATGCGTCGGTGGCGGGTGACGAGAACGTCTACATGGTCTTCGACGCCACCAAGCCCGGCACGGAGGTCGATACCGGCACGACCTACGGCTCGATGACGCCCGGCAAGGGAAGCCAGTCGGGCATCTACTTCGTCAGGCTGAACGGAGCGACCGGCGCGGTCACGACGCCGACTCTGATCGACGACCAGCTCGCCGGCCACCAGCTCTTCGCCGACATCGCGGTGTCGGGAGGCAGGTTGACCGCGATCTGGTGGGACAGCCGGAACGATCCCTCGTATTCGGCGGCGCGGCCCGTGGGCAACGATGCGAACGGCGTGACCGGCCCCTCACTCGATGTCTTCGCGGCATCGTCCACCGACGCCGGGGCGACCTGGACCTCCGCCGTGCGCCTCACCGACGTGTCGTCGAACCCGAACTATGAGCAGTTCTCGGATCGGACGGTGCCTTTCGCCGGCGACTACCTATGGGTGAGCGCGGTCGGCTCCTCCGTCTACGGGGTGTGGACCGACTGGCGGGACACCCGTCCAGGCACCGACCCGCGTGAGGCGGCGAGCGACGACAACGACAACGCCGACGTGTGGCAGACCCGGACGT
>JAJZQZ010000077.1 GCA_021802965.1 Actinomycetes bacterium
AGGTCCGTACAGCCCGCTCCGTCGCGGAGGTGTACGACTACGGGGCCCACGTATGGTCGTGGCGGCTCGACGGGGAGCCGGTCCTGTGGTCGAGCGGCTCGTCGATGTACGAGACGGGCTTGCCGCTTCGCGGCGGCATCCCGGTCTGCTGGCCGTGGTTCGGGCCCGGCCGCAGGGGTGACCAGACTCCTGCGCACGGACTGGCGAGGATCAGCCCGTGGACCCTCAAGGACGTGAGGGAGACCCCGGACGGCGCGCACCTGGCGTACGGGCTCACGTCGAGGCAGGTGCCCGAGGCGCTGCCGGGCAGCGACTGGACCCTCACCTACGACGTCTCGGTCGGCGAGGACCTTGAGGTGGCGCTCACGGTCACCAACACGGGCTCGGTGCCCTTGGAGTACGAGCTCGCGCTGCACACGTACCTCACCGTCGGCGACGTCCGGCAGGTCGCCGTCTCGGGGCTCGACGGCGCCTCGTACCTGGACAAGGTCACGGGACGGCGCGAGCGGCAGGAGGGCGACGTCACCATCACGCAGGAGACGGACCGCGTGTACGACCGGGGCGGCGACATCGTCGTGACGGACCCGGTCCTCCGGCGCCGGCTCCTGGTCTCCACCGAGGGGGCGGCGAACACCGTGGTGTGGAACCCGTGGGTCGCCAAGGCAGCGGCCATGCCCGACTTCGGCGGCGACGAGTGGCCCGGGATGCTCTGCATCGAGGCCGGGAACGTCCTTGAGCATGCGGTCCACCTGACCCCGGGAGCGTCAGCGAGCATGCGGTACCGCGCCGGGGTTGTCTCGCTCTAGCTTCGGCGTGCGTAAGCGTTTGCAGAGTTTCGGTAACGATTCATGCACTACTCGTGGCAAGCGCTTGCAATGCGTGGCTCGCGCGGGAGCCACCTCGTAATATCGCTCCGAAGGGGACCTCGAACATCACACGGAGGATCAATGACGACCCGCAGAACCTTCATCGCAGGAGCCGCCGCGACTGCGTCAGCTGCTGCGCTGGCAGCTTGCAGCAGCTCTGGCTCACCCGCCGCCAAGGCGACTGCCGACGACACCAGCCCTGTGACGCTGCGCTTCGCGTGGTGGGGCAACGACGTTCGTAACAAGATGACCGCTCAGGTGATCGCCGACTACATGAAACTCCACCCGAACGTGACGATCACGGGTGAGCCGGGCGTGTGGACGAGCTACTGGGACAAGCTGTCGACCCAGATCGCCGGCAACACCGCTCCCGACATCGTCCAGATGGACGAGCAGTACATCCGGGACTACTCGAAGAAGGGGATCCTCGCGGATCTCAGCAAGCTCCCCATCGACACGAAGAAGTTCGCCAAGGGCCTGGTGGCCACCGGCACCATCGACAACAAGGTGACCGCGCTGTGCGCTGGTGTGAACGCGCTGTCGATCGTCGCCAACCCGGCTCTGTTCCAGAAGGCGGGCGTGGCGCTTCCCGACGACAAGACGTGGACCTGGGACAGCCTCATGACGCTGGCCGCGGACCTCACCACCAAGCTCGGCGCGGGCCATTACGGCATCAACGGCGGCCTCTTCGGCGACTCCGTGGCTCGGGCCTGGATGTTCCAGAAGGGCAAGAGCCTGTTCACCGACACCGGCTTCGGCTGGCAGCCGGCTGACATGCAGTCCTTCTTCGAACTCATGGTCAAGTACCAGGCGGCGAAGGCGATCCCGTCGGCGGCCGAGAACGCGCAGGACTACAGCACGGCTCTCGCCCAGCAGATGTTCGGCACCGGCAAGGTGGCGATGGTGTTGACGTGGTCGAACCAGGTCGTTGCCCAGCAGGCTGCTGTCGGCCAGGACTGCAAGATCCTGCGGCTGCCGTCCCAGACCGGCAAAGCCAAGGACGCGTGCCTCTGGTACAAGTCGGGCCAGTACCAGTCGATCACGGCGAAGTCGAAGAACCAGGTCGCCGCGGCGAAGTTCCTCGACTACTACTTCAACAGCATGGATGCGGGCAAGGTGCTGCTGGCCGAGCGTGGTCTGCCGCCGAACACCGACATCATGGCCGCGATCAAGCCGTTGCTCGGCAACGCCGACCAGAAGGCAGCGACCTACATGAGCGACATCGCCGGAGAGCTCCACGACCCGCCGGTTCCGCCGCCCCCGGGCGCCTCCACGTTCCAGACGATCATGGAGCGCTACGTGGAGAACGTGCAGTTCGGCCGTCAGACGCCGGCCGAGGCCGCACAGAAGCTGTACGACGAGGCGAAGGCCCAGCTCAAGTCCTGAGCTTCGGTACGGATCGTCACGTCAGGGCGTGGGGCCTCGGCCCCACGCCCTTACGCTTGCCCTGAGAAAGGGGTGGGGACCATCGGTTCGCTGGGTCCGCAGTCGGCGTGGGCGGAGGGCGCCGGGCTCGGGGGCGACGCCCCCTCGGTCGACGTCCTGCTTCCCCGACACGCACTGGGTCCGTGGGGCTCGGACGCCCTCGAGTGGGAGGCGCGGACGACCACCGACGAGGACGAGGTCGAGACGGAGTACGTATCCGGCCCGCTCCGCGCCGTCGTGCAGCGCACCGTCTCCCACAAGACCTGGCGGCTGCGAGCCAGCATCGCGAACAGCGGCGCAGATCCGGTCTCCCTGTCGCGGGCGAGCCTCGCCGTGGACGCGGCCGCGGGCCAAGCCTGGATCTGGGCCGCGGGCTCGGCCGGTCTGGTCGTCGTCGACGATGACAGGACCAGCGTCTGGGCCCTCGCGCTCCGACGGGGATCACTGACTGCGGACGGAGACGAGACGGTGTGGCTCGAGGCCGGGATGACCCTGGAGGCCGGGCGTCGTGTGACGGTCGAGCTCGTGGGCGGCAGGTGCCGAGGCTGGGACGAGGTCTCGTCGATGCTGCCTGCGTGGCTGCCGCCCCTGGCCGTACGAGGCGGCGAGCCGGTGGACCTCGCCCTCCCGGACGCCGGGGTCGTGGCTCCAGGGTGTTCGGTCGAAGAAGGACCTGACGGCACCGAGATCCGGGGGACCGGCCTGAAGCGGGTCAGCGTGAGAGGGGCCTTCGGCGAGGTGTCCCTGGAGCTCGCCTTCGCGCCTACGCTGACCGAGGCCGCGACCGCATCGGCGAGGCGGCTGGCCCGGCAGCTCGGTGAGCAGCCTGAGGGAGGCCCCCCGGCGACCGGGTCGGACGGCCGCGCGGAGAGCCTCGATCGCACGGCCCGTCGCCTTGTCGTGCTCCAGGCCGCGCGCAGCCACGAGGCGGCCGATACAGTCGCGTGGGGGCTCGTGCCGGAGGTGGCGGACCTCGTGCGCGAGGGAGGTCACGTAGGGCCGTTCACGGCTGCGGCGCTTGCAGGCGAGGTGCAGCGCCGTGACGACCAGGACGCCCTGGAGGCACTCCTCGCTGCGCTCCCGGGCGTGGAGGCCGAACCCGGCATGGCGCTCGCCCTCACGCGTGTCTGGGCCGCCTTGTGGGGGTTGGGGCGGGACCCTGCGCCGGTACGGGAGGCGCTCGCGCGCCTGTCGGCACGGCCCGTCCGGACGAGGCTGCAGGACGTCGAACGACGCCTCATGACAGGCGACCCCGACGCTGCCAGGCGATTGCTGGGGGCGCTCGGGGGCGGCCTGCCCGGGAGGCCGTCACCTACACGGAAGCCCTGGGAGGCGGCCTATGCCGTCGCGCTGGCCTCCCTCGTCGCCGACGACGACCCGGCGGGACCTGCCGTCGTACAGGCGGCTGAGCTCGTGGCGCGGCGCCTCACCGCGGCCGGCCCCGAGGATGCCGACGTGCTCGCGTGGCTGCTGCTGGGGGAGCGCTGATCAGCTGCGCCGCCACACGTACGGCACCGTCGTCGTGATGGGGATCATCCCGCACGCGGCGAGGATGACGCGGCTCATGAGTGTGCAGTCGGCGTAGACGTACTTCGCGCCATCCGCACGGGCCTCGCGTGCCCGCGCCTGTGTGAGCGCCTTGTAGACGCCCCGGCGGCGCCAGTCCTCGCGGATCGCCCCGCCCCACAGGCCGGCGAAGTCCGTACCAGGCACGCGGTCCAGGCGTCCGCTGCCGACCACCTCGTCGCCGGCTTCCGCGAACCACAGCGTCACGGAGGGGTTCCTCAGCCGCCGCATCGTCATCTCGACCATCCGGGGGATGTCGCCGAACACGCTGTTCTGAAAGGCGACGACGCGCTCGACGTCGCCGAGAAGGTCGCCCCCGTCCCCCGCCTGGTGCAGCTCCACGCCCTCCGGGACGGGGTCCTCCCCGGCCAGGCCTTCGATCCGCCCCGCCATGACCGTCTCCCGTTCCTGGGGGCGCAGCCCGTTCGCGACGAGCAGCGGGCCGAGGTTCGCCGGCCCGTCGTGGTCCCGGGTCTTCCACTCGAACTCCTCGATGGCGGGATCCGAGGTGAAGCTCTCGAGGGTGCGGGTGATGAGGGCCGGCAGCTCGTCCGCCGTCAAGTTGGCGAGGCTGCGGTACGTGACGAAGCCCCGGCTCGGCATGGGAGAGTCGGGTGCGGGCATCGCCGGTGGTGAAGTGCCACAGGACTTGGCGCTGGTCGGCGTCATAGACACTGCCGGGCGGCGAGTTCGGTGTTGGGGCTTCAAGGTCGTCGATGCGCAGGTCGAGGCATTGTCGAGTCAGGGCGAACCCTTGCCCGGCTTGAAAGCCTCGCAGAGAGATCCGATGGTGTGGGTGTTGCTCTCCTGGTTCGGCATCAGACCATCACGGCCCGGATCGTTCTCGTCCAGCTCCAACAAGATCCGTGGCCGACGCACCGACAATAGCGACGATACTACCGCCCTTGACGCGCACGTTGCCGGCGGAACTGTCTCTGCCATGCGTCTGCCATAATGAGCCCGGTGAGCGACGTTGACGATCACGGGACCGTCGCCGACGTTCAACCAGAAGCGAGACAGCCTCCCGTAACCAGGTCGGATCATGAGTAATGCGTAAGGGAAGAATGGGTCACCTCGCGCAGCCGGGGGCAAAGCCGTCCCCAGGCGCCAGAACGTCGTAGTAGGATTGGGGCTCTTCGTGAGTGATAAATCACGGCCGCGCACAGGAGTGCATTCGAAACCGGTGACCATCCGCGATGTGGCTGCGCACGCCGGGGTCTCGCGATCGACGGTGTCGTATGCGTTGACCCAGCCCGGTCGTCTGTCCGCGGATACGCTCAAGCGGGTTACCGCGTCTCTTCAGGACCTGGGTTACATCGGCAACGCTGCTGCGCGCCAGCTGCGCGTAGGCCACAGCCAGGCGATCGGGCTCATCGTGTCCAACGCGGCCAACCCCATCTACGCGGAACTCGCTGAGGGTGCCGACCAGGAGGCGGCCCTCCACGGGCGTGTCATCCTGCTCGCCAATAGCCGCGAGAGTCCCCAGCGGGAGAAAGACTACATCGCGTTCTTCGAGTCCCAACAGGTCAGCGGTATTCTCATCGCTCCGGTGGACGAGGTGCCGGATGAGCTCATCGAACTCGGCAGACGTGGAACGCCTTTCGTGCTGATCGGCACCCCGTCGAGACCCGACGACTATCGATCGCTTTCTGGCGACAACACTCTGGGCGGGCACCTTGCTGCCTCGCATCTGATAGCCCAGGGCCGGCGAAAGCTCCTCTACGTCGGTGGTCACCATCTCCATGCAGTCGAACGTTCCCGGGGCGCCCAAGCAGCTGTGGCGGAGGCCGGAAACACCACCCTAGAAGTAATCCGCGTTGCCAAGCAGACGGCCGCCGAAGGCGAAGCGGTGGCGCGTGCACTCCTGGCCAGGCCTCGGACCGGCCTGCCCGACGGCATCTTCTGCGGCAATGACCTGCTCGCGCTTGGGCTGATGCACGCACTCCTTGCGGGCGGGATCGACGTCCCCACCGACGTCTCTCTGGTCGGCTACGACGACATCGCTTTCGCGGACTTCGCCGTCGTGCCGCTCACCACCATTCGACACCCGGAGGCGGAGCTCGGTGCCGGCGCCGTTCGATTGCTGATGGGAACCCTTCCCGACGACCAGATCGCCGACGCCGAGGCATCCTTCCAGCCTCGGCTCGTCGTGCGCAAAACCTCGCTCACCACGGCGTGAGCGTCAGCGCTGAAACGCCGGCATGTTGTCCGCACCGAACCTCAACGCCATCGAGGACGCGACGTGCCGGTTCATTGTCGGCGAACGGAACCTACTAAGCAGTCCCATCCTTGCTTGCCGCAGGTGGCATTCGCCATCGGACCCGCCCACGGGCCCGGCGTATCCGGTTTCAGGCACGAGAATAGCGGACGCCGCCTACGCTCGCACGAACCGCAACGTCACCAGTTGAAATGGATCGAGCGTCACATGCACGCCCCTCGCGTCTATGGCACTCACCGCGTGCGCGGGGAGTCGGCGCTCGAGCAGGTCGGTCTCCGCAACTTCCTTGTGCTCGAACGATACGGCGAGGATCGCGGATGAACGCGCGCCGTGGGCCTCGTAGAGTCGTATGATGACGTCCCCCGAACGGTCCTCAGCAAGCTTCACTGTTTCCATGACGATCGCCGGATTGTTGCTTGCGGCCAAGGGCTCCACCGCGCCGCCGGAAACGCGACGCAACGGAATGTTGAGCCGGTACCCCTCCACCACGGCATCGGCGATTCCTCCGATGACGATCGAACTGCGCAGTACGTGTATGCCCTGGTCTGCCTCCGGATCAGGAAAGAGTGGCGCACGAAGAAGAGATTGCCGCACGGTCGTGTAGGTTCCTCCTCCCTCGCGGGCTGATCGCGTGATGTCATGACCGTAGGTCGAATCGTTCGCGACGGCGACACCGAACGATGCGTCCGACACGTGCACCCACCGGTGCGCTGGTGTCTCAAACCGGGCCGTGTCCCAGGATGTATTGGTATGGGTGGATCGGTAGACGTGCCCGAATTGGATCTCGGATGCCGCGCGTGACGCATGAACGTCCACCGGAAAAGCGAGCTTCAGGAGTTTCTGCCGCTCATGCCAGTCGACTTCCGTGACAATCTCGACGGCTGGGGATTGTGCGGTCAAGATGACTAGTTGCCTCACCGTCGACCGCCCGAAAGAGCGGACGATTCTCACCGTTACACGCTGATCCGTAGCCTCCGTGACATCGAGAGCGTCCACGGCTACAAGATCCTCCCCACTGCGCTGGTACTCCTTGTCGATGTCCCAGGCATCGTAGTGGGTAGGTGTATCCCGGAAGAGCTGCAGCAGATTGCCGTACGTGCCGGCGGGAATGACGTCACGACCCGTCGCCGCGTCTATGAGCGACTGAATGAGCCCCTCGTGGTTGACCTGAATGCGAACGAGACCATTGTCGATGGTGACCGCATCCGTCGTCCGCGACACGGCAATCCCTGTAGCCCGCTCGACAACTGCCGCGCCGAAAGCAGGGACACCAGACACCGGGTACGGCGATGCGTTGAAACTGGTCGACTCCTTGCCTTCCCCGGCCAGATCCCGCAGCGACTCTCCAATGAGACCTTCGAGTCGATCCTCGACGCGGGCATAATCCTCCTCCGCCTGGTCATGGACCCAGCCGATAGACGACCCGGGAAGGATATCGTGGAACTGTTGCAACAGCACTGTGCGCCATGCCTCTTGCAGCGCAGCGTGTGGATAGGTGCTCCCGGCCCGGATCGCCGCAGTCGCCGCCCACAATTCAGCCTCGTGCAGGAGACGTTCCGAGCGCCGGTTGCCACGTTTCATCCGCGCCTGAGAGGTCCAGACTCCCCGATGGAACTCGAGGTAGAGTTCCCCCGCCCAGACCGCAGGTTCTTTGTACTCCCGCTGAGCTTCGGTGAAGAAGACGGTAGGCGAAGCGACCTGGACGGCTGGCGAACCCTCCAACGATCGTGTGCGCCGTGCCGCGGCCATCATCTCGCGCGTGGGGCCGCCACCACCGTCACCGAACCCGAACGGAACCAGCGAGGTGTTCGCCTGCCCTTTGTGAGCGTAGTTCCGCTGGGCCCGCGCCAGATCTGCGCCGGACAGATCAGAACTGTAGGAGTCAACCGGAGGCAAGTGTGTGAAGACTCGCGTGCCGTCGATCCCTTCCCACAGGAACGTGTGGTGGGGAAACGCGTTCGTCTCGTTCCAGGAGGTCTTCTGAGTCAGGAAGGTTCTGGAACCGGACGCGACTATGATCTGCGGTAACGCGGCGGTGTACCCGAACGAGTCGGGAAGCCAGACTTCAGGGGGCTCGTACCCGAATTCTTCGATGAAGAACTTCTTGCCCTCCATGAACTGGCGGGCAAGCGCCTCACCTCCGGGCATATTGGTGTCGGATTCGACCCACATGCCCCCCACCGGCACGAAACGCCCTTCGGCGACCCGGTCGCGAATGCGCTCGAACAAGCCCGGATAGTACTGCTTCACCCACGCGTATTGCTGCGCTGATGAACAGGCGAAGATGAAATCCGGATCCTCATCCATGAGCGCCAGAACATTCGAGAAAGTACGAGCACATTTGCGAATCGTCTCCCTGACGGGCCACAGCCACGCGGAATCGATGTGAGCGTGCCCCACCGCGAACACGCGATGCGCACTCGCCGAGGCCGGTCGCACCAACACGGGTTCGAGCACCACGCGCCCGGCCGGCGCTGTCGCGTGCACGTCCGCGGGATCGACCTCATCCACGACGCGGTCCAGCGCACGCATGATCTCCGCCCGCCTCGGCACATCGTGTGACAGCTCGAGCGCCAGGCCCTTGAGCGTCCAGATATCTTGCACCAACTCCCACACCGGCGCATCACGTGTGACGATATCGACACGGCGTAGCGTGTAGAGCCGTTCGGTCCCCGCCGTGCTCTTCCTACCGAGCGGTGTCGGTGCATAATCACCGGAACTCTCCCCGGTGTCCGGATTGGCTGCCGCCTCGATGTAGAGGTCGATGGCGTCACCGGGGCCGACGCCGAGGGGCACATAGTTGTTGAGTGGCTCGATCGCTTCGATGATGCGGCCATCAGGCGCGTAGACAAGTCCTTCGGCCTGGAAGCCCGGGTGACCCGCGATGAACCCTAGATCGACGAGAAGCCCGACTTCGGCGACGGTGGCGGACCACTCCGATGGAACAACGCCCGTTACATGAAACCAGACGGTGCCCCACGGCCGTCCCCAGGCTTCCCCCACGGCAACCGGAAGAAAGGTCTGCTGCATGGCCGTCGCGAAAGGCACGGGCTCGTCCGGTACTTCCCAGGCCGAGATCGACATCGGTGAGGTCGTGCGGTAGATAGCGGGATTGAGTCGCTCGCGAACGAATCGGTCGATACGCTTCTCGACAAGTTGGGTGTGATGATACATAGCGTTGCCGTTCTACCAGAGCGCGATGGAACCCTCGAGGGTACCCTCGTCCGAATAGCTGAACCCGATGATGCCGCCCGCGAAATACGGCGCCAGGTCGATCATTTGTGTCTGTCCAGCGGTGAACGTCACCGTTCCGAGCGACTGATTCATGCGCTCGGCGCTCCACTGCCAGATGGTCAACGTTCCCGCTGCGTCGGGGGTCAGGATCGCCTTGCCGTGCGTGTATCCCAGGGTCGGATATCCGCCCCAGACTCCGTTTATGGCTTGCGGATTGTAGACACGTTCGTAGAGTGCCACAGTGGTGCGCTTGATATCCGACAGAGGGATGCTCGATAGTGTGATGCCGCCAACCTGGTGGTTGTTGAAGTTGTTGCCGTGGGGGTTGGCGGACAGTCCGTAGTAGAGGCGATCGGCGAACACGACGATACCGGAGAACATGCCCCCGGTGTCGAGGATGCGAACCTGGCCGTTGGGTCCGATCCACAGGAGAAGCGACTGCTGTGCTGATGTCCCGCCGAGTCGATCCGTGTCGGCCGTGTTGGCTGCCACCACGAGCCCCCCAGCCGCATAGGCCATCTGGGAACGCCAGCCGAGTACGCGTTTGTCATGCGGAGTGGCCGACATGACGCAGGGCACGAATACCTGCGTGTCCGGGGCATCCTGGAGAAGTACGAAGAATCCGTCCGCGCAGAACGCGTGGACCCGCCCCGCGAGGATCGCGCTGCCGCCTTGCCACACGCTCTCCCACGTCTTCGTCCCCCCCGTCATCGTCGGGACATCGGTCAGGATGCGTGCAGCGCTGGTGTCCGTGTTGAGGTCGAGAGTGCCGATGCTGTCACAGTCGCGGACCGAATACCACAGGGTGTCTTCGTTCAAAGCGCCGTAGATCGCCGGTCCGGTGGCGACATGGGTGATCTCGACACCGTCATATCGCCAGAGTCCGGTGCCGGTGCCCCCGCCCGCTGTGTCGCCGCGGAGAATGTACAGGTGGTCGTTCGTCGCTACCAGGTCGCTGATCTCGGCCTGCCATGACAGCGAATCGGGAGCCTTGTCCTTGAGGTGGATGGTCCAGTCAACCAGGTCGGTCGTGGAGATCAGGTACGTGTACTTGTCGGTCGTGTCGAATGCCGCCCCTGCGGGGTGCGGCGCGATGATCCAGCCGCCGAAGTAGTACCGGCCACGCCAGTAGGCGACAGCGCCGTAGGAGTCGCCGCCGGAGCGGGGCTTAGCACCGAATGATGCGAAGTCATAGACCGTCTTGCCGGTGGTGAAGTCCACGATTCGTGCGGCCTTCGAGACAGTACCGACGAGGTGTTGCATACCGTCATCGGTGATCACCCGGATCAAGCCATAAACGTTGGAGCCTTGCCACTCGGGGTGGTGTTCATCGTTGACAACAACCTCCTGAGCGAGGTTCGGGTATCCCCAGCACTGGACATCGTCGCGGTGAACGTCACCGTCGTTGAATCTCCAGCTGGATCCTGAATTGCCGGATGGCGTCATAATCCTGCTCATCCCTTGATGGCACCGCTGGACATGCCCGAGATGATCTGCCGGTTGAAGAAGAGGAATACGACGAGCGGCGGGATCGTGATCAGGAGGATGTCCATGAAGAGCAGGTTCCATGACGTATCGAACTGACTCTTGAAGTTGAACAGCGTCAACTGCACGGTGGCATTCTCGTCTCCGGGGAGGAAGTACAGCGGGCCTGTGAAGTCGTTGAAGATCGCGACCGACATCACCACGATCACGGTGATGATCACCGGGCGCAGGAGCGGGAACACGATCTGGAAGAACAGCCGGAGGCTGCCTGCGCCATCGATCAATGCGGCCTCATCGAGCTCCTTGGGTACCGAGGAGATGAAGGCCCTGAAGAGAAGCACGCAGAAGGACATCTGCAAGGCGACCTCGACGAGGATCAGGCCCGGCATGGTCTTGAACAGGCCGAGACCCTGGAGCACCCAGATCGTGGGAACGACTGCTGACGGAATGATGAGCCCGGACAGCACGAGGATGTTGATGAAACCGCTCCATTTGGATACCCGGCGCTCCGCCACAAAGGCGACCATCGCCGAGAGAACCACGAGGATGGCGACTCCGGAGACGGAAAGGATGGTGCTGTTGATGAATGCCCTCACCAGCATGAAGTTACGCGCAGAAACCGCCTGGACCAGGTTGTCCCAGAGGTGGAACGAGGTCGGCCAGCTGAAATCGAGCAGTGACGCCTGCAGTCTGCTCTTGACCGCGGTCAAAATGATGAAGCAGAAAGGGATAACGAATACCACGATCGAGACGATGATCGAGAGCACCCCGGGTCCGTATTTTCGGGCAGCGCGCATCAGTAGTCTTTCTTGCTCTTGCGGTTGAGGAATGCGGAGAGTGGGAGAGCGATCGCGGTCACCGCGAGGGAAAGCACGACATTGCCGGCACTCGAAAGACCGAAGAAGCCGGCTTGGTATTCCTTGTAGATAACCGACGCAATCACGTCCGAGGCGGACCCCGGGCCGCCGCTCGTCATCGACCAGACGAGGTCGAAGGATCGCAGGCCGCTGATCACCGACAGAATGGTCACAGTCACCGCGGCGGGCCTCGCCAGAGGAAGGATGATCTGGGTGAAGGTCTTGAAGGAGCCCGCCCCGTCGATCTTGGCTGCCTCGAAATAGTCGTTCGGGATCGAGACGATGCCCGCCATGTAGATGACCGTAGCGACTCCGACGCCTTTCCAGACGTCGACGAGGGCGACCGAGAGCAGCGCCCAGTGCGGATCAGTCAGCCAATGGGGCCCCTGTATCCCGATCATGGCGAGCGCACTGTTGATCAGGCCCTTCTCGGGGTTCATCAGCGCGGAGAAGGTAATACCGACCCCGATGGTGCTGACAATCGTCGGGAAGAACACCACGGAACGGAGATAGCCCCGGGCGAAGATCTGCGAGGCGAGCAGCACACCGAACAGCATGCCGAAGACGACCTTCAGCCCAGTCGTGACGATCGCATAGATACCGGTGTTGACGAACCCCTGGAGGAGGGCGGGATCCGTGAAGAACTGCTGGAAGTTGTCGAAGCCGATGAAGGTAGCATCGAAGAGCGTCCAGCGGGTCAGGCTGAAATATAGCGAGGCGACCGTGGGCAGAAGGAAGAAGAGACCGTAGATCACCGCGGGTGCGGCATAGAACCAGTAGGAGTAAGGGCTCTTCGCGCTGCGGCGTTTGGTTTTCGGCATCACTGTTCGCGATATCATTGTTGTCGCTGCCATAGTGTTGTCTCCCTCGTCTGATTGAGCCCGGTCCCCACTAGGCCTGGGACCGGGCTCAATTGATTGTCCTGCCTAATGCGGAGCCATTACCAGCCCTTGAGCCCCAACTGGAGCGCCTGCTTCTTGATCTCACCATCGTATTGCGCAGCGCCGGCCTGAGGAGAGGTGATGCCCGATCCTACGGCCACGGAGATGACGTCGAGGTTAGGTCCGTTCAACGGGGTGAGGAACTCGAGCGCGGGAGAGGCATTGCCTTTCTCGATGTACGGAAGCATATCGGCGATAGCGGGGGGCACATTCGATCCGAGAGTGCAACCCTTGACCAGGTAGGGCCCGGTTGCCCCGACTGCCTCGGTCTGCAGATCGCATCCTTTGACGCTCGCAACGAAGGCCAGGAACTTCTTAGCTGCAGCCAGTTTGTTCGGATCCTTGACCGCGCTGGAGATGTAGATGGCCTTGGGCATCCAGGTGGTCATTCCATTGACGGCGGCGTCGGTACCTGGGGTGGCGAAGAAGCCGATATCCTGGACGTTCGCCGGGTAGTTAGCCTGGACAGTGGCCATCGCGAATGTCAGCATCGGGTATTGCGCACCCGCCCCGGTCGCGAGCAGCTTTATCCCGTCATCGAACTTGGACGAGGCATAATTGCTGTTCATGTAGCCAGCCTTGAAGACGGCTTGCAGGTGGTCGAATCCGGCCCGAGCAAGCGGGTCATCTGCATAATGGGCCTTGTTCGCCGTATAATCAGCAATGAAAGTCGGCTGTGCCGCCTGCACATTGTAGAAGTTGCTCAGAATCAACAGCTGGGCGGACCAGGGGTCACCAAATGTCTCGATGACGGCAGTCTTGCCCGCTGCCTTGATCCTGGCATTGTTGGCCATGAACTCGTCCCAGGTGAGGGGGATCTTGAGCCCAAGGTCGGCGTAGACCTTCTTGTTGTAGAGGATCCCGCCGCCCATCGCAGCCCCGATCGGGACACCGTAGACGTGCTTATCGACCGAGACCGTTGAGAGGAAAGTGGGCAGTACATTCTTCACCGCGGGATCGCCGGCGATGTCTACGAGGGTCTTCTCCGGGCTGAGAGCGTTCAACGGAGCACCCGTGTTGTAGGCGAAGATGTCAGTCATCGTGCCGGTTGCGAGCTTCGTCTTTATCCTGCTGTCCTCGCCTCCCCCAGTGGTGAGATCCGGCTCCGTCTTGATGGTGATGTTCGGATTGGCTGCCTCGAACGCTTTGACAAGCGCGTCCGATGCCTTGATGGTGTTGGGGTTGCCTGACGTGAGGAAGGTCAGGGAGACCTTTCCGCCGTCACCGCCCGCGCCGCTGTCGCCAGAAC
>JAJZQZ010000078.1 GCA_021802965.1 Actinomycetes bacterium
GCCAAGCCCATCGACTGGCGCTACACCCGGCGTGATCTCAACGACCTGCTCGCCCGACTCACTCAACGCGAGCAGTCCGCTCAGGCCCGAGCGGCATGAATCTATTTGCGGGGGCGACCACTAGCCCGCGTAGATCCCCTCCTGCCTCCGACGCTCCGCCGTCTTGCCGATCGAGGTGTCCTCGCACACGTCTAGGCCCAGCTTGTCCACGAGCCCCTTCAGGTAATCGAGGTGAGGGCACGGCGGACCGTGGTAGTTGTCCTTGGTGATGCAGGAAGCAAGCTGGACGACGAACCGGTCCTTCTCGATCCCCTCCTTCTCCTTGGCCTTGCGCACCACGTTGCTGAGCTTGCGGTGCAGGGGTAGGCCGCAGCATCCCCCGCAGGTCAGGTAGAGCGAGCGATAGGCCTTCTCCTTGGAGTATCCCGCGAATCCCCCTGTGCGTTCGTGAAAGGCCCGCTCACAGTGATAGCCCGAACATCGTTCGACCACCAAGTGGCATTGAACGATGACGATGTAGTCCTTAGTGTCCTCCATGCCGTCCTTTCTCACCGGTCCGCGTCTCTTCCAGCGCCAGCGTCACCGCTTCCCTGTACCCTTTGGGCACGATCCGGGGGAACAGCTGCCTGGCGATCGGGTCGTGCACCACGCTCTCGCTGCGCAGGCCTTCGATCAGGGGCCGGGCGATCTCGGCGGGGATGGGCGTCACGAGGTCGACCCAGTAGGAAGAAAGGCGTGGCGTCAGCACCGGGACCGGCAGCATCCACCGCCTGAGCCCGCGCACCTTGGCGTAGATCATCATCATGCCGCCGTAGTCGATGACGTCGGCCCCCCCTATCTCGACGATGCGCCCTGTGCTCTCCTTCACCTCGAGAGCGGTCACAAGATACGCGAGCACGTCGTCGACCCCGATCGGTTGGGTACGGGTGTAGACCCAGCGGGGACAGATCATGACCGGCAGGCGCTCGGTCAGATAGCGGATGATCCGGAATGAGAGGCTGCCCGCCCCGACCACCACGCTGGCGCGGAACTCGGTCACGGGGACCGAGGCCCTCCGCAGCATCTCGCCCGTCACCTGGCGCGAGCGCAGATGCTCCGACAGATCCTGCGAAGCATCGGCGAGGCCGCCCAGGTAGACGATCCGGCCTACCCCCGCATCCTCCGCGGCAGCGGCGAAGTACTGGGCCGCCATCATGTCCCGCTCACCGAAGTCGGAGCCCGCGCCCAGACTGTGCACCAGGTAGTAGGCCGTCCGCACCCCGCTTAGCGCGGGAGCGAGGGTGTCGGGCTGCAGCACGTCGCCCTTCACTGTTTCGACCGAGTCCCGCCACGGACGATCCGCCAGCCTAACGGGGTCGCGGACGAGGCAACGCACCCGGTACCCGGCTTCGAGCAGGAGTGGCACGAGTAGACCTCCCACGTAACCGGTCGCCCCCGTCACGAGGATCAGGCGGTCGGCGGACGGGTCAGACTCGCGCGACGCCGTCGTCTTCAGATCTATGTGTTCCATCGGCCGCCTCCGACCCTGTCGATCACCCGCCACGCCAGGACAGTCACCCATCCAGACGGTTCCCGCTTCTGGCCGAACTCCCAACCCTTCTGATCGGGATCCTCCCGGTCCCCCAGCTCCCAGCGCGGCTCCCAGAGGTCGGCGCCGGGCACGCGGACAGCCTCCACCAGCCAGCGGGGACCTCCGCCGACCAACCCGATCGACATGCGGTCACCGATGAAGAGATCGTTTGCGGGATGGCACTGCAGACGCAGACCGACGAACGACTCGGCGCGAAGCGCACGCAGCCACTCCTCCGGGTCGGAGGCCGCCGCTGTCTCCCTGTGCCGAAGCCTTCCGGCCGTCACGAAGAACTGCACGTGCTTGCAGAAGGTGAACACCGAGGCCCCGGGCCAGAAGGGAACCGGATCATGACCTTGCAGCAGGTAGTTGCCGTGAATGGTCAGCGCCGCGGCTTGCGCGATGGAGGTCTGCATCAGGATCCCGGCCAGGGAACGGAGTGGACGGCGAAGATCCGGTACGGCCCGGGCTCGGCGTCCGCGAACAGACCGCTCTCGAGCAACCGGCGCGCCTCCCCCGCGGACGCCAGGAGACAATGCCGATCGACCTCCACGCGGCTCGCCAGACCGTTGCACGACAGGGGCGAGCATTCGGGACCTGCTCCCGCGGAGAACGAGACCACATCGTAGCCGTGGAGCGTCTGGTTGACGGGCGGGGAGACCGCGGTCGTCAGCGAGGCTTCGCGATCGAAGCTGCTCCAACCGCCGGCGCTCGTATCGAACTCTTGCCCGCAGGCCTCGTAATAGAACAGCGTCGTCCCCTCCAGGTCCCTACCGCTCTCGGCGGCGACCAGACCGATGAGCTCCGGGGAATCGAACAGCCAGAAGCCGTTGTGCTTCCACCGGCCGATGTAGTCGGCGAAGTAGGCCGACAGGCATGGACTGACCGAGTAGAGGTCCTCGACGGCCTCGAACCCGGGCGCATCCGGAGCGGACGCCACATACTTGGCCATGTAGCCGACCGCTATCATCGCCGCGTACGGGAGACCTCGTCGAGCCTGAACTCCACCATCCGCTTGATCAGATCCGCCGGCATGGGTCGGCTGAGCGGGAACTGCACCGACCCCTTGGCGCTCTTGTAGCCTGTGAGCTCCTCCTTGAAGGCCGCGATCCCGCTGCCCGTCGGGTAGAACCCGACATGTCTGTCGTAACCGGCGAAGTGGACCAGGTGGCGGCCGTTCAGGTCGAATGTAGGGATGGCGTAGCTGATGGTCTCGGTCGCCTCCGGCGCCGATTCGCGGATCAGCCCGCGGACCTGCTGCAGCACCTCCTGAGTGTCCGGAGGGAACTCGGCGATGTACTCGTCGATGGTGGCTGCGCCCGAACGGCTGGTCACCGCTGCCCGCCCTTTCGCTCTCCCGGGGGACCGAACCTCTGGGCGGCTCGGGCGCGGGCCCGAGCCGCCTCGACCTGCCTATCCTTGGGCGACGCGCTGGTCACCAGCGCGTCGAGCAGCTGCGACGAGACGCGCGCCACCTCATCGACTACCCGCTCGAAGGCCTCCTTGTTGGCGGCTGAAGGTTTCGCGGACCCGCTGATCTTGCGCACATACTGCAGCGCCGCCGCTCGGATCTCCTCGTCCGTGGCCGGCGGCTCGAAGTTGTAGAGCGTACGGATGTTGCGACACATGGGGTCACCTCGTCACGGCGTGCTCGCACTCAGGCTTGGGTCCGTCCTCGGCCCGCATTGGCCTCGATCGCCCCACAGAACCAGGTCGCCAGGCCGACACAGTGCCTATCGTAATACGCGGTGAAGCGAAGGTCGGCCGTGTACATCTGCCCCAGGCCTACGTGCATCTGCCGCGAACAGGGGTAGAACGCACGGTCGATGGCAAGGCGCCCTTCCTCGGCGACGTCCATCGCGCGCGCGTCGGTGGGAGCGACTCCGGCGTCGAAGAGAGCCACCATGCGGGCCAGGTTCGCTTCTCCCTCGCCCTTGATGCGCTGCCAATCGGCCTTCGTGTACGTCGCGGTCCGACGCGTGGACTCCCGATAGGCGTCCGTGTCGCCCCACTTTTCCTCCACTTCGGCTTGGTGTTCGCTCTGGTCGAAGCCACCGAACACCTCGAACATCTCCCCCTTGCCCATGGGCGCTCCTCCCTGTGATGAGGCGACCCTCTTGTCCAAAAGGACCGGCATCGCCTCGAGCCTTGCCGACCCGCGCGGCCGGGAGGCGTCGTTGCGACACCTGGGCATCTACCCGGTCGCAGGCGGTCATACCCCCAGGATACTCCCTCAGGTCGCGTGAGGATCAAGGGTCCGATGCACGAGAATCCAGCGTCGGCGACCTGGGCGGCGGGCGGCAAGATGACGGCTGCCGCCACCACCGGCGGAGCTTTTCGTGTCGGCACTCGGTGCAGCGGGAAGACTGTAGGTAACCGGGGCAGTCTGGACGCACGGGAGGCGCGGTGCACGAGCACTCAGAGCATGCGGGTCACAGCGATCAGGCCATGCAAGGAGCGGCGCCCGAACATGGGAGTGATCGCTCGGGCCACGACGGCAGCCACATGGGCGGCGGACACGCAGGCCACGGCGGAGGTCGTCACGAGGGCCACTCCGTCGCCGACTTCCGCCGTCGCTTCTGGGTCAGCCTGGGGCTCACCGTCCCGGTGATCCTGCTCTCGCTCGGGCTGCCCTTCCTGGGTGACCGGCGCATCGTCGAGGTGGCTGGAGCCGATTCTATACTGCTCGCCTTGTCGACGGCGATCTACGTCTACGGCGGCCTGCCCTTCCTCAAGGGGCTCGTGCGCGAGGCAGGAGCCCGAAGGCCGGGGATGATGACCCTCGTGGCCGTGGCGATCACGGTCGCCTACGTCTACAGCACGGCCACGGTGTTCGGGCTCGAGGGCATGCCCTTCTTCTGGGAGCTCGCCACCCTGGTCGACATCATGTTGCTGGGCCATTGGATCGAGATGCGCTCCGTGGGTCAAGCCTCCAAGGCCCTCGAGTCACTCGCCCGGCTGATGCCGTCCCAGGCCCACCGCCGTGACGCCGACGGCGGCACCAGCGACGTCGACCTCGAGCAGCTGCAGCCCGGGGATGTCGTGGTGGTACGCCCGGGAGAGAAGATACCGGCCGACGGAGACGTCTTGGAGGGGTCGACCTCCGTGGACGAGTCGATGCTGACCGGTGAGTCCGTCCCGGTGAGCAAGTCGCAAGGCGAACGTGTGATCGGAGGTTCCGTGAACGGAGAGGGGTCCATCGCGGTCACCGTCGCCCGCACCGGCGCCGAGTCGTTCCTCTCCCAGGTGATCGATCTCGTGCGGGAGACCCAGGAATCCAAGTCCAAGACGCAAGACCTGGCCGACCGCGCGGCGATGTGGCTCACGATCGTCGCCCTGGGCGGAGGCGCCATCACCTTCGCGGTGTGGCTCGCCTTGGGAGAGTCGCTCACCTACGCCATGGAGCGCTCGGTCACGGTGATGGTCATAGCCTGCCCACATGCCCTCGGGTTGGCCATCCCCCTCGTCGTCGCCATATCGACCGCCCTCGGGGCCGGCAACGGTCTCCTGGTGCGGGACCGGATGGCCTTCGAGAACGCGCGCTTGATCGACGCCGTCATCTTCGACAAGACCGGGACTCTGACGCTCGCCCGCTTCGGGGTCGAGGACGTCGTGCCGGTCGGGGATCTCAGCCGCGAGCAGATCCTGTCCCTCGCCGGCTCAATCGAGGAGCTCTCCGAGCATCCCATCGCCCGAGCCATCCCCGACGCGGCGCCCCACAAGTCCGAGGTCCAGGACTTCAAGGCGATCCCAGGTAAAGGCGCCCAGGGGAGGGTCGACGGCGACCAGATAGCAGTGGTCAGTCCCGGCTATCTCTCGGAGGAAGGCATCCGGGCGCCGGCGGGGGCGGAAGACATCTCCTCCGGCGGACGGACCGTCGTGTTCGTGCTCAAGAACCAGGTGGCCGTCGGTATGATCTCGCTCTCCGACGTCGTCAGGCCCGAGTCGGCCGAGGCCGTGCGTCGGCTCAAGGAGATGGGCGTCGAACCCATCATGCTCACGGGCGACAACTCGGCGGTCGCGGAGAGGGTGGCGCGGCAGCTGGGGATCGAGCGGTTCTTCGCCCAGGTGCTTCCCGCGGACAAAGCGACGACGGTGCAACGCATCCGCTCGGAGGGCAAGGTGGTGGCGATGGTGGGCGACGGAGTGAACGACGCGCCGCCCCTCGCCACTGCCGACGTGGGCATCGCCATCGGAGCCGGCACCGACGTCGCGGTGGAGACGGCCGACATCGTGCTGGTGCGCAGCGACCCTCGCGACGTGGCCACGGTCATCTCCCTCGCCCGCTCGACCTACGGCAAGATGAGGCAGAACCTGGCGTGGGCTACCGGCTACAATGTCATAGCCATCCCGCTCGCGGCCGGCGTGCTGGCCGGCGCCGGTGTCGTCCTGAGCCCGGCGGTCGGCGGAGTGCTGATGTCGGCCTCGACCGTGATCGTGGCGATCAACGCCCGCATGCTCCGCCTACGGACCTGACGCCATGGCGCCCTCGTCAGTCCAGCAGCTCCACGCGGTCGCCCTTGCGCAGGGTGCCCTCCACCAGTACAGCGGCGTAGATGCCGAACATCCCCTCGTGCGCCTGCCCGACCTGGCGCAGGATCGCCGGGTCCGCCTGCCCGGTGTCCGGGTCCAAGGTGATAAGAGGACATCGGGGATCCCGCTCGAGGACCGAGACGACCGCCTTGTCGCCGATGCGCAACGATCGACCGACGTACCCGTCCTCTTCGAAGCCCAGGCCCGAGGCCAGATCGAGGTAGACGTTCGCCCGGAACCGCCGCTGGTCCACCGCGACCCCGAGCTCCTCGCCGAGCTGTCGCACCGTCTGCACAGACAGCACCGAGACAGGGCGACAGTCGGTGAGGGCCCGATCCCTCTGCACGAGGCTGAGGATGTTCTCGGGTCCGATGCCCGCCCGGAGCTGCTCGATCAACCGGGGATCGTCGACGGCGAACGTCTCCCCCGAGGGGGTCTCGACGTCGACGATCAGGTCCACGGGCTCCGCGTAAAGCGGGGTCAGGTTCTGGCCCGGCGCGAGGGCTTCGGCGTCAGCCAGGTTCGGCGGCTGGGCCGCGAGCTCGGGATGGCGGAACCTGGGCCGGAACCGCAACATCTCGTGCTGCTCCCGGGCCGTCAGATAGGGGAACCCCTTGGGGCTGGCCGCGCTGGTGAAGGCGAAAAGGCGGTCGCCGTACACGCCTGCGAAGCCGAGGAAGGCCTCGTCCACCTCCTCCCCCGCCATGCTCTTGACCGGATAGCGCCAGAGGCTCTCCACAGTGCCCACGACCCTCATCTCACATCCCCCCGTCGGTAGTTCCGGCGTCAGTCGCCGCCGAACAGTCTACCGTGCCGGCTCGTTGCCCTCGAAGACTCCGGTCTGGTAGGCAAGCACTACCGCCTGCACGCGGTCCCGCAGGTCGAGCTTCTGGAGGATGTGCGTGACGTGCGTCTTCACGGTGGTCTCGCTGATGTAGAGCTCCTGCCCGATCTCCGCGTTCGAAAGGCCGCGGGCGATCAACCGGAAGACGTCTCGCTCGCGCCCGCTGAGATCGTCGAGCTCCTTTGCGGGCGCGGGTCGCGGCGCCCGCGTGAACTCCTTGATGACGCGCTTCGTTATGGCCGGCGACAGAAGAGCGTCTCCCGCGGCCACCGTGCGGACGGCGGCGATGAGCTGCTCCGGCGGATCGTCCTTGAGGACGAAGCCGCTCGCCCCGGCTCGCAATGCCTCGTACACGTACTCGTCGAGGTCGAAGGTAGTGAGGACGAGGACCCGGGCAGCAGGATCGGCCGCGAGGATGCGCCGGGTCGCCTCGAGCCCGTCGAGATGCGGCATGCGGATGTCCATCAGGATGACGGTCGGATGGAAGCGGGCGGCCAGGTCGACCGCCTCGAGCCCGTCGCTCGCCTCCGCGACGACCTCGATATCCGGTTCGTTGCCGAGGAGCATGCGGAACCCCGCCCGGACCATCGACTGGTCGTCCGCCACCAGCACGCGTATGGTCATCGCACGTCCTCGCTCACCGGGAGCGATGTGCTCAGGACAAAACCTCCCACAGGCGTCGTGCCCGCGCTCATGTCGCCGCCGTAGATCTTCACACGTTCTCGAACGCCCAGGAGTCCGTGGCCGACGCCACCGCTCGTGGAGGCCCCGACGCCATTGTCGCGCACCTCGATCCGCAGCTCGGCCGGTCCATAGTGGATAGTCACGGCCGCCTGACTGGCTCGAGCGTGCTTGAGGGCGTTCGTCAGGCCTTCTTGCACGATCCGATAGGCGGAGAGGTCGATCGCGCGCGGGAGCGGGAGCGGCTCGCCCTCGACGTGCAGCCTGACCGGAAGCCCGGCGCGGCGCACGTCTTCGAGTAACATGTCGAGACTGTCGAGGCCCGGCTGAGGCGCCAGATCGGCCCCGTCGCCGTCGCTGCGCATGGCGCCGAGAAGACGGCGCATCTCGGTGAGGGCGGTCCGACCCGCCTGCTCGACCCCTTGCAGGGCTTCCCTGTCCTCCTGGAGCGTCTGGGGGAGCCGATGCCGGACCGCCCCCACCTGAAGCACCATGACGCTGACCGCATGGGCGACGACGTCGTGGAGCTCGCGGGCGATGCGCGCGCGCTCCTCCGCGACAGCGACGCGGGCGGCCGCTTCGCGCTCTCGCTCGGCGTGGTCGGCTCGTTCCTCCGCGGCTTCCGCCTGCGCGGCCCTCTGCCGCAGCGCGAAACCGGCGAGCCAAGCAATCGAGAACAAGAACGGGATGAAGATGAACTCGCCGGGCGAATGGTTCGCGTCGTTGTAGACCAAGATCATGATGCCCGCGACCACGACGGCCAGACCGATGCGGGCCTGCACGGCTTCGGGGAGATTGCCCAAGAGGAACGCCGCGCCCATACCGGCAAGGTAAGCGGCGTACGTGAAGACGACCAGCCGTCCGTCGATGAACGAAAGCGCCGCGGCGATCAGCCAGAGCGACGCGGGCGCACCGAAGGGAAAGCGTCGACGCAAGAGCAGGGGCAGCACGACGAGCGCGATCGCCGGCGACACGAACCAGACTGTCGTGTGGGGTCCGCGGAGGGAATCGTGCCGGAGCGCCACCTCTATCGCGCCCCCTATCGCGGCAATCACGATGAGGGCGTCTGCGCCGTACCTTCGGACGAGGGAAGTCTCGTGGTTCATGGCTGCAATCTACTCCACGAGCCCGCGATGCGCATCCTCCTGAAGTAGGACTCGGGGTCGTCTGCCGGTCGGAGCTGGAGGCTAGAACCGCCAGCTGTCGTCCGAGGCGCTCACGCTGGAGCTGGGTCGCCCGGCTCTCAGGCCCACAGTGCTCGCTCACCTGCTGCCGTCGCAGTGCCCGGTGCTCGGGTCGCATCAGAGAGACCGCCGGCGATCTGTTCGAGATGAGTGGCGTCTGTCCCGCAGCAGCCGCCGAAGATCTGGAGTCCGTACTCTTGGCGCAAGGCCAGCACGCCTTGGACCAGCGAATCAGCGCCGTCACACTGCAGGTCGACGCGACCGTCCAGCTCCCCCGGGCTAAGGGTCGACGCGTTGGCTTGGATGCCCTTCAGACGTGACAGAGAAGCCCGACCGCGGTTTGCATCGGACGACAGACCTGCGAGAAGGTTGACGGGATGAACGCAGTTCACCATGTAGCACAAGGGTGGACTGATGTCGTCGATGGTCGCGATGGCCGAGCAGAGAGGCGTCCCGTCGAGGAGCAGTCCGCCTCCGTCGACGACGAAGCTGATGATGAACGGTAGGCCGGTCTCGCTCATGGCCTCAGCGAGTCCGCTCGCTTCGCTCAGCGCGGGAAGGGTCACCGCCATGACAAGATCGGCTCCGGCCTCGAGGAACGCGTGGCACTGAGCGCGATGGAAGGCCAGCGACTCGCGCCGCGAGAGGGCTTCCTGGGGCCGGTAGGCGTCGCCGCGCGTCCCCAGAAGGCCACCGACGAAAAGGTCACCGCGATACCCGCCGCGTACCTCTCGAAGAAGACTCATCCAATCCTCGATGACCTCGCGCGAGCCGAATCGAGAGGCGGCGATCCTCTCCGGGTTGGAACGTCGGGTAGAGCTCGCGAGCAGGAGTGGCAGGGCGAAGCGCCTGGCAACCTCGACATAGCCGTCATAGATCTGGCGAAGAGCGTCTCTGCCGTGCTCGTCGTAGATGGCCGCGCCGTAGACCAAGTGCTCGTCAGGGGGGATCTTGAACTCGTGCCGCATCCGCTCCACCACGGCCGCTTCGGTCAGGAAGAGCTCCCCAAGGGCCAGACGTGCATGAAGTCCGAGGTCGTTGACCATGGCGCCGGCAAGCGTACCATCCGCGTCACGCGGCGGCACCGTTCCCGTCACCCGCCGAGAAGCCGCAGCTCGCCGCCCGCGCGCGCCGCGCCTGCCGTGACCCGCTTGTCAGCGTGCTACGCCTCCAGACGGCGCTTCAAGCCCTCCCAGATGCCTCTCTCCTGACGGCGGCCGAGCAAGACGATCAAGGGCTTCAGCAGCCTGAAAGCTCCGGATGGCTCCATTCTCCACTGCCAGCGCATCCGAGTAGCCTCACCGACCGCTTCGAACGTCAGCTCACCCACGATGAACATGCCGGACATCCGCGTCCTCGACCCGAGCCGCACGGGTCGATCGTACACGGTGAACTCGATGACCACGGGAAGCACGCGGCGGCCCGCTTTGACCTCGGCCCGGAACTTGGTTCCAAGTCCTATCTCACCATCGCTCAGCTGCTCGACGGCAAGCATCTTCGGATTGTATTGCGGCTCGTTCCCCTCGTCCGCGACGAAATCGAAGACCTCGTCGATCGGGCGGTCGATCACGATCTCGCCTTCGATCTGGGCCACGCCTCGATCTCCCTCCTCACGCTACGATCCTCGTCCGCCTGAGTCTACTCTGCGAGCGCTCTGCCTGCCGGAGCGCGGGTCAGCCCGTGCGCGGAGGCTGCTGTTCCACCTGCTCGAGACTGCCGACCACGGCGCGAGGCATGGGGTAAACCTCGTACTGAAGCAGTCCCTTGGCGGGGTCTCTATCGAGAAGAGACTGCATTTCAGCCTCGTCTTCGACCCGGTAGACACCCATGCCGAAGACGCCTGCCGGATCCATCACGGGCCCGAAGACCATCGCGACTCCAACCGACGCTTTCTCCGACCAGTAGGCGACATGCTCCTCCATGGTCGCTCGCTCATTCGGCGATATATCCAAGTGGAATGTCGGTCTTGGGTTCCGCGTTCTCACGAAGAAGTACATTCTGACCTCCTCAACTTATGGATGTAGAGCGATCAGTCGTCGACGAGGACCTTGTACTCATCTTGGAGCCCATGTTCGCTGTCGACATCGACTTGCAGCTCTCCCCTTGAGTTTGCCGCCACACGGACTTCTTGGGTGCCTCCAAGCAGAGCTTATATGCTCTTTTCCGCTCCGGAGTCAACGCATATAATGATCCTTACCGGCATGATGTATCTTCAGCTTATCCTACAATTCATCAGAAACGACACAGTCCGTATACTTCTGCAAATCTCATTGTAAACCTGAACTATTCACTTTAATTTCTTTATCCATATAGGCCCGCAATATCGGTTGCATCTCAACTACTTATCTAACACTGCAAACCCAATCTGGCGATCTGAATGCTTGTTCTCAGTCCGTGTGATCATTATATCGTTTGCATCCCTTAACAAAACACATATACTGCGATTCCTCGGTGAGATCGCAGTCGATGATTATCATTCATTCTATTCATTCTCTCAGTTCGAAACCTAATGCCTGCGCATCTGTGGCCGGCAAGACTATACCTCGCTCAGGAAGGGGCGAACACCATGCCCAAGTCGCGGCAGGTCCCGCGGAAGGGGTCCGACTATCACGCGGCCGTACCACTCAGGGAACGCGCGAGACCATAAGCCAGCCCTCGCCCCGACATCTTGGGCAATGATCACCCTGGTAGAATCGCACCGGGTTGGGGTCGCGTAGGTTGTGTGGCCTGAGTCCGAGCCATATTCCCGTGCCATCGCAGAGGTCGCAGCGAACGCGATCGTACGCCTCGGGGTTCAGAGGCGGCTTACGACGGAGGATGCGATCAAACCAAGACGACATGGCTCACCCTCTTTGCATCGAGCCGCTCAGTCGCGCCGCCACGCGGCGTCGGTGTGCGACGGCTTGTTGGACGGTCGGTCACAGCGGAAGTGACCGAGCGAGCGCCTCTTCGATCTCGCGTCGAGGATCGTCGAACTCGATCGTGGTGAAGTGCCCAGGGGGGCGCTCCGCGCAGAGGTCGGGGGGCAGGAATCCGTCCCACGAGTAGGCGAGCCGGGGAAAGGCCGCGCGGCCCAAGCTGCGGATGGCGGTGACCCCACACGCTCCCATTAGGTCCGCCAGACTTTCGACGCGGCGGCCGTCCATGGCGACGCTCACCGACTGCAGGTTCGACGCGGGCAGGGTCTGCAGCAACGCGGGGATGGCGGCCAGGTCGTCCACCGGCCGGACGACGACGACCCTCCCCTGACAGGCGTTGACCGCCCGGCCCAGCGAGGCCTCGTCCCAGGGCCGCGCGTCCAGCGCCACGACGAAATCGTCGTCGTAGCCTGAGAGCATGCGGACGCGGCGCGAGCCCTCCAGCTCCTTGTACCTGTCGAAAGCGCGATGAGTGAAGCGACGAGGGGCCGCGCCACGCGGCAGGCTGCCAGAGAGCGAGCGCAGCTCGTTCGCCAATGCGGCCGCGTAGGGGAGCGGGTCGCCATGCACGAAATGGACCCGGGCCGAGAGGCAGCCGTTCTGGTCCCACATGGCCGAGTCGAGGGCGGCCGGCCTCGCGACCTCGACAGGAGAGAGACCTCCGCCTCCCATCGTCTCTCCGTCGACGACGGCGAAGCTGGCCTTGTGGCCGTGGCGGTGGAAGCGCAGGGAGGGAGCGTAGGCGGTCCTGGCCCGGTCGAGAGCGGCGATGGTGTCGTCGCCGGCCGCTGCGAGCATGAGACCGGCCTGCCGCATCAATGTCCCTTGCAGCTCCCGGTCCTCGTAGTCCCACACAAGGACGGCGGTCGCCGATACCAGCTCCGGATCGATCGCCTCGACGGCGGAGAGCACCCAGGAGGCGAACACCGGCTCGTAGCGGCTGTTCCGGACCAAGACCGCGGGCGCCGACGCTGCCGACTCGGCCAGGTGGTTCGCCAGGCCGGCCAACAGGGTCATGACGAAGGCCGTTCCGGGGACGTTGCCGGCGGCAAAGCCCAGGGCCAGCTCGATGGGCTGCGCGGGCCGGAAGAGCCGGCCCCCGACCCCGCCCACCCCTCGCAGCCTGTCGTGAGGCCGGGTCGGGAAGAACCGCGCCTTTCCCGCCATGCCGGGCATGGTCTCCCAGTGTGCCGCCGCTCCCCACGAGGGCCGGTACTCGAGGGCGCGCGCCAGACCGCCTGGGTCGACGAGATCCTCCGCGCCGAGGGCTTCGCGCAGCATGGGCACGGAATACCCCGTGCACGTGGCGAGCAACGGCAGAGCCTCGGAGGCTCGGTCGAGGAGGCCCGGCATGACGGCGACGAGGGCCGACTCCCATCTCGCCACTGCCTCGCGCGCCGGCACGGAGCGCGCCTCCGACAGAGCGCTGAGGATCCACTCCATGTCGTTGGCGCCCAGGCGCGGCCAGCGCACCGGCACCGCAGCCGGCGACCCAGGCGAAACGAACGCGCCACCGCGAAGCCAGACTGTCTCCCAACGGTGACCGGAGAGGAATCTCCCCCGAAGGCTTCGAGGCATCCAGAATCCGTCGAGCACCGTCGGGAAGGCCGCACCGCCGGGCGAACCGGCCTGTCCGCTGTCTAGATCTGAGCCGCGCACCCCGCCTCCTCGGTCAGGTCCACCCGCAGGATGCGGCCGGAGATGTAAGCGGAGTCGCTGCCGCAGGGGCAGGCCAGGACGGGGTCGTACCCCCCGCCTTTCACCAGGCGTACGCTATCCGCCGTCTGGAAGAACGGGGGGATCAGGTCCCCGCCGCCCACCGGGTCGAAGAAGGCGAGGAGTCCGGCGGCCTCGGGCTCGTCGATGATGCGGTCGTCGTCGTCGGTGACCACGACGTGGACCCAGGGGGGCAGATGGTAGTTGCCGACCGGACACTCGAAGGCGGCCCAGTTAGCCTCAGCCATGCCGTAGACATCCGA
>JAJZQZ010000079.1 GCA_021802965.1 Actinomycetes bacterium
GATGATTCCCCCGAGCAGACGAAGGCCATCCTCCAGAAGATCGCGGCCGAGCAGGAGGAAGACGACCCCGAGATCTACGAGGTGATCCTCGCCCCGTGGCGGGCCCTACAGACCTTCATCGCGGGGCAGAACTGCCGGGTGCACATCCCCTACGCCGGACTGCTCGCCGAAGAGGTCGATGCCCGGACCACTCGGTTGCGCCGCGACTTCTCCTCTATCCTCACCCTCATCCGGGCGCACGCGCTCCTGCATCAGAAGAGCCGCGAGCGCGACGATCGGGGGCGCGTCGTCGCCACCATCACCGACTACGAGGCGGTGTACGGCCTGATGGGTGCCCTCGTAAGCGAAGGCGCCCGCATGTCGGTGCCCGCGGCCGTGCGGGAGACCGTCCGCGGCGTCGTGACTCTCCAGGGTTACACCAAGGAGAAAGAGGGCGTCACGGTGCTCCGGCTGGCCAGGCACCTCTCGACAAGGACACCACCACCCGTCGGGTCCAGAAGGCCATCCACGACGGTTACCTCCGCAACGACGCGGAGCAGTTCAAGCCCCGCCTGCTCAAAGAGGGCGACCCCCTTCCCGCCGAGGCCTCGGTCCTGCCCTCTCCGGCGATCCTCGGCACCATCTTCGACATCGAGACCGGGGTGATAGACGGGGAGACCGGGGAGCGGGTCCCGGGTGACCCCGCCGAGTCCGCGGGTCCCGTTGACGACAGCCCCGTGGGTTGGCAGGGACAGGCCTCGGTCCCCATGGTCACCTTGGCCGACCTGGTCGGCGACCTCACGTTCGAAGACCTTCTGACGCACGACGAGTCCAACCCGGCGCCCGAGATGTGGATGGGGACGGTGCTCGACCCTGTGGGCAGCTCGTGCAAGGAATCGGATTCCCCCACACCAGTGGCCACGTGTCCCGCCGGGGAGGGCCCGTGCACCGAGCCCGACCCCTCGGACCCGCGGCCCATCGACATTTCGACCCCGGCGGCACCGCGATGAGACCACGGTCCACATTCGATGCCGATGAGCTGAAGGCGGCACTGCTGCGCGATGGCAAGGCCAGTCTGCTGCGCGCCCGGGTCTGGCTCGGCCCATGGGAGTTCGACTGCTGGTGCCTTCGCAATGATGACGTGAGCACGTGGCGTGCCTGGACGGCCGGGGGGTCGCCGGTGGACCTCGACGCCCAACCCGAGCTACGCGCCCATCTGTCCGGCGAGTGCCGGCCGGGAGACCGCAGCGAGTGGGTTGTGTTCGAGTGTCGGCTGGCCACTTCAGGGGACGACGAACTCCAACTCCTTCCCATCATGGGCTGGTCGGTCCCCGGTGAGCTCGAGCCCGAGAAGCGCACGACCAGGCAAGCCCGCCGAGCGGCACGCAAGGCCCGGCGGCAACGGTGAACCACGAGACAGGAGCGGCTGCGCCCCACAGCACGCCGGTGCCAGGACGCCTGCAACAGTTCGGGCAGGCGCGACCGTCGAAGTCGGACCCGCGGTGAAGCCAACACCCGCGGGGCAACCAGGGACCCGGGGAAGGGGCAACCATACCTCTTCCCCGGCCCTGCCCTTGGTCGCCAGACCAGTCCACCAACCCAGGGTCACATTCATAGCCACTGATCGTTCTGAAATCCGGCATACTCAAGGCATGGGTAAGATACAAATGTCACAATCTACGGCCCTCGCGTGGACGACCAAGCCCGCTGAGCATGGGGAGACGCGGCAGCAACGAGGGCTCCATCCGGCAGCGCGGCGACCGCTGGGAAGCTCGTGTCACGATCGGGTGGACTGGGGGAAAGTATGTTCGCCTCTCCCACTACGCACCTACCCGAGCCGAGGTCCAACAGTGGCTGGTGAAGACCCTGCGAGACCACCAGCAGGGTCTCCCCGTCACCGACACCCGTCTCACGGTAGGCGCCTACTTGGAGCGCTGGCTCACCGAGGTGCACAAGCCCGCGGTCAGACCGTCGACCTACCGGCGCTGCCAGCAGATCGTCGACCTGCACCTCATCCCCGATCTCGGGCGCACGCGGCTCTCCAAGCTCACACCCGAGCAGGTGCAGCATCTCCTTAACGAGAAGCATGAGGGCGGGCTCTCGGCGTGTACCGTGTGGCACATTCACGCGGTCCTCCGGGCTGCGCTGAACCACGCCGTACGCTGGAGCCTCGTCAACCGGAACGTGGCCTGCCTCGCCACCCCGCCCCGGGTACCACGTGCAGACATCCACCCCTTCGACCCCACTGAGGCCCGGGCCTTCCTGGAGGCCATCCGCGGGCACAGGTTGGAGGCCCTGTTCGTCACGGCCATGGCCACCGGACTCAGGCAGGGAGAACTCCTCGGCCTACGCTGGCGGGACCTCGACCTTGAGCAGGCGACACTTGCCGTGCGCCACGCCCTACAGATGATCGGGGGCAAACCCACGCTGATCGAGCCGAAGTCCGCGACCAGCCGCCGAACCCTGGTCCTCCCGGCGATCGCCGTCACCGCCCTCAAGGCTCACCGCCAGCAGCAGGTGGAGGAGCGACTCCTCGCCGGCCCAGAGTGGGTGGAGGGGGACTTCGTCTTCGCCAGCTCCGTCGGCCGCCCCTTGGCCGCCTCCTGGGTCTACCGCTCCTTCAAGAAGCTCCTGCGCAACCACGGGATGCGCAATCTGCGATTTCATGATTTGAGACACACAGCCGCAACATTGCTACTCGTGCAGGGGGTGAACCCCCGGGTCGCCATGCAGATGCTCGGCCACTCGAACATCAGCCTGACACTGAACACCTACTCTCACGTCGTCCCCGGGCTCCTGGCCGATGCGGCCGAACGCATGGACGCCGTGCTCACGGCGACGGAGGGATGACGTGCTACACAACAAGCGGCGCTGGTCGCTCTATCCGGTCGAAACCGCCCAGGAGCTTGCCGAGCTACTGACCACACAGTGCTGGACCCTCTGCACCGGCTTCGAGTACGCGGGCATCTGGTACCTGAACGACAGCACCTCCGAGGATGGGATCGCTGAATACGCGGTCATCTATGAGGGCCACCAGATCGAGAGCGTCACCTTCGGCTGGTGCGGACCCGAGGCGGCGCTCAGGCACATCCTCCGTGTCACCGCGCAGGCCGAGGAGCTCCTCAAGGAACCCTGGTCGCACCCCGTCGAGCCCCGCGTGGAGGACTGGGAGAAGCACCGGTGTCGGCATTGCCGATGATCACGGCGCCACTATCGCAGGACGACCACCTGCCCCTCTCCCAGAAAGGACGTCCATGAACCTCGACACCCGACTTCCCTGGATGCATCGCGCCGGAGACCACCCCACTACCGACCAGGAGTACTTCGAGCTCCTCACCCGGGCCGTGATGAGCGCCGGACTCGGCCCGCGCCTTGTCGAAGCCCGGTGGAGTGGCATCAAGGCCGCCTTCTGTGACTTCGACATCGAGGCCGTTGCCGACATGACCGCCGCGGACAGCGACCGTCAGATGTCCGATCCGGGCGTCATCCGCAACCGGCGCAAGATCGACGCGACCATCGAGAACGCGAAGATGTTCCTTCGCCTCATCGAAGCCCACGGCTCCTTCCAGGTCTACCTGGACCGCATGATCCCCCGGGAGGGCGCCACCCGCGCTGAACTCCAGGCCGCCAGTGAGGAGCTGGCAGACCGGTTCCAGCACCTCGGCCCCACGTCGGCCGCCATGTTCCTCTTCTCCTGCGGCTATCGCTCCGCGTCCCTGTAGATCAACCATGAGCGGACCGACACACTATGAACGACGTCACTCTGACCGGGCGCCTGGTCACCGACGTAGCCCTGCAGAGCATCACCGAAGGCTCGCGGGTCGCACCGTCCATCCTGGCAGCCGACAGCGGAGGGAGTTTCGATCCTGCCTCAATCCCCTCCGGTTGGTGGCCGCAGGCGGTCGCCAGCTGCCAGAGAACTTGAACGCTAGTTGGCACTCGGGTGCGCGCCGGCTTCTTTTCCAGACGGGGGACGAAGGCGCGCTCTAGCAGTCTTGGGGTGGCAGCTGGACCACACTGCCATGCTGCCCACTGGGTCGCTGAGGAGGAAGGGTAGGCTCGTTGTTCAGCCGGACAGATACGAGAGGAGTGGTTCCGACAACGATCGTCCCTCGCTCGCTTCCCGTGACCTCGACAGCCTGGCTCGCCAGGCACACGTTATAGTGAACGCTGGCCTGGTTGGGCGGGATGACATTCACCTTCATTCCACACTCTCCGGTTGTCTCGAGGCCAGGCGCGAACGGCTCTAGGTCAAGCTCGCTTCTCCCACGCCCCACTGGCCTCAATATTCACCTCGTCCAGATTCGTACCCTTATTCTTTGCCAACCGTGCTGTACCCTGCACGCGGCACGTATGAAGCATCGAGTTGCTCTCGACAACGGCGACATCGCACTCCACCGGGGTTCCGGTAGGGGCGATAGCGCCAGGTCCTGGGATAAACGGCTGTCCGAACTTCAGGTTCCGTTTGTATTCACTGTAGAGCGCCCACATGTCAGCTTCGAGCTCGGGCCCCGCAAACGTCACAGGAAGCCCAACGACATCCCGGGCCTCCTGACGAGAGACCGGATACCCGTGGTAGTACAGCTTTTCCGTCAGGACTTCCATTATCTTCTCGATGCGGTCAGAGTCTTTGTCGGGATCTAGGTGAGTCGCCAGGAGCCGGCTTCCCATCGTACGTATCAAGAGATGCTGGCGGTAGATGTTGCCGAGGGCCAATGGATGCACGGCCGACGTGAGAGGGTCAAGGAGTGCCGCGAGATCCTCGCTGCCAACTTGGACATGGTCGCGAATCAGAGCGACGTAAGCGTTGACATCCTCGACAGATATCGGCAGCCTACGTTGGTGGCTGGGGTCTGTCGGGTCCTCCGGGTTGAATGGGTTTGCCACGGAAGGGTCAGTCGGTCCCAACTCGCCCATACGGTGCATTACTATCTCGTTCGCCCCCGTTGCCAGCGTGGTGCCCGCGCTATGGGCATAGTGCGGCACGAGAACGCACAGTCGCTGGCAATACTCTCGTAGCAGATAGACGAGCCTATTGGGAGTGAGGGTGTGTCCTCCACGGGTGTAGAGGAAAAGGTCAATCTGCTCGCACGCACCCATGACCTGAAGATGCTCAAAGATGGCAGGTATTACGTCGTCTCCCATCTTCGCACCGAGATCCGGTCGGTCGGCTGTGAGGTAGCAGATGACTCGGCTCTTTCGCGTCGCCTCGAGCTTGGCGATGAGTGCTCGCCGAGTTGCAGGGTCGCTCAATACTTGAGACATGACTCTATTGACAGGAGCAGCGGACGGGCTGGCGGCAGGTGCTGCTGGAACCGGGGCGTTTTGCCTCCTACTTGCCACGTGCCGATGTCTCCTAGACTTGGAGTCGCGGGGGGCCTGATTTTACAGCAGTGAAACCGCCCATGCAAACGTACCTAGACGTCGATGACTAGAGCGAAGAGCTCCTTCCCAGTCGAAAGGGGTGCTGGCCGAAAGGGGGCGCGGGGCAGCTTCATTTCCTACCCAGTATGTGCCTTCCGGCAAGCACGCGGCGCTCAAAGTGGAGCCAACCGCTGAGAGCAGCTTCCAACGCAGTTGTGGCTGACATCTCTTCCCCAACGCCCCACCGGCGTCCCGATGTTCAACACGTCACCGGAATCGCTGCAGCACGCCTGCCGGAGCCACTGTCGCACAGGTACCGGAACCAGTGTCGCATACCTACCGGAACCGCCTCCTGAAAGTGTCACACAGGTACTGGAGTCACCTGTGAGAAAGCATTGCCCAGGAGCAGGAAAAAGGCCCCGTTTGTCCACCGTGTACCGCCCCGTGCCACCGGCGTAGGGGTAAACGTAGGGGTACAAGCCCCTTTTCGGGGCCACCCTGGGGGTCAGAACGGGTGGCCAGATACCGCTCGTATGCAGGCGAAAAGCCTCAGAATGCCCCCGACAGGAATCGAACCTGTGCACGAGGTTTAGGAAACCTCTGCTCTATCCCCTGAGCTACGAGGGCGCGGGTGCGTATTGTACCAGCGCCAAGGGCGTCTCGGCGCGGACCTGAGGACCGGGACGGCCGCCGCAAGCAAGTCTGGATCGAGTCCGCATCGAGGGCACGACAGAGGGCACGACGCCATCCTCACGGCCTTGCCGGCGTCGGCGGCTTTGCCCCCGCCCAGCCTGCCCGCTATCCTCCTCGCGAGAGCCGCGGACGAGAGGAATCCCAAATGATGCGGAAGGTGGCCGCGCTGGCCTGTCTCCTGGTCGCCATCCTCGTGCTGGCGGCGTGGCCGGACGTCCTCTTCGTGGAGCAGGACGCCGTGGTCTTCCGTCCGTCGGCGGTGTTCACGGATGTCATCGGATACGTGCGGGGGGTGGCGGATGGCACCAGCTTCGTCTACGGGTTCTGGGACGAACGCTCGTTGTTCGCGGGGCTGGACACGAGGATTGTGAACTCCTTCCTGTACATGGTCGTCGCCGGCCTGCTCGCGGTGGCCATGGGGCCGGCATTAGGCATCTGGCTCACGGCGGGCCGTCACGATAGGCTGAAAGACGCCGTGACGCTCACCGGAGCAGTGCCCGATTTCGTCCTCGCGCTCCTTCTGCAGATAGCGGTGGTGGCGTTCTACAAGTCCACAGGACACCGACTGGCCCGCGTGGCCAGCATCGACAGCAGTCGGCCGGCAATACTGCTGCCGCTCTTGGTGCTGTCCCTGGTGCCGATGGTCTACCTCGTGCGCACGGTATCGGCCCGCACCTACCAGATCGTGACCGAGCCCTTCGTGACCGTGGCCCGGGCCCGAGGTGCGGCGCGCCGGCGCATCTACCTCACACAGGTCCTGCCGAACGTGACCAGGTATCTGAGGGCTGACGTCTCGCGCGTGACGGGGCTGATCTTGGCCGACTTCTTCATCGTCGACTACCTTTTCAACCTCCGAGGGATCACCACGCTGATCTTCAGCTTCGGGCTCAAGGGGGGCTACCGGTACAGCCTGGTCGTCAATGGCTTGATCCTTTCGGTGCTGCTCTACGCCGCCGTGTACCTGGTGCTGCGCGCCTTCGTTCGGGGAGTCGAGGCGCTGGCGGTGCGGGCGTGAGACTCGTCGTCGGGCTCTTCATGGCGGCTATCCTGCTGGTGCTCGCGGCGGCCGGCCCGGCCATCGCCCCGTATCCGAAGGAGTACTCCGAGAAGCTATTGGTCGTCCCGACACCTGAGGGGAGCGAGACGCTCTATGCCCCACAGCCGCCGTCGATGCGGCACCTTTTGGGAACCGACCGCTTTGGGTACGACATCCTCTCGCTCCTGCTCTACGGCGCGCGCTACACCGTGCTTGCCGCTCTGGGGAGTGCGGCGGCCAGGGTCCTGATCGGCGGTTCGCTCGGACTGGCGCTGGGGATGCGTCGCGGCGGGCGCAGCGCCGCCGGCAAGGTATCGGGTGGACTGGGCGGGATCCCCGGCTTCCTGGTCGTGTACTTCGTGATGTTGGCGATCAACATCGACTCCCCATTGTCGACGACGACGTTGGGCGCGATCCAATCGGCCCTGATCGTGCTGCTGGGTATCCCGGTCGTCTCCGCGACCATCGCGGGGAAGACGGCCCACCACAGGCAGACCCAGCATGTCCTGGCGGCGGTGGCGTTGGGGGCGAATCGCAGGCGTGTAGCCCTCAAGCACATCCTGCCCCAGCTGCGCGAAGACCTTCTCCTGCTCTTTTCGGGGGAGGTCGTGCTCGTTCTGGTGCTCATCGGGCAGTTGGCCGTGTTCGACCTCTTCTTCGGGGGCACGGTCCTGGCCTTCGACCCCATCTTGCTCACTCCGCGGGTGCCGGAGTGGGCGAGCATGATCGGCGCGTCCCGATCGTCCATCCAGGCGCACCAGTGGCTCGTTCTGGCGCCCCTGGGTGCGTTCCTTTTCGCGGTGCTGGCGTTCCAGCTGGTGGCCAGCGGACTGGAGCATCGGGTTCGAGCCGGCTACGCTCGTCCCCCGCTGGTCTGACTCGCTCCCGCTGGGCTGCGATCGGGCTTGGGAAGTCGGCTGTTCGAGTTCGGCCGACATCCGCTGAGGATAGACTCAGACAGCACGGCTCGGAGACGTCGAGGCGAGTCCCCGCATTTTACGCCAGCTTCACGGGGGGAAGCTTGAAAGATGGCTCCGGTGGAAACCTAAGAAGAAGCTCGACCCTTTAGCATCTGCCACTCGATAGGCCCCCCATCAGGACCAAAGGAAGGAGAACACGATCATGAGGACTCCCAAAAGACGAACTAGGGGATGGGCTCTTCTCATCTCAGCGGCTCTGCTCGCCGTGGTCGCGTTAGTGGTGGTCGGATGCGGCGGCAGCACGACCACAAGCACCGCCGCGACCACAGCAACCACGAGCGGCGGCACCGAAACGACCGCGGCAGGCGGAGGCGGGGGCGGCAGCGCCGTCAGCATCTCGAACTTCGCGTTCTCGCCCGCGTCCATAACCGTCAAGGTGGGCGACACCGTGACCTGGACCAACCAGGACTCGGCGACGCACACGGTGGTGGCCGACGATGGGTCGTTCAAGAGTGGAGACCTGGGACAGGGAGCGACGTTCTCCTTCACCTTCTCGAAAGCCGGTAGCTTCACATACAAGTGTGGCATCCACCCGAACATGACGGGCACGGTGGTCGTGCAGTAGCCCGCCGGCCTGGATCGATGCAGGCTCGAGGGCGCCCTCGTACGCGGGGACGCCCTCACTCGTCGCGGGTCTCCCTCGGAGGCCCGCCCCGCTCGTTCGCTATACTCCCCACATGATCTCCGGAGTCATCTTCGATTGCGACGGGACCATCGTCGATAGCCGTCACCTGATCCTCCCCTTCTACCGATGGGTCTTCGAACAGGTGGGGCTGCCGCCTATCGACACCTCCGATCCTATGGTGATCGCGTACCTCCTCAGCCGCTCTGACGAGGAGGTCTTCGAGCGCTTCGCCGGCGAGGCCGGGCAACGGGAACGGCTGATCACGTTCCTCCACGGACTGGATCCGGCCGACTTCGTGTCCGAGATGCAGCTCGAACCGTACGCCCTCGAGGTGTTGACAGAGCTGCGTCCCGCCCATCGGCTCGCCATCGCGACGAATCGGGGCCCTGACATGCACGCGCTGGTGCGGCATTTCGAGTTCGACCGCTACCTCGACACCGTGGTCACGGCCGCCGACGTGGAGCACCCCAAACCGTATCCCGACATGCTGCTCCTCGCCGCCGAGCGGATGGGGCTGCCGGCCGAGGACGTACTTTTCGTCGGCGACACGCCGGTCGACGAAGAGGCCGCTGAGGCTGCGGGGATGCCCTTCCTCTGCTACCAGCGCCGCTCGGAGGAACCGCCGGGCTTCGCCTGGGAGCCTCGAGGCGACGGCTGCCTTCGAGATCTTCGCGAACTGCCTCCCCGGATCCACGAGATGAACGGACCGGCAGGCTAGCTTCCGTGGACAGCGGCTTCAGAGCGCGGATCGTCAGTGGGGCCAAGGTGCGGGGCCGACTCCTTCCCGTCACCACGATGGAGGGCCGCTCGCTCGACCATCTGCCCGCCGATTGGGTCGCCATCGTGCTGGTGGAGTGGGAATCCGCCGCGCGCACCGACATCCTCGACATGTACCTGGTCGAGATACGGGGGCGTGACGGGGGCGTACTCGACTTTCTGACCTATGGCACCTTCGATGTGGCCCTCGACCAAGCGCGGGCGATCACGGGTATCCGCCCCGATCAATGGCTCATGTGTGACACCGAGCTGGGCGAAGACCCCGAGAGCAAGCTGGGCTGGATGACCTTCCGGTCACTCGCGCGCGGCTAAGAGGCTGCGAAGAAGGCTGCCTCCATCACCTCGCAGACCAGGTCCTCGAACGAGAGGCCCGCGGCTTCAGCCGCCATGGGCATGGTGGAGGTCTCGGTGAGCCCCGGGATGGAGTTCAGCTCCAACACCCACGGCGTCCCCGCGGCGTCCAGCAGGATGTCGACCCGGCCGAACCCACGGCACCTGAGAGCGCGGTACGTGGCCAGGGCGACGCGTTCCACCTCGGCGGCCAAGGGGGGTGCGAGCTCCGCCGGCACGACGAAATCGGTCTCGCCGGGCACGTAGCGGGAGTCGAAGTCGTAGAACGAATGCTCGCTATGAGGGATGACCTCGACGATGGGCAGCGCGCGCGCGTCGACGCCGAAACCCATGACGCTCACGGCCAGCTCGCGACCGCGCACGAACTTCTCCAGCAGCACCTTGCGATCGAACGACAACGCCGACACCATGGCCTTCGGAAGGTCGCGGGGGTCGGCCGCGAACCCGATGCCGAGTGCGGAACCTTGGGCGGCCGGCTTGACGACCACCGGGAGACCCAGGTCCTCGGCGATGATATCCAGGGTGTCCTTGGCGCCCAGCTCGCGAAAGGCGGCGTCGCTGAACGCGTGAAAGGCGGGGGTCGGTAGTCCTTCGGCCAGGAGCAGGTGCTTGGTGAGCACCTTGTCCATCCCCTGGATGCTCGCGGCCACCCCGGAGCCCGTATACGGAAGGCGCAAGATCTCGAGGAGCTCCTGGACCGTCCCGTCCTCGCCGCCCTTGCCGTGCATGGCGATGAAGACGCCGTCCGGGCGCAGCTCGACCAGCCGACGCACGAGGGACTCGTCGACGTCGATGCCCGTGACCCGATACCCGCGCGCGGTAAGAGCCCGCATGACCCGATGTCCGGTGCTCATCGAGATGTCGCGCTCAAGCGAGCGCCCCCCGTACAGCACGCACACGTGCCTGCCGCTCATGTGGACCTCCCTCGTGGCGGCGGCGCACCGCCGCCTCCGCTGCTCGTCGTCGGCACTGCTACATCCCCATGGCCCGGTAGAGCTCGAGTTGATCCTCGATCACTCCCCCGAGACGGCGGATGCCTTCCTGGATGCGTTCCTCGGGCAAGCCGCTGAACGAAAGCCTCATGTTCTCTCTCCCCTGCCCATCCACGTAGAAGCCGTCGCCCCGCACGAACGCCACGTTCTGCTCGAGGGCCTTGACGAAGAGGTCGCCGGCATCCAGCGGGGGAGGCAGCGTCGCCCACACGAAGAACCCGCCTTGAGGGACCGTCCACACCGAGCCAGTGGGAAACTCCTCGGCCAGCGACGCCAGCATAGCGTCGCGGCGCGACCGGTAGAGCTCCCTCAGGCGCTCCACGTAATCGCGCCAGGCCCCGCTCGACACGAAGCGGTGCACGAAGAGCTGATTCAGGGGGCTCGAGCAGAGGTCGGTCGCCTGCTTGCCGAAGGAGACCTTCTGCAGGATCGCGGGCGGGGCCACCATCCAGCCGGTGCGGATCCCCGGAGAGATGATCTTGGAGAACGAGCCCAGGTAGATGACGTTGCCGGCCGTATCCAGGGAGAACAGGGTGGGTAGAGCCTCACCCTCGTAGCGCAAGAGCCCGTACGGGTTGTCCTCGGCGATGAGCAGGTCTCGCTCGGCCGCGAGCTCGACCAGCCGCCGGCGCCGCTCGAGGGACAGCGTGGTGCCGCCGGGATTGCTGAAGTTAGGGACCACGTAGAGGAATTTGGCCCGCTTGCCCTCCGCCGTCAAGCGGTCCAGGACCGCCTCGAGCTCCTCCAAGATCAGGCCGTCGGCATCCATGGGCACGTGCACCACATCGGTCTGGTAGGAGCTGAAGGTGGTCAGGGCACCCGCGTACGAAGGCCCTTCGGCGAGCACCACGTCGCCGGGGTCGACGAAGGTCTTGGTGACCAGGTCGATCGCCTGCTGCCCACCCGTGGTGATGAGGACGTGGGCGGGATCGACCATGGTGCCCTCGGCGGCCATGACCGTCGCGATATCCTCCTTGAGAAAGTCGAAGCCTTCGGTGGGGCCGTATTGCAGCGAGAGGGCCCGCTGCCCCATCGAGATGTCCGCCGCGATCTGATCGAAGACGTCCTTTGGGAAGGACTCCGTGGCCGGCATGCCCCCCGCCAGCGAGATCACTTCAGGGCGCGCCGTGAGACTCATGAGGTCGCGCATCGCCGACGAGCGCATCACCCTGGTCCGCGCCGCGTACCGCCCCTCGTACTTGTCCAGCTTGCGCGTGCTCATGACGCGGCAGTATATGTGTGGGCCCGTCCAGGCGCAACCGAGCCGAAGCCCGGCTCGGGCCCCCTTCCCGGGGACCGCGCGCGGCCGACCCTCAGGCCATCGTGGTAGACTTTTCGGGTGGACTCTCTCATCCAAAGCATCGCCGGAGTCACCGCGATGGGAGCGGGGCTCGCGACCCTCACCGGCCTCCGTGCGTTCCTCCCGCTGGCGCTGGTCGGCCTCATCTCGCGCTTCGCGCTCTTCGGCAACCTCATCGAGCTAACCGGGACCCCCTTTGCCTTCCTCGAGGATTCGTGGGTCATCGGCATCCTCTTGGTGCTCGCCCTCGTCGAGATCACCGCCGACAAGGTGCCGGTGCTGGACTCCGCCCAGAACATCGTGGCCGGGCCGCTGCGCGTCCTCGCCGGAGCGGCGATCTTCGGAGCTGCACTGGGGCACGAGGATACCGGGGTCGTGGTGGCGGGCATGATCGCCGGCGGCGCCATCGCCGGTGCGACCCACGCGGTCAAGGAGGTCATCCGTCCCGGCGCCGCCGCGGCGGGGGGCGGTACGGCCAGTCCCTTCCTCAGCCTGTTCGAGGACCTCGCGGCGGCCTTCGGCACGGTGCTCGTGGTCATCGTCCCTTTTCTCGGCCTGGCGCTGGTCGCCTTCGTGATCTACCTGATCTATCGCGTGCGCCGGCGGCGCCGGCGCAAGTACAAAGGCCTGCGCATCCTCAAAGACTAGGAGCTGCTTGGAGGCCCGGCATGGCGGCAGCTGAGCCGAGCGAGCGAGATTTCGACCACCTGCGCCGCCGCATGGTCGAGGAGCAGCTGCGCGACAGAGGCATCCGCGACGAGCGGGTCCTCGAAGCCATGCAGACGGTGCCGCGGCACCGGTTCGTGTCCGGATGGGCGGCCTCGGCGGCCTACGAGGACGAACCCTTGGCCATCGGCCTCTCGCAGACTATCTCCCAACCGTACATGGTCGCGCGCATGACCGAACTGCTCGAACTCGACCCCGATTCCAGGGTGCTCGAGATAGGCACGGGCTCCGGATACCAGGCCGCCGTCCTGGGCGAGCTCGCCGGCGAGATCTGGACCATCGAACGCCACGATGAGCTTGCTCGGAAAGCGGCTGAGCTCCTGCAGGAGCTGGGCTACTTGCGCGTGCACGTTGTGGCCGGCGACGGCACGCTGGGCCTCGCGGAGCACGCCCCCTACGACGCCATCGTGGTCACCGCCGCCGCCCCTCGCATCCCGCAGGCCTTGCTCGATCAGCTGGCCGACGGCGGCCGCCTGGTGATCCCCGTCGGCGACCGGTCGATGCAACGCCTGCGCGTGGTGACCCGGCGGGGCGAGAGCTTCGACGAGAAGGACGTGCTCGGCTGCCGCTTTGTCCCCCTTGTCGGCGTGGCCGGATATGCCGACGAATAGTGAGAACGGCGGAGAGGTACGACGGGCGCGCGTGATCGCCCACGGGAGGGTGCAGGGGGTCTGGTTCCGCGATTCCGCCCGCCAAGAAGCCGTGCGCCTGGGCGTGACGGGTTGGGTCAGAAACGTGCCTGACGGGACCGTCGAAGCCGTCTACGAGGGCGGCGACGAGGCCGTCAGCGCCGCCATAGAATGGACGCGGCACGGTCCCGAACACGCCTCCGTGACGGGCTTGACCATCGTGGAGGAGCCCGTGCAGGGCGACACTGCTTTTCGCA
>JAJZQZ010000080.1 GCA_021802965.1 Actinomycetes bacterium
GATATCGTCCACGTGCACAACTTCTTCCCATTGCTCACCCCTGCCGTGTTCCATGCCTGCAACGGCCAGGGCATTCCTGTGGTCCACACGCTGCACAACTACCGCCTGCTTTGTCCAGGTGCACTCCTGATGCGAGATGGTCGACCGTGCGCGGACTGCGCGTCGAGATCGCCCTACCTGGCGGTCCGCCATGCCTGCTACCGTGGGTCACCTCTCGCTACATTGGCCGTTGCGCGAATGGTGGCGCACCACCGAAGACGGGAAACCTGGTTCACACAGGTACACCGTTTCATCACTCCGACTGAGTTTGCCCGTCGCCAATTCGTGGAAGCTGGCTTTCCGCCGGAGAAGATCGCCGTGAAGCCCAATTTCGTTGATGAGGGGGTTCATGGTGCCAGACTGTTCACAGGCGAGGCCCCGTCTGGGAGAGGCGCGCGTTCTCCTGCGTTGTTCGTCGGTCGCTTGAGCACCGAGAAGGGTATCGACACTTTGCTGGCTGCGTGGACAGGGGTGGAACTTGAACTCAGAGTAGTTGGCGATGGGCCTCTCGCCGACCGCCTGCAGCGCAACGCCCACAAGAACCCCGGGGTCAATCCCGTGGGGCCGCTCGACGCTGCTGGAGTTGCGAAAGAAATGGAAATGGCGGCCTTTCTAGTTATGCCATCTGTATGCTTCGAGGGCTTCCCTATGGTCTTGGCCGAAGCCTTCGCCCACGGCATCCCTGTGATTGCTTCACGACTGGGTTCGATGGCAGAAATCATCGAGGATGGAATCACCGGCCTGCACTTCACGCCCGGCGATCCGAGCGACCTGGCCTCCAAGGCGCGATGGCTGGCTGACCACCCGAAGGAGCGGGCCCGCATGGGCGCAAACGCCCGCCATGTTTACGAGCGGAAGTACACTCCGGACCGCAACTACACGATGCTCATGCAGATCTACGATCAGGCGATTGCCGAAGCAGCCCAAAGGACCGGCTCGTGACCGACGCTTCGCGGGTCCGAATACTCGGCCTCAGGGTCTCCGCAGTAGACCCAACCGTAGCTGTGCAGTCTGTCGTGGATTGGGCATCAGGTTCAGGGGCGCGCCGGGTAGCGGTCGCCAACGTGCACATGATCATGGAGGCTTGGGACGCTCTGGCCTTCCGTGAGATCGTGGATTCTTGCGATCTGGTCGTACCCGACGGGATGCCCCTGGTTTGGGCGCTCCGTGCGTTGGGCGTCGCCGGTGCCCGCCGGGTCCGCGGCCCCGACCTCGTACTGCGCGTCTGCCGGGCGGCTCGGGAGCAGGGCCTGTCCGTCGGGCTGTACGGTGGCAGCGAGCCGACCCTGCACTGTTTCGAGGGTTTCTTGGCGGCCGAGTTCCCCGGGCTGCTGGTTGGCTGCGCCATTGCTCCTCCGTTTCGCCCACTGACCCAAGAAGAGGATGAGCAGGTTGTGTCGTCGATCCGCGAGAGCGAGATTCGGATTCTCTTCGTAGGTCTGGGCTGCCCCAAGCAGGAGCGGTGGATGGCGGCTCACCGAGATGTGCTCGATTGCGTGATGATCGGGGTCGGGGCCGCCTTCGACCTCTACGGGGGAAAGACGCGTCACGCTCCAACCTGGATGCAGAGCGCTGGTCTCGAGTGGCTCTTCCGTTTGGCGACCGAGCCCCGCCGCCTCTGGAAGCGTTACCTCAAGCACAACCCCCGGTTCTTGGTTCTGTTCGCCCTGCAGTACTTGGGCTACCTTTCCGCACAGGCGCAACGTCAGCGATAGCCGAGCGCGCGCGGAGATGATTTTCGGCCTACCCGCGTTGCCGAGCGTGCGTTTTCTCGACCTCCAGCCTCTTAAGCGCCTCGGAGTCTTGGATGCGATGAGACCAAGCACACGCTCTCTCTCTGTGTACCGAATGGACTTGTGTGCAGAAGCCCGGGAGAGAACCAGCACAGGGCGATGGTATGCATGTGATTGCTGAGATCACCCCGAGACAGGAGCACACCATGACCCAGAAGAAGCTTAGGCCAACGAGCGCCGACTGGAAAGACCTCCTCGCCGCGGATGCCGACCTCATGCGTGGATTCGTGCGTCACGTGTTGCAGGAGATCCTCGGGGCGGAGATGACCGAGGCCCTGGGTCTCAATGCCGGTCGAAACCTGACCCCCCGGTGCCGGGCGGAGCCGCGTCCCGAAGTGTCAAGCAGGTACCGGAGCCACTGTGGAAAGTATGTACCGGGATCGCACAACACCAGCCGCGCCGAGAACCTGTCTGGTGCTTGCGCCATGCTTACTGCAATGCCCATGGCTCTGGAAAAGATGACTATGTGCAGGGTATTTAGTGACGTGACCACGGTTTCCTGAGCCTCGTGTCGGTTGTTCGAGCCAGCCCGGGGGGACTGTTCAGGCCTAGCCGTTTCACCGCTCGCCGACTGCCGCGCTTGGTGGGTAGAGGAGCCAATACGTTTGCGAAACTTGCTTTGAAGCGGTAGTATACGCAAACAGAATGGCGAACACTCCGACACCATCCCGTGAGCGGCTTTCCGCGTTCGTCGACGGACTGCAGGCGTCGGGTATCTACACCTTCACGTCGGCAGAGGCTCGAGCCGCTCTGGCGAAGTCCGAGGTTGCGCTCGATCACGCGCTGCGTCGCCTGCACAAGGCGGGGCGTATCGCAGTGCCGCGTCGTGGCTTCTATGTCATCGTGCCCACTGAGTATCGCAACGCCGGTGCTCCGCCGCCTTCATGGTTCATCGGCCAGCTGATGAAGGACCTCGGCCACCCCTACTACGTGGGCCTGCTCTCGGCGGCGGCGATTCATGGGGCGTCGCACCAGGCGGTCATGGTGTTTCAGGTCGTGACCGACCGGCCGATGCGGGACGCGCTCGCGGGCAGGGGATGCATCGAGTTCCACGTGAGCCGCGCCGTCGAGCGCACTCCGGCGATTGACGTGCAGACCGAGACGGGGGCGATGCGGGTCTCGACCCCCGAGGCGACCGCCTTCGACCTGGTGCGCTTCTCCGGCGCCTGCGGCGGCTGGAGCAACGTGGCCACCGTGCTGGCTGAACTCGCGGAGCGTCTTGAGCCCGATGCACTGTGCGAACTGGCCGACGCGCACAAGACGCCCGAGATCCAGCGTCTCGGGTTCTTGCTCGACCGGGCCGGCCATCCGCGGTTGGCTGATCCGCTGCTCCGGGTGCTCGGTGCTCGACGCTATCGACCGGTCGCCCTCGCGCCGGAGGAGCCGCTCGGGGATGGCGGTGCGGTCGCGCCCTGGCGCGTGATCCCCAACATCGAGGTGGATGTCGACCAGTGATCCCGAGGGCCTCCATCACTGCGTGGCGGGCGACCGCTCCCTGGCCGCTCGACGAACAGGTGGAGCAGGATCTCGTTCTCTCGCGCGCGATCTGCGAGCTCTTCGCCCGCCCGACTCTCGGCGAGGCGCTCGCGTTTCGCGGAGGCACCGCGCTGCACAAGCTCCACGTCGACCCCCCGGGCAGGTACTCCGAGGACCTCGACCTGGTTCAGGTTGCGCCTGGACCCATCGGGACGCTGCTCGATGAGGTGCGGGTGGCACTCGACCCGTGGCTGGGTGAGTCGGCCTGGCAGCCGCGTGCGGACAGCGTCCGGTTGGTCTATCTCTTCGAGAGCACCGCGTTCCCCGTGCAATCGCTGCTGGTCAAGATCGAGATCAACACTCGTGAGCACTTCGCCGTCGAGGGCATCAGACGAATCCCTTTCCACGTTGCGAGCCCGTGGCATGCTGCCGAGGTGGAGGTCGCCACCTTCACGCTCGAAGAGCTTCTGGCGACCAAGCTGCGCGCGTTGTACCAACGTCGCAAGGGCCGGGACTTGTACGACCTTTGGCTGGTGCTCACGACTCTAGCGGTCGAGGATGACCGAGTGGTCGCGGGTCTGCTCGAGTATCTGCATCGGGGCGGCCTGACCGTGTCGCGAGCGGAGTACGAGGCGAATATGGCCGGGAAAGTAGCGTCGCCCGGCTTTCGGGATGATGTGCTGCCGGTCCTGCGGGAAGGCGACGCCTTCGACGTCGTGGCGGCCCACGAACTGGTGCACGAACGGCTGATCAAGCACCTGCCCGGTGAACCATGGAAGGGTGCGCTTTGATGTCGAGCATCGCTCTGTTGCTTGCCCCGTGCGTATCCGGCGCTGAATAGTGCTTATTTGCAGGATATATCAGAAGTTTCCCAAGCCGCGCGCAAGGTTCGATTCCTGTCGGGGGCACCGGTCTACCATCTGTCGTGGCCGCTGGCCCTGCTATGCTGCTTCCTTTCGCGCCAGGACCCGGCGTCCCACGGGCGCCTGGTGGTGCGCTTCCCCCGGGCTCGCTTCGGCAGCCCTGCTGCTCTGCGCGGCATGATTGCGGGAGGGCCGGGAGAAGGAGCGGCTCGCGGCCTTCTGTCGCGACGAGATCGAGGCGCGGCACCCCGGCTTCGCCTCTCGCGTCGAGACGGTCGACGTGGCCACCCCGGTCACCTTCTCGCGCTACACGGGCAACTGGAAGGGCACCTTCATGACGTGGAGGCTCTCCAGCGACTTCCGCCGCCGGCACCCGTACGTCCCCAAGACCGTGCCCGGGCTTTCCGACTTCTCCATCGCCAGCATGTGGACGAACCCCCGGGGGGATACCCGGGGCGGCGACGGTGGGCCGCCATGGAGTGCAGCTGCTCTGTCGCGAGGACGGCAGACGTTTCGAAGCGACGACGGCGTAGCGGCGCTCACGCGCCACCGAGGGCGGAACGGATCGCCGCGGCGACCTCGCCAGGTAGCGGCTCCTCCGCAGGTATCATGGACCACCCATGGACAAGGAGAATCTGGGTGGATGGTCGCGATGATGCCGTTTCGGGCGCGGAAGAGACGTTACTTCAGGGAGCGTCGGAACCCCTGACCGACGGGGCACTCCTGTGGGGGCGTGCGGCCACCGGTGCGGCCTTCGTCGTCGTCTACGTTGTCCTGCTGCTCCTCTACCAGCCTCGCCTGCTGCTCTCCCGCACCACCACCTCCGGGGGAGACCTGGGGGCGCTCCACTACCCGGCCAAGTACATGTTGGACTCTCTCCTGCCCCACCTGAAGATGACGGGCTGGACCCAGCAGTGGTACGCCGGGATGCCCATGTTCACCTTCTACATGCCCGTGCCGTTCCTCATGATCGCGCTGCTCGCGCACCTGATCCCCTACACGGTGGCCTTCAAGCTGGTGACTGCGGCCGGGGTGTTCGCGCTGCCCGTCGTCACCTACGCTTTCGGCCGCCTCATGGGCATCCGCCGGCCTTTCGCGACCGTCGCGGCCGTGTGCGCACTCGGTTTCCTCGCGATGGAGAGCTTCTCCATCTACGGAGGCAACATCCTGAGCACTCTGGCGGGAGAGTTCGGGTTCTCCATCAGCTTCGCGCTCACCTTCCTCTTCCTGGGGACGCTGCATCGCGGGCTCGAGCGAGCGAAGGTCGATCGGCTGTTCGCCGTCAACGCCCTGATCCTCATGGGGGTGGTTCTCACCCATATCGTCACCACCATCGTGCTGGTGTTGGTCGCGCCCAGCCTGCTCATCCTGCACCGGCGCTGGAAGGCGGTCGCGTACCTGGCGGGCGTGTTCCTGGTCGGCTTCCTCCTCACGGCCTTCTGGGGGCTGCCGTTCGTGGACAAGCTGCAATGGAGCGCGCAGATGGCCTGGGGGCAATTGCGTGGGTTCAAGGACCTCATGCCGGTGGAGCTCTGGCCGGCGGCGGTGTTGGGCGTCGTGGGCATCGCTCACGCCGTCTCCAAGCGTGACCTCAAGATGTTCCCCGTCCTCTGGATCACCGTGCTGACCGGTGTCCTCTTCTGCGTGCTGCCCGACGGGCGCCTCTGGAACGGCCGTCTGCTGCCGTTCTCCTACTTCTCGGTGTGGCTCTGGGCGGCCTACGGGATCGCCCTGGTCGCGCGCCCCCTGCTCGTGAGGGCCGCGCACGCGGTGCGCCCGCCGCCCAGACTGACGCTCGGCGTCGTCGTGCCCGCTGTGGCCGTCCTCATCGTGGTGATCGGTGTGGTGGGACCCCGGGTGATTCCCCCGAACGGGGTTACGTGGAACTACTCGGGATACGAGAGCAAAGCGCGGTGGCCCCAGTACCGGGAGATCATGGACATCGTGGGCTCGCTGCCTGCCGGCCGGGTGATGTGGGAGCACGAGCCGGCCTTGGAGAGGTTCGGGACGGCTCGCGCCTTCGAACTCATCCCCTACTGGACTGATCAGCCCACCATGGAGGGCACGTTGATGGAGTCGGCCTTCACGGCGCCGTACCACTTCATCAACCAGGCTGAGCTCTCCCAGCAGCCCAGCAAGGCCATCATCGGGGTGGACTACCCGAACGCCGTCAACATCGCCGACGGCATCGCCCACCTGCAGTTCATGGGCGTCCCCTACATGCTGGCCTCGTCGGCCGAGGTGACCGCCGGGTTGAAGACCGACCCCCGGGCCGAGCTGTTGAAGACGGTGGACGGCGTCGGCATCTTCCGCATCGCCGGGGTGAGTCCCTACGTCACGGTGGCCAAGGACCTGCCGGTTCGACTGAAGACCACCGACTGGCGCGGCACCATCGTGCCCTGGTACCGCAACGTGAACGACCTCGACGTGATGGTCCTCTTGGACCAAGGTCAGCCGGCTCTGCAGCGCTTCCCCGAGATCACGCCCGCGCAGGCGGCGGATCCTCCGAAGGTGCCTCTCGGCGCGCAGGGCGACGTGATCGCCGGCAGCATCAGGATGACCGACGAGACGCTGAGCTTCGACACCACCGCGATAGGGCAGCCGCATTGGATCAAGATGTCCTACTTCCCCAACTGGCACGTCACGGGAGCCCTGGGCCCCTACCTCGCGTCGCCCAGCTTCATGATGGTCATCCCCACGCAGAGGCACGTCGAACTCCGCTACGGCCGCACGGCGTCCAACACCATCGGTCAGCTGTTCACCCTCTTGGGCTGGGTCATCGTGACGGCGGTGCTGGTGCGCGAACTCACGAGGTGGCGCCGGACCGGTCGGTATCGTTCTCCGGTCGACCCGGTGACCCCATCGGGACGGTGACCTCATCGGGACGGTGACCTCATCGGGACGGTGACCTCATCGGGACGGTGACCTCATCGGGACCCCCGTGCATGCCGCGGTAGACGCTACCGCTGCGCGACCAGGTGGGTGATCCCAGAGGTGATCATCAACCAGCCCATCGTCAGGGCCAGCGCGTTCAGGCATAGCCAGCCAAGTCCGGCCCACCCGGACGTGGGTTGCCGGAAGTAGTCGCGGTAGAAGAGGAGATCGATGGCGTTGGCGGCGGGGTAGGAGCAGACGCAGAGACCGACGGCGATGCCGAGGACGCCGTCCACGAGCGGGTGGCCGGCGAGGACGTGCGCCTGGGAGAGCACGGCGACGTAGGCCGTCGCCACGAGAAGCCCTGCCGCCAGCATTGCAGCTCTCCGCCGGTAGTCTCTGCGTCCCATCGAAAGCCGTCCCCCGCCAGACCATCGACCGCGTGGTGCGACCGAGTGTACCAGCACGGCAGGCAGGACCCCTCCAAAAGGCGCGGTGCAGGCGGCCCCCGGTATTCTGGTGACGAAGCGGGACGATGCCGGTCGGGACCCCTATTCAGTTGGCGTCAGGGACGGTGATCTCGCGCCGGACCCCGCGCTCGTCGATCCGCGGGCTTCCGAAGGCCTCGCGCGGGGGTGGCCGGCGCTTGCGGCACGCCCGACACCCGGCACTTGCCCTATTATGGAAATGAGCCGACGAATGGGGTGAGGTCGTTCGAGCACAGCATGCCCGACATGAGTCGGGCATGCGTCGGGCGCCCGCCGGCGAAAGCGGGCGCGTGCCGCCGTATCAAGTACCTGAAAGGTGTGGACAGAAGTGACAGCTGATCTGGTGCGGGTCTATTGGATGTCCGGCATCCGTGTCGTGTTCGGCCTCTTCAACGTGGGCGCCGCCTACCTGATGTTCCATTCCGCCAGCGTCAAGACCAGCTCCATGATCAACGGGGTGCTGGCACTAGTCATGACCTCCGTCTTCCTCGTGGTCATGGGCATCGGCGTCTCGGGGATGGTCTTGAAGGTCGCCCCGTGGAAGCTGTCCTTCGTCATCATCGGCACGGTGCTCATCGTCATCGGCTCGAGGTAGCGCCTGTTCGGCCGCTCACGCGCTGTGCGGCCTGCAACCCCTCCACACCCACGGCCGGCCGGTGATGCTCACCGGCCGGCCTTACCAGGCTGCCGACAAAAACCCTCGTCGCTACCCGACGCTACCCGACCAGGGTGGAGAGGAAGATGGGGAGCGTCATCTGCGCGATCTGGTCCTGCAGCTCCTCGATGGCGTCGATATGCTTGTCCTCCTCCTGGAGGATGCGCTCGAGGATCTCCCGGGTCGCGAAGTCGCCGGCCTCGCCGGCCTGCTTGATGGCCTTGTTGTACGCCCCGATGGCCGCCATCTCGAGCGAGTGATCCCCGGTCAGCTGCAGGGGGATATCGGCGCCGATCGACATCTTGCCGAGGACGCTGACGGTCGGTCTGCCTTCCAGGAAGAGGATGCGGCCGATGAGTTCCTCGGCGTGCTTCATTTCGTCGATGGCTCGTTTCTCGGCCTGCGCGTGCAGCTTCTCGTATCCCCAATTGGCGCACATCTCGGAGTGAACCATGTACTGATTGATGGCGGTCAGTTCATCCGACAGCAGCGCATTCAGCGTTTCGACGAGCTTCGTGTTCCCCTTCATGAGAGCCTCCTGAGGAAGTGGTGAGACCAATGCGGTCTACCCCGGGGCCAAAGAACTCGAACCAACCGTCCGAGGCTTGTCCCCCGGCAAGCCACGGCAGGCGGGCCGTCAGGAGGTTGCCGGCGGGAAACCCGTTTCACCGTGTTCGAGTAACTCCCTGTACTCCTCGTTCAGATACTCTCGTGCAAGTCTCGCGGTGTCGATCCTTCTCGATGAGGCGATTTCTCCATACAGCCCGGCGCAGTCTCTGCGTACTCTCCTTCCGGTTGCCTGGTCCAATCCCAGTAAACCGAATTGCACACGTTCGTCCATGCCGTGTTCCCATTCGCGGCTGTCCACCGAAGTCCAATACGAGTAGCCGATGACCGGTATCCCTCTGGTGATGGCTCTGTGGAGAGAAATCAGATGACTCAAGATGTAGTAGGACCGAAGTTCGTTATCGGTTGTGCTGATTCCGTTACTCGTGACGAAGATCGGCTTCCCGTACCGCGCGTAGACGTAATTCAACGCTTCGAAGAAGTAGTGGGGAACGACCGGCCATCCGGTATCAGAGAGGGGAACGGAAGGACTTCGACGCTCCGCCCCTATCGGGAGTTGCTGAGGCAAGTAGACCGTTTCCGGGGAAAAAGTCGTTCTACCAAACTTGGCGTTGAATTTGAGATGAGAGCCAGTGAAGAAATTCAGTCCGAAAAAATCCGATGTATCCAAGAATATCGGGGATAGATCGGTCATGACGAACCGTGCGACCAGCGTCACAGTTCTGTCGAGCAATGAATCGCGATGGTTGGGCGTAAGCCAGAACACCTGATGGCATACTCCAACCTTGGCATTCGGATTGTGTTCGTGGATCGCTTCGTACGCGGTCGCGTGTGCTTTGCGCAGACCGTAGCTGCAGCGAGCCGCTGAAATAAGGCCCTTCCTATGAGGAGGGCGTGTGCCGTTGATATACCCTGCCGCTATGTATGAATTTGGCTCGGTTATGGTTATCCAGTAGTGAATGTCGGCGAATTCCTCGGCGATCATTCTCGCGAAGTCGCTGAAACGTCTCGTTGCCGAACGGCTCGCAAAGCCTCCATCCTGGAGGAACCAGTTCGGTACGGAGAAGTGGTGGAGGGTGAGGATGGGCGTGAGGCCGAGTGCGGTCAGGGTGTCGAAGACCTCTCTGTACCGAGCGAGGGCCGGTCGAGAGAAGCGGTCCTTCTGGGGTGCTATGCGCGCCCATTCGATTCCGTACCGTTGCGCACTGAGCCCGAGATCAGCCAAGAGTCGAAAATCGGCCGCGGCTTCCTCCCGGTCCCACCAGTCAGGGTGCGCTCGGTTGAGCGGGGCGAGTCCCGATTCCTGGTAGAACCGATCCCAATCGGTGTCTCTCTCTCCGCCACGGTTGCCCTCGTTCTGAAAGGGTGCGGCGGAAGTGCCGAAGAGGAACCCTTCGGGGAATACTCGTGGGGCGGATTCTTTCATTTCGGCACAGCGACCCCAGCGGATGATGCGTTCGGGCGAGGGACGAGAGGCGTGGCCTCTATACCCCTTGGGGCCACCACCTCAACCGAGAGGGCTTCTTCGGACGGCGGCGCCACCGGCACGCCGGCCGGGATGCGGTCTCCGCAGCCGACGGGCCTCATCGTCACGGCACCCGCGGCTCGGCCTTTGACTCCGGGCCGGCAGGGGAATACGGTTAGTCGTGCGGTCGCAGGTGGCGCGGTGGTCGTGGCCCCCGGCGCTTTGGATCCCACGGAACCTCTCCGATTGGAAGATGGATTTGGTCGTGTCAGGTCGTCGCGCTCGGTTGGTCGTCCTGTTGGCGGCGGGTGCCGCCCTCGTCGAGGGCTACGACGACGGCATCGAGGACCTGGTGGTCGGGCGGGTGACGCCGGAGACCACGGGCGGCACCCTCACGCCGTGACCGCGCAGTGAGCTCGGGTTCACCCGGCAAGCACGTCGCCAGGCGATTCAGACGAGCGCTGGGCGAGACGTTCCTCTCGCTGCGGAACCGCAATTTCCGCCTGTACTTCATCGGCCAGTCGGTTTCGAACACGGGGAACTGGCTGACCAACGTGGCTCTCACCCTGCTGGTGCTCAAGATCACCGGCAGCGGGCTCGCGGTCGGCCTGCTCGCCGCCTGTCAGTTCGGTCCGATCCTCCTGCTCTCGGCGTGGGCGGGAGCGTTCGCCGACCGATCGGACAAGCAGCGTATGCTGCTGCTGACACAGAGCCTGGAGATGGCCCAGTCCGTGGGCCTCGCCGTCTTGGCGTTCACGCCGCATCCTCCCCTTGGCGGACTCTACGCGCTCGCCGTTTGCGGAGGGATCCTGCTGGCGTTCGACAACCCGCTACGGCGCTCGTTCGTCACCGAGATGGTCCCGACCGAGGACATCCCGAATGCCGTTGTGCTCTACAGCACCACGGTGAACGTCGCCCGCATCTTCGGTCCCGCGTTGGCCGGCCTCTTGGTGGTGACCTTGGGGTACGGTTGGTGCTTCGCGATCGACGCCGGCTCGTACGTGGCGGTCCTGGTCTGTCTCGCTCTGATGCGATCGGCCGAACTCCACCGCCGCCCGCCCGCAACCCGCACCAAGGGCGAGGTGCGGGCGGGTCTGCGCTACGTGAGGGCGATGCCCTCGCTGTGGATCAGCTTCGTGATGCTCGCGGCCATCGGCATGCTGGCGTACAACTTCAACGTCACCCTGCCGCTCTTCGTGACCGATTCTCTGCACAGTACGGAGGGTGTGTTCACGATCCTCTACTCGATCTTCAGCGCGGGTGCCGTGGCGAGTGCCCTGATCGTAGCGCACAGAGCGCTCGTCCGGATGCGCCATATCATCCTCGGGGCATACGCGCTCGGTGTGACCATGCTCTTGCTTGCCGCCGTTCCCGGGGTCGGTGCCGGGGTACCGGCGGTGTTCTTGGTCGGCGTGGCGAGCGTCCTCTACCTGACCGCGACCACGGCGATCGTGCAGGTCGAGGCCAAACCGGAGATGCACGGCCGGGTCCTCGCGCTGCAGTTCGTGTTGATCGCCGGTACGGCGCCCGTCGGCGGCCCGGTCCTGGGTTGGCTCGCCGATACGATGGGCGGGCGGGCACCGATCATCCTGGGCGGAGTGGTATGCCTCGTGGCGGCGGTCTTCGGCCAGTACGCGAACCGGCGCTACGTGCACCGCCCGGACCAACAACTCGTTTCGGAATGAAGCCTCGGCGGCCGGCTCGGCGCGGCCGGCACGATACTTCGTCCTCGGTCGGGGGCGTAGCGGCCGGCCCGGCGCCGCCGGTGCTTCCGGGCGGCGGGTCATGCCCCCGAAACGGCGTCCGTCCCGGCGCTCATCGCTGTCGTCGTGGTGGTGGGGGTGAGCGTCGTGGTCGTCGGCGGCAGCGTCGTCGTGGTCGTCGGCGGTGCGGTGGTCGTGGTCGGGAGTGCTGTCGTGGTCGTCGTCGGCCGAGTGGTGGTCGTCGTGCTCGGCGGGGGAGGCGGCTGGTACCGAGCGAGGTCGAGGAAGCGGCTCATGACCACGGTCAGGTGCCCGCGCTGCGCCGGCGACCACATGTCGAAGCGGGCACTCGAGTAGCCGTTCATCAACCCGAGGGCCGCGGTCAGCGCCACGTCGTTCGCCGCGTATGGAGGCACATCGTTGAACGTGGCCGGACCGGCCGGGTAGTCGACCGGGTAGCGTTTGAGTTCCCGAGCCATGCGTGCGACCACCTGGGCGAGTTGGCCCCTGGTGACGGGTGCGTTGGGGCTGAAGATCTGGCCCTTGTCTCCCGGCTTGCCGGCGAGTATCCCGGCGGCGACCGCCTCCTCGATGTAGTCGTAGGGGTAGGCGACCGGCTTGCCGTCTTTGCGCACGAGCGGCACGTCGACGAAGGTGGGTGCATCCACGTGGTCTATCGCCGCCGTGTGGAGTCCCGCGGTCAACACGGCCACCTTGGCCAACTGCGCCCGGGTCATGGGATCGCTCGGGCCGAAGTAGTTGGCGTCGTAGCCGCTCACCATGCCCTTGTCGACCAGGCGGAGCACGGCCGTCGTGACGGGCGAGTTCTGCGGCAGGTCGAGGAAGCGCCGGTTGCCCTTGAGCAGTGTGGACACCGTGACCAACTGGTAGCCGCGATTGCGCAGCCCGGTGATGACCCCGGGCAGGGCTTCGGCGGTGTGGGGAGCGGAGAGGTGCATGAGGACGATTGCGCCGTTGTGGGCGTGGCTCAGCACGTGGTCGCGGATGGTGGCTGCCGAGAGCCCCTGCCAGTCGTTGGTGTCGACGTCCCACAGCACCTCGTAGAGGAATCCCTTCTGGCCGGCGGCGGCCGCCACCGCCGCGTTGGTGGCGCCGTACGGGGGCCGGAACAGGGGGAGCGTGCGCCGACCGGTCGCCTGGGCGAAGCGGGCGGTGCCGCCTCCGATCTGGTACAGCAGCGAGGACCACGCCAGTCCCGTCAGCAGTTGGTGGGACTGCGTGTGGTCGCCGACCTCGAACCCGCCGGTCGCGATCGCCTGGGTGAGGTTGGGGTACGCGGTGACGTAGACCCCCAGCACGAACATCGTGACCGGGACGTCGTAGCGACGGAGGACGTCGATGACGGCGGCGGCCCGCGTGGGGTCGCAGTTGTCGTCGAAGGTGAGGGCGATCCTGGGCCGGTCGGTGGGGCCTCGTCTGACCACGGTCGCCGACGTGGCGGCGTGCGCCTCGGTTGGGAGAACGGAGGTCACGGCCGGGATGATGAGTGCCGTTGCGAGGATGACCCCGATCGCTCGCCGCCGACGAGCAGCTCGGCGGCACTCGGGCACCGTGCGACCCGGTGTGTGTGCCTCTGAACCCACGCCATGCAGCATACCGCAAGGCGGGCGGGACCCGAAGGCGAGGTGGACGCGCCCTCGAGAAGACCGGCCGACGGGCTTCCATGCGAAGCCTTACCCGTGATCGACCAG
>JAJZQZ010000081.1 GCA_021802965.1 Actinomycetes bacterium
GGTCAGCGTGTTCACGATACCGAGAGAAGCGACCACGAAGATCAGGGCGATCAGCAGCCACAGGATGCCGAGGACGCCGTTGATGAGGCCGTCGATGAAGGTCCGGAACTCGGCCAGGGTCTGGATGAGCACGCCTTCCCGCTCGGCGAGCGCCTGCAGCCCACTCCCCGCCGTACCGACCTGACCCTCTGCCGCCCGCACCAGGTACACGTCGACACCCGCGACGTCCAGGTACTTCTTGGCCGTGTCCCAGGCCATGTAAAGGGCGTCGCCGCCCGCGGTGTACTCGGTCGTCGTCCCCACGATGGGGAACGAGCGGGGCCCATCCCGGGTCTCCACGCTGATCTGGTCTCCGACCTCCAGGCCGGCCCGCATCATCAAACCGGTCCCCACCACCACTCCACCGTTCAGCAGCCCCGCGACCACCGCCTTGGGGTCGCCTTGCTCGAGATCCACGGGTACCGGCCGCTGGGGATCGAAAGTCCGAGCGAGGATGATTATCTGCAGGCCGGCTGCCGTGCCTGGCAGGAAGCGCAGGGAATCGATCCGCTCGACTCCGGGGAGTGCCTCGATCTTCGCCCCCAGGCCCTCGGACATCGAGACCGTCTGGTTGGTGCCGACGTCGGGCAGCGCGCCCCGCACGAAGAAGTCGCCGATCAGCGTCCGCCGGTACCAGTCGCCCGTATCCTGGACGTTCTGCAGTAGGCTGTTCCCCATGCTGATCGCCACCACGATGGCGACGAAGAGCACGCCCACCGTCAGGCTGGTGCGGGTGCGATGGCGATCGAGTTGCCTGAACGCCAGCCTGCCCTCCACCTTAAGGAGCGGCACGAGGATCCGCGCGGCGAGCCGCGACAGCGGGCCCACCACCAGAGGTATGGCCATCACGCAGCCGATAAGCAGGCCCGCGAAGATCACGTTGGCCGCCTCGATACCGACGCGACCCGTGATCAGCCCGAGGCCGGCGAGAGTCGACATGCCCGCCAGGGCGACTCCGATCCAGGCCACGGTTCGCCGCCCCCGCCGAGCCTCTTCCCGGCCGTCCGAGGTGAGCCCCTCGATCGGAGCAACGCGGCCCGCCCGCCGCGCGGGGAAGTAGGTGGCGGCGAGCGCGAGGCCCGGACCCAGCACCACCCCCAGGACGAGCGAGCCGACCGAGAGTTGCAGAGGCGGCAGATCGGTTCCCAACATGCGCCCCATGGCCAAGCTCAGCACTTGAGCCGCGGCGATGCCGGCCAGAAGGCCAACCAGGGTGCCGACCGCTCCCAGGAGGATGGCCTCCCTCACCAGCAAGCGGGTCACCTGGCGCCGGGTGGCCCCCAGCGCCCGCAGCAACGCCAGCTGGCGTCGGCGCTCGCCGACGCTCATGAGGAAGGCGTTGGTGATGATGAAGCCGCCGGCCACGAAAGCCAGAACGCTCACCACGCTCAACCCGCTCCCCGTCGCCGCCAGGGTCATCTCGGCCAGATCGCCCCGACTGCTGGGCGTCCGGACGGTGAGTCCCGCGGGGAGGACGGCCTTCACCGCCTTCTGCACGGCGGCGCGGTCGGCCCCCTCGGCCAGGACCAGCTGGACCGTGTTGACCTTCCCCCCCAGGCCGAACAACCGCTGCGCGTCGGGCAGGGCCATGAAGAGCACGGTCCCACCGTTGAACTCCGCCGCCGCCCGCGACGACAGCAGCCCCGCGACCGTCGCATCGGTGGCGCCGGTCCGGGAGAGCAGGCGAACCGGTGCGCCCACCGCGATCCCTTGGCTGCGGGCGAAACCCGCCTCCAGCAGCACGGGAGGCGGACCCCCCGTGCCGGCCGCCGTGAGATCGACCCCCTGTTCGAGGGTGTAGTCCCGCACCAAGCCGTCCCTCTGGGGGTCCACGCCCATGAACATCAACGCGGTCCGCGTGTCACCGCGCAGCAGCGCGACCTGCTCGTGTACCGCCGGCACCGCCGCCTTCACACCCGCGACGGCATCGAGAGCCGTCACCACCGATGCGTCGAACCCTCCCTGGTCGACGGCGACCACCTCCAAGGAGGCCCGACCGCCGACCGCGCCGAACATGTCGCGAAAGGCCTGCCCGGCGGTGGTGGCGGCCATGGACACCGCCACGATGGACGCCACGCCGATGACGATGCCGAGCAGGGTCAGGACCGTCCGCCCCGGCCGGCGCCGGAGCTCCCGGAAGGCGTACGACCACAGCTTCATTCCGACGCCTCCAGCTCCCGCAGGATCTCGCCCGAAGCCTTCACCTCGGGCAGGTCATGAGAGTCTGCCACGAGGCCGTCCTTGAGCCGGACCAGCCGATCGGCGGCGGCGGCGGCACGCGGGTCGTGGGTGACCATCAAGATGGTCTGGCCCCGTTCGTCCACGAGCCGCCGCAGGAGGGCGATGACCTGGTCGCCCATGGCGCTGTCGAGGTTGCCCGTGGGCTCGTCGGCCAGGATCAGCACGGGGTCTGTCACCAAGGCGCGCGCCACGGCCACCCTCTGCTGCTCACCGCCGGAGAGCTCGCCTGGGCGATGCGTGCGCCGCTGCGCGATGCCCACCGACTCCATGGCCTCGACCGCGCGCCGCCCCGCCTCAGCCTCCCTGACTCCGTCGATGACCAGGGGCAGAGCGACGTTCTCCTCAGCCGTGAGGATGGGCAGGAGGTTGAAGAACTGGAACACGTAGCCGATCTTGCGCCGACGGATCAGGGTCAGTGGGTCGTCCGAGAGCGAGGCGAGATCCTCCCCGCCGAGCCGCACCTGGCCGGCGGTGGGACGGTCAAGGCCCCCGATAAGGTGCAGCAACGTGCTCTTGCCGGAGCCCGAGGGACCCATCACCGCGAGGAACTCCCCCGGGTGCACGTCGAGGTCGATGCCTCGTAACGCCTCCACCCTGGTCTCGCCCGAGCCGAAGACCTTGGTGACGCCACGGACCTGCACGGCAGGGGCACTCATAGCAGAACCTCCTCGCATCGATCGAGCCACTTCAGGAACGCCTCCAGACGCAGGGAGGCGAGGTCCAACAGCAACACGACTTCGGCAGGGGTCCCCGCCTCCGCCGCCCGGAACCGCATCTGAGCAACCTCGTGCAGACGCTCGAAAGAGGCCCGGCGTTCGGCCGCCACCACCCCCTGGGCGCTCTGGGCCCCGTCGAGTCCGGCGAGCGAGCGGGCCAGCATCAGCTTCAGGAAGGTCTCGTTGCGGAGGTCGAGAGGCACGGTCGAAGGAGAGCGGAGCCAGGCACGGAGCTCACGGTGACCCGCGTCGGTCAGGGCAAACACCTTCTTGTCGGGCCGCTCTTCCTGAGCCACCAAGCGGTGGGTCACCAAGCCGTCACGCTCGAGCCTGTCCAGGGTGCTGTAGATCTGGCCGAAGTTCAGAGAAGAGAGAGGGACCACTTGTTCTTCGAGCGAGGCCTTCAGCTCATACCCGTGGTGGGGCCCCTTGGCCAGCAACCCCATGAGTGCGTGCTTGATCGACATCGGCCATACTCCCGCAGTATATATATACCGAGTATACATATCACCGCGCGGACGGAACCGCAAGCGAGCCTAGGATCCTCCGAGGGTGAGGTGCGTGCTCAGCCCGGAGATGGTGCCGTCAGACGCGACGGTGGCCTCCGACCAGCCCCAGGGGATACCGAAGAAGGTGTAGTAGCGCTCGCGGACCACGAGACCTCCGCCCGACACCTCTTTGACGGCCACCACCTTGTGCGCCATCGAGTTGCTCAACCAGTCCTGCTGCACGTAGGCGGCCCGCCGGGCCCGATCGGCCTGCCCCCGCTGGGCCGTAGTCAGCGAAGGACCGCCGATCGCGGCGACGATGAAGGGCAACGCCATGGCCAGGATGACCAGGATGACCAGGCCGTCTCGGATCATCTTGCCGACGCTGCGGCGCCCCCAGGGGGCCCCCGCCATGCCGGGGGAGCGGCGGCCTCCTAGAGGTGCTTCGCGGACCGGCTCATCGGACGATGTCAACCGGAGTACCCACGTATACGAGCTCGAAGAGCTTCTCGTCGTCCCAGATGTGCATGCGGATACAGCCGTGGGAGGCCGCCGTGCCGATGGAACCATCGTTGTAGGTTCCGTGGATGCCCACATGGGGCGCGGAGAGCCCCATCCAGCGCGTGCCCAGCGGATTGCCGGGACCCGGAGGGACCGGCTCGAGACCCTCAGCCCAGGGCGAGGGGGGTGGGCTCCAGGTGGGGTGGTATACCTTGCTGATGATCCGGTAGTGCCCGGTGGGGGTCGGATAGCGGGGCTGGCCGACGGCCACGCTGTAGACCTTGACCAGCTTGCCCTCGTCGTAGTGATAGAGCTTGCGCTCGGAGAGGTCGATCTTGATCGAGCCGACCAGCAGGTCGACCGTCTCCTTGTCGAGCACGGGCGTGGCGTCGAGCCCCCGCTTCTGCTTGTACTCGACCAAAGCCGTCCCGGTCTCTTGGTCGAACGTGTCGTCGGGCTCAGCCCGGAGGACGCCCTTGCGCTTCAGGACCTCTTCGAGCGCCTGCACGTCGCGTCCATGGGCTCCCAGCCCCATAACCTTCGCTCCGAAGACCTCGGTCGAGTCGACCAGGACCTCTTCGGAGTGACGACGGACGTTGCCGCCCTTGTCGGCCACGGTCACCTCGATGCGGTGCGTGCCCTCGGCGAGCCTGCCCGACTCGAAGGAATAGCGGCGAGCCTGCCCCACGGTCTTGCCTTCCTTCACCGTGGCCGGCGAGCCATCGACCGAAGCGGTGACCGTGAGCGCGCCGATCTGGTTGTCGCGGGCCTCGAACACCAGGCGAGCCTGGCTCTCATTCCACGGGGCGGTCGGCCAGAAGATCTTGCCCATCGACGGCGCCGAGAAGTCGGCGACCGCGTCCCACTCGTCCTTGGTCACGTTGCCGGCCTGATCGGTCGCGGTCACCGAGAATCGGTGGGCGCCCTCGGCCAGCTTGAGCGGAGCGGTCGCGACAGTGCCCTCGACTGCGAGGGGGATGACCTCGCCGTCCACCTTCAATTCCGACTGCACGGGTTCCCTGAAGACAAGGCGCACCTGGTCGGAGCGCTTGGACAGGGCGTCACGGGGCGAGGGATCGCGCACGTCGATGGAGGGCGCGACGCTGTCGACGGTGAAAGACCACGAGCGCACGAGCTTGCGGGCGAAAAGGTTGTACGAACTGACAGCCACGCGGGCCCAGTGCTCGCCTTCGCGAAGGTCGACCTGCGCGCGGACCGCGCCGGGCACGACCTCGACCGACGCCGGAGGCACGGGCTCACCGTCGACCAGGAACTCGATGTCATCTTGACCGGGCGAGCCATCGGGCAGGCTGACCGACACGACGACCTTCTGGGTGTTGACGAATTCGCCTTCAGCCGGGAACACGCCCCCGAGAGTGGAGGCGGTCGCATACTGGACCCCCACGAAAGCACCGGCCACGATGACCAGCACCCCCAAGAAGATAAGGGCCCGCCACACCCAGCTCAGATGCTTCACCCAGACGACCATGTCTCAGTGACTATACCAAAACATGCTGCTCCACCCGGGGTTTTTGAGCAGTGAGAACGTGCGGGTACACGCCCGGCCGCATCGCTCAAACGATCTTGGCCTGAGCCATCCGCCCCCGGCGGCGGTCGCGCAGCAGGAGATAGACCAGGAACGGCAGGTAGGCCAGCAGGTCGACCATGAAGATACCGGCCATGACGATGAACATCACCATGAACCCGATGCGCCGCTTGCCGCACTGGTAGTAGACCAGGCCGCAGAGCCCCAAGATGACGCCGGTGTGGAGGTACGCCACCCACGAGGGCGGCTCTTGCAGCAAGAAGAGGTACAGGATACGGAACATGTGGTCAGTATATCCCAGCTGGAGCGGCCGGCATGCCGGCCGAGGAACAACGCTTGGCAGCCTCCTAAAGCTCCTTGGCCATCACCCGAAGGTCGTGTCGGAAGTGATGCGCCCAGAGATCCCCTTCGCGCCGGTACCCACGGCCCCGATAGAACGCCTCGGCCTGGGAGCCGCGAGGGGTCCGTAGGGACACCTTGTGACAGCCGTTCGCGCGGGCGTGAGCTTCGAAAGCCGAGAGCAAAGACGACCCCACCCCCAGACCGCGTCGTTCCGCCGCCACCAACAGCTCCTCCAGCGACGCCACGCCCCCCACCAGCGTCCCCCGGCAGGCCCCCACCATCCGGCGTCCGTCGCGAGCCGCGACGACGACCGCCTCCGAGCGCCAGTCGTGGGCTTGGCCGAGCAACTCTTCGTCGGCCCCCGGCCAGTTGGCTCTGAGAAAGCGGGTCACCTCACGATCGTCGCGCGACGCCATCGTCAGCCGGACCCCGAGGAGGGGCCCGGGGGTCGGACCGCCCACGGCTGGGCGACCGGGGTTCCGCCGTCGCAGATCGCCGGCGCTGGGCACCACCAGCATCTCGCCCACGACGGCGCCGGCGACCGACCTCACCTCGCCGGCGTCGTGGCCCGCGAGGGCCGCGGTCGCCGTCTCGCCCCGCCACGACCGCAGCACGGCCGCCGTGAGCACCGGCACCGGACGGTCGCCGCCGTCCTCGACCTTGATCAGGCAGCCGACGGGACCCAGCGCCGGGCCCGCAAGCAGGCCGAGCGCCTGCACGCCCTCGGCGCCGGTTTTCGCGAGGACCCCTCCCCCCGCCCCTTCCATCACCCGAGTGTCGAAGCGGCCGGCGCCGGCGACCAATGCCGGATGCGCGATCATGGCGTCGCGCACCCGGGCCAGTGCCTGGTCGGCGCCGAGTGCGAGGCGCGCAAACAGGGTCGCCGCCTGCAGGGCGGTCACCCGCACCACAGGCACGCCGCACCCGTCGACACCGTCGAAGACGGTCCGCTGGTCGATGCCGAGCACGCGCCCGATGGTCGCCGCGATGTGCCGCTGTACCGGGTGGGCGACGGACTCGTATCCCGCCGTCGGGGCACCGAAGAAGCGGGCGAGGGCGAGCATGCCCGCGTGCTTTCCCGAGCAGTTGCAGTGCAGTGCGGTGGGCTCCAGCCCCGCCGACGCCAGCGCCGCGCGGGCCTCCCTATCGAAGGGAGGATGGGCTCCGCAGACCAGGTCGTCGACCGATAGCCCCAGGCGCTCGAGAAGGCCGGCGACCAGGCGCACATGCCGCTCCTCGCCGGAGTGCGAGCCGCACACGACCGCCAGCTCCTCGTCGGGCACGCCCAGCTCGTCGGCCGCGCCCGATGAGACCAGCGCGAGGGCCTGGAACGGCTTCGCGGCCGAACGCAGGTGGACCGGCATCTCGGGATCGCCGGCGCCCCCAAGATAGTCGCCGCTCGCGTCCGCCACGGCGACGACGCCCCGGTGGACCGACTCCACAGAGGCGCCCCTGGTGACGGCAAGCAGCACCTCGCCCCTCGCGTCCCAGGCCGATGCCTGGCGCCTGGTCTCGTCGGGGTCGAGCGTCACACTCCCAGCTCCGGGTCGAGAGCCGCCTGAGCCTCGGGCAGGTCGCCGGCGCGGACCAGGAGCTCGGTCTTGCCGCAGCCGTCGACGGTGAGACCGTAGACCACCGACAGGGTGTTGTGGCGCACGACGGCCTCGATGCCCGCGCTCCGGAGCCGTCCGGCTATTATCTCGGCCTCCATCGGGTCGTAGACCGCGGCGAGGACCACCAGTTCGTCGTCGCTGCCGTTCGCCAGAGCGGCCTCCGCGGCGGTCTCTTCATCCGCCGCCTCCAGAAGCCGGGAGCTCACCAGCTCACCCGCCACCGCCAGGTCCTCCACGTGATGCAGGTAGCCCGCCCGCCGAGGGAACAGCATGACGCACTCGGGCGGCATGGCATCCTCGGCGAGGCCCAGGCGCACGCCCACCGGCAGATGGGGCAGGAACGGTAGGCTCCACAACACCTCGGGATGCTCCTCTCCGCTGCCGGCAGGTACCCCACCCAACGCTTTGACGGCGCGCACGAAGCCCGCCCCGTCCTCTCCGAACCTCTGGGCCACGGGTACCTCGGCGTGCGACCGGAAAGCCCCCGTGTACGCACTCGCGTCCGGCAGGCGCTGGAACCCGATCGGATCGGTCAGGTCGAGGGGACCGGCCGCCCGAGCCAGGTAATGCAGCACGATCACCATCTCGGCCACCGTCGCCGACCCGGCCGTCCCGCCGTCGAGCCGCCGCACTTCGCCCCCGGGGTACGTCACCTCGAGCAGGCCGCCAAGGTAGTCCACGATGAAGGTCCCCGTCCCCGGCGCCTCGCCCGGCTCGAAGGTCACCCCCGCCGACCGGCTCATGACCTCCGGCACCCCGGCGACCAGCACCTTGCGGGCCTCCTCCAGCGCTCGGGCGTAGGCTCCTCCATCCACGTCATGGACCTCCTCTTCGAAACCGTTCTCCCCATCTTACCCGGCGCGTCTCCGGCGGTCGACGCCCTTCCCCCCGGTCCCGCTGGACTACAATGAGCGCATGCGCTACGAAGGCCAGATCTTCCGTCCTCCCTGCGAGGCTCACAGCTTGATCGTCCAGGTCACCGTCGGCTGCCCGTGGAACAGGTGCACATTCTGCGCCATGTACAAGGACCGCCGCTACCACACCCGGGAGCTCGGCGAGGTCCTCGACGACCTGGCGTCGGCTGCGGCCTCCTATCCCCATGTGCGCTCGCTCTTCCTCGCCGACGGCAACACCATCTCGCTCCCCACGGCCGACCTCCTCGCCATCCTGCACCGTGCGAGAGACCTCTTCCCCGACCTGCGGCACGTGGGCACGTACGGGGCGCCCTCTTCTTGGCGCCGGGCGCGGATCCGGCCCGGGGAGCGACCAAGTCGCTCGAAGAGCTGGTCGCCCTGCGCGAAGCCGGCCTCTCCGTCGTCTACCTGGGGCTCGAGAGCGGCGATCCCGAGACCCTGCGTCGGGTCAAGAAGGGCGTCACGGTGGAGCAGATGATCGCGGGCGGCCGCGCCCTGAAACAGGCGGGCTTTCCCGTCAGCCTCTACGTGCTGGTGGGCCTCGGCGGACTCTCACGCTGGCGCGAGCACGCACGCGCGACCGCTGCCGCCATCAACGCGATCGAGCCTGACATCGTCCGCCCTCGCACGCTCTACATCCAGGAGCAGACGCCGCTCTGGTACCAGCGGCGGCGGGGGGAGTTCGTCGAAGCGGGTCCCCGGGAGGCCCTCCTCGAGGTGCGCACCTTGCTGGACGAGATCCGCGTTCCCGTGGAGCTGATCTCCGACCACATCAGCAACTACCTGCCGCTGCACGGCCGGCTGCCCCGAGACAGAGACGACCTCCTATCGGCGATCGATCGCGTGCTCCAGGAGGCCGACCTCACCGGTCTGCGACCCGAGCATTTCGACCACCTCTAGCAGGCTGCTGAAAGTCGAAGCCTAGGCCGCCCCGAGCGCGCACGCTCCCCGGGCCGCCACCGAACCCTCGACCCAGCGACGCAGGTTCCCCCCCAGGATGAGCTCCAGAGCGGCCTGATCCAGACCGACCGACTCGGCGACCCCGAGCAGCAGGGCCAGCTCCTCGGCGTGTCCGCTGAAGGGCATGTCCGACCCGTACGCGATCTTGTGGGGATCGGTTCCGATCAGAAGCTCCCGCAACTGGTGCTCGTCGAGGGTCGAGGTATCGAAAAGGATCCAGTCGCAGCCCGCGCACTGAGCGCAGCACTGCGGCAGCTCCTGCAGGGCCGAATGTCCGAGGATGAGGCGCAGCGTAGGATGCGCGTCGACGACCCGACGCACCTGTTCGGTGACGTTGCCGGCGCCGCTGCCGGTGTGCAGCAAGACGGGAAGGCAATCGGCCTCGGCCCAGGTGTAGATCTCCATCGCTTCGGGCTGAGCGATGCGGAACGACTGGGAGCGCGGGTGCAGCTTTATCCCCCTGAAGCCCTGTTCCACCCGTCGCTCGTACTCCTCCCGCGAGGGGAAGTTGGGGTTGAGCCGGAAGAAAGGGATCAGTCGCTCGGGAAAGCGCTCATAGGCCGCCCACACCAGGTCGTTCGGATGACGGAAGCAGAAGCCCTGGCGCGGGTCGTTCATGGGAAAGACGACGGCCCGCTCGACCCCCAGGAGGTCGAGGCGTTCGACCACCTGGGCAGCGGAAAGCTTCTGAGCGTCGATGTCGCAACCCACATGGGCGTGGGCGTCCCAGACGCGGATGCCGGAGAGCAGCTCCCTGAAAGGGTCGATGGCGCCCGAATCCGCCCGCAGGCGGTCCATCTCGTCGGGTGCCGCGTGCAACTCGACGACCTCGCAGTCGAGGTCGCAGGTCTCGAGTTCGTCCAGTGTCGGGTCCACCGGCAGAGTGTACCACCGGCCCTCTACAGGCCCAGGTCGCCGGCGATACCCTTCATGGACTGCAGACCGAGGGCCAGGAACTCCTCGAGAGGGATGCCGAGCTCCTCGCAGGTGGCGATGTCCTCGCGGCGGGCGCCGCGAGCGAAGGACGGCTCCTTGAAGCGCTTCTTCAGGCTCTTGAGCTCCACCAGCTCGAGCCTCTTCTCGGGCCGGATGAGCGCCGCCGCCATGATGAGGCCGGTGAGAGGGTCGGCGGCGAAGAGCGCGCGATCGAAACGCGACGCGATCGTCGATCCGTTGGCCGGGTTGTGGGCCAGCACCGCCTGCAGCACGGCTTCGTCGTCGAGGCCCTCGGCCCGAAGCCACTCGACCGTGCGCCGGCCGTGCACCTCCATCAGGTCGGCGGTCTCGGCCACGTCCAGATCGTGCACCAGGCCGGCGAGCGCCCATCGCTCCCGGTCCTCTCCCAGCCGCTCCGCGAGGGCTCCCATGATCGCCTCGGTCGCCAGCATGTGGGCGACCAGGTTCTCGTTCGACACCCGCTCCCTCACGAGGCGCAGCGCGTGCTCTCTATCCATCACTCCTCCAGGTCGAGAAGGGTCGAGGCGAGGGTGGTCACCCGGCGGACGTCGGCGGGGTCCCAGGGAGTCAGGCCGGCCCGCGCCATCTCCTCCCACTCCGTCGCGGTCACCCAGCGGTGCTCGACCGCCTCGTCGGGCGCGAGTCGCACCTGGGGATGCGGCGACCGGGCCGCGCATGCCATATGCACACCCAGGGTGCGCTCTCCCTTGTGCATGGTCAAGTAGGCGAAGCAGGCGCCGGCGGTGACCAGATCCGAGCCCACCTCCAGGCCCACCTCCTCGAGCAGCTCGCGGCGAAGCGCCGCGAACAACGTCTCGCCTCGTTCGACCCGCCCGCCGGGGGGTCCCCAGACCTCGGTCACGCGAGGAGCGCGCATGAGCAGCCAGTCCCCCTTCCCCGGCTCGCGCACGATGGCCACCACGGCCAGGCGCGCATACGGCGCGTCCGGATCCAGAGCGGGCCCCTGCCAAAGGGGCTTCGGATGGTCCACCGGCCTACTCGCGCGCGTGGGCGATGCCGGCCTTCGAGAGCACGGCCGCCGCGGTGTCCGCCGCCCACGTCACCTGCTTCGTCGAGACGTCGAGATGCGTGACGAAGCGGACGCGGGTGTGGTCGGCCACCCCGGCGAGCACCCCCGCCTCGGCCAGCAGAGCAACGATGTCGCCCGCCGCCAGACCCATCCCCGCGAGCTCGACGATGACGATGTTCGACTGCACCGGATGCGGGATCTCGAGGTCGGGCACCTGCGCCAGCCGGTCGGCCAGCAGCGCCGCGTTCGCGTGGTCCTCGGCCAGACGCTCGACGTGATGGTCGAGAGCGTACAGGCAGGCCGCGCCCAAGATACCCACCTGCCGCATGGCTCCGCCGTACTTCTTGCGATGGAACCGGGCCTCCGCGATGAAGTCGGCGCTGCCCGCGATGACCGAGCCGACCGGGGCGCCGAGCCCTTTCGAGAAGCAGACCGAGACCGAGTCGGCCCAGCCCGCGTACCTCGCCGGGGCAACACCGGTCGCCACATGGGCGTTCCAGAGGCGGGCCCCATCCATGTGCAGTCGCAGCCCGGTCTCCCGGGCCGCGGACGCCACCGCCGCGATAGCGTCTTCCGGCCAGATGGTCCCGCCGGCACGGTTGTGAGTGTTCTCGACCACCACCAGACTCGAGCGGTGGAAGTGCTCCTGGCGTGGCAGTACCGCGCGGCGCACGGCTTCCGGGCCGAATAGGCCGTTGGCGCCCGGGAGCGGCAGCAGCTGCACCCCGGAAAGGGCGGCCGCGGAGCCCCCCTCGAAGTTGAGCACGTGACCACCCTCGTGGATCAGCACCTGGTCGCCCGGGCGCGTATGCGTGCGGACGCACAGCTGATTGCCCATGGTCCCGGAGGCCACGAAGAGGGCGGCCTCCTTGCCCAGCAGCTCCGCCACCCGCTCCTGCAGGCGGTTGATCGTGGGATCTTCCCCGTAGACGTCGTCACCCACCTCCGCCTCGGCCATGGCGCGGCGCATCTCGGGAGTGGGTCGGGTGACCGTGTCACTCCGGAGATCGACGGGCGCAAGAGGGTTCATGCCATCACCATTCCGTGTAGTGGTCGCTCGCGCGGCGGAACTCGACCCGGTCGATCCCGGCGACCCGGGCCAGGTAGACGATGCGCGCGGAGGCCTCGAAGGTACTGGTCAGCTGAAAGGCCTCCTCCAGCAGATGACCGGTGGCGAAGAGGCCGTGTCCGCGCAGCATGCAGAGCCGGTATTCGCTCAAGGTCGTGCTCAACCGGTCGGCCATCTCCTCGGAGCCGACCGTGTGCTCCGCCATCACCACCGGGATACGGCGCATGGCGTACGACCCCTCCGAGTCGATCGGGATGATCTCGTCCTGCTCGAGCGACAGCGTCACTCCGTGGGGCGGGTGCGTGTGAAGGATCGCCTGGGCCGCGGTGCGCCCGTAGATGGCGCGGTGGACCAGGATCTCGCTCGAGGCCAGGGCGATGCCGCTGTCGTCGCGCTCCACCCCGGTCTCGATGAGGTCCTCGGGGCGCAGCCGGCCGAGCATGGACCCTCGCCGGGTGATCAGCAGGCGGTCGCCGATGCGCACCGAGAGGTTGCCCGCATGGGAGCTCACCAGCCCGGAAAGGAAGCAGTCCCGCCCTATGTCCCTAAACTGCTCGTAGATGACGGGCCTCACCGTGTGTGATCTCAGGCCGCCAGCCCTGCCCCGGCCCGCCCTGATATGCGGCGACCGGAGCCGCGGCGCTCCGCCCGCCCGGCCCCCCGGACCCAGCCCGGCGATGGATGTCCTCGAGGCCAAAGTCAGCGGCGAGCTCCTCCAAACCCAAAGAGCGCAGCTTCTCGGCGCTCGGCACGGCCGCCGCGTCCCACCCCCGCGCCCGGTAGTATTCGTCGAGCATGGCCGTCAGGTCGAAGCTCCGGCCGGCCGAAGGCCCTTCGGCGAAGGGCTCGTGCAGGATGCGGCCGGGCAGCCTGTCGTCGCTGCGGCTGAACCCGGCGGCGAGGTTCCACAGGCGTTCGAGGTTCCAGATGCGCTCTCCCACCCGCAGCAGGTCGCACTCCGACACGTGCGTCGCGGTCGCCGCGCTGATGAGACGGGCCAGAACCTCGTCGCCGAAGGCGAACCCCGCGAACTTGCAGAGGCAGGCGGAGTCGAACACCGCGTAGAGGTGCTGCAACGTGATGAGGATGCCGCTCTTGCCCCAGGTGGCGAACCGGTCGATCAGCTTGGGCACACCCA
>JAJZQZ010000082.1 GCA_021802965.1 Actinomycetes bacterium
CTGGGCGTGGGCGCGTGGGCCATCGCCATCTTCCACCTGGTCACCCACGCGTTCTTCAAGGCGCTGCTCTTCCTGGGGTCGGGTTCGGTGATCCATGCTCTTTCAGGGGAGCAGGACATGCGCAAGATGGGGGGATTGGCCAAGAAGATCCCCTACACGTATTGGACCCTCGTGGCCGGCGCCCTGGCGCTGGCCGGTATCTTCCCCTTCGCCGGCTTCTGGTCGAAGGACGAGATCCTGGGCGCCAACTTCGCCCACGGCAAGTACCTGATCTTCGCCGTCGGGCTCATCACGGCCTTCATCACCGCCTTCTACACGTTCCGCCTCATCTTCATGACCTTCTGGAACGAGTCGCGCATGGATCCCGAGGTCGAGCACCACGTGCACGAGAGCCCCTGGGTCATGGTCATCCCCTTGTCTGTCCTGGCCTTCCTGTCCCTGGTCTCGGGCATCGTCCTCGGGGTCCCGGTCGATGCCGGCCCCATCCACAGCTACCTGGAGCCGGTGTTCAAGGTGGGCAACGAGATCTTGGGCATCGAGCACGAGGGCGCCACGGCGACCACCTACATCCTGATGCTGGTATCGCTGGTAGTGGCGGCGGCGGGCATCGTCCTGGCCTACGTCTTCTACGTGCCCCGGCGTAACGACCTGCCCCAGAAGGCCGGTGCGGTGCAGCCGTGGCTCTACCGGGCGATCCTCAACAAGTGGTACATCGACGAGATCTACGACGCTACCATCATCCGCTTGGTGGTCGACGGCTCGCGCTGGTTGTGGCGCAGCGTCGACGCGGCGGTGATCGACGGCACCGTGAACGGGGTGGCTCGACTGTGGGATCTCGGAGGCCGGGTCGTCAGACCGGTTCAGACCGGCCACGTGCAGAACTACGCGATCGTCATGTTCTTGGGGTTGTTCGTCATCGTCAGCGCCGTGCTGATCTTCTAGGGAGGCCGACGTGGAATTCGATTTCGCCCAACAGATCGGCTTCCGAGCGCTGTCGCTGCTGATCTTCCTGCCGGCGATCGGCGCGGTCGTGATGCTGCTCTTCTTGCGGGGCCGGCCGAGCGCGTACAAGACCGGGGCGCTTGTGACCTCACTGGCCACCTTCGCCTTGAGCCTGTACATGCTCACGGCCTTCAAGACCGACACGGCAGCGTACCAGTTCCAGGAGAACTTCGTCTGGGTCCAGAGCTTCGGTATCAACTACCATCTCGGGGTCGACGGCATCTCCATGCTTATGGTCCTGCTGACCACGTTCTTGTCGGTGATCGCCATCATCGGCTCGTGGAACTACGTGAAAGACCGCGAGCTGGGCTTCTTCATCAGCCTGCTCCTGCTCGAGACCGGGATGCTCGGCGTCTTCGCCAGCATGGACCTCTTCCTGTTCTACGTCTTCTGGGAGATCCAGCTCATCCCGATGTACTTCATCATCGGCATCTGGGGTGGGGCGAGGCGCATCTACGCAGCCGTCAAATTCTTCCTGTACACGTTCGCCGGGTCGGTCATCATGCTGGTCGCCATCCTGGCGATCGTCTGGTGGTACAACAAGTCGAGCGGCACTATGACCTTCGACATATTGACCCTGCAGAAGGCCGGCTTCCCCTCGAGCATCCAGATGTGGGGCTTCATCGCCTTCTTCGTGGCCTTCGCCATCAAGGTGCCGATGTTCCCCGTGCACACCTGGCTCCCCGACGCCCACGTCGAGGCTCCGACGGCCGGCTCGGTGATCCTGGCCGGGGTGTTGCTGAAGATGGGCGTCTACGGCATGATCCGCTTCTGCGTGGGCTTCTTCCCGGAGGCCACCATCAAAGCGGTGCCGTTCGTCATGTTGCTCTCGGTGATCGCCATCATCTACGGAGCCGCGGTCTCCTTGGTGCAGCCCGACATGAAGAAGCTGGTGGCCTACTCGTCGGTCAGCCACATGGGCTTCGTCACCGCCGGCCTCTTCGCCTTCAACCAGCAGGGCGTTGAAGGATCGGTGCTGCAGATGGTCAACCACGGCATCCTTACGGGCGCCTTGTTCCAGATGGTCGGCTTCTTCTACGAGCGCACGCACACGCGGGAGATCAAGGACTATGGGGGGATGGCGCGTCCGCTGCCGGTGGCTGCGGCGTTCTTCAGCCTCTTCGTCCTGGGCAGCCTGGGGCTACCCGGCCTGAACGGTTTCATCGGTGAGTTCCTGATCCTGCTCGGTGTCTTCCAGTACGCCAAGGTGGCGGCCGTCTTCGCGTCGATCGGCATCATCCTCGGCGCCGCCTACCTGCTCTGGATGTACCAGCGCACCATGTTCCAGGAACTCACGAACAAGAAGTGGCTGGAGCTCAAAGACCTCAACGTGAGGGAGATCTTCACCCTGGTGCCGCTCGCGGCCGTCGCGCTGTTCATAGGCCTCTATCCCAAGCCCTTCCTCAACATGCTGCACGCCCCGACCCAGAACATACTCGCTCAGGTCGAGCCCTATATGGCCCAGAAGCAGTCGCTCATCCACCTGGCCAGCTCGTTCTTCGGAGGATTCTAGATGAAGACGTCTGACCTTCTCACCATCCTCCCCGAGATCATCTTGGCCCTCGCGGCCTGCGCCATACTGTTGCTCGAGCCTTTCTTGAAGAAAGACAAGACCGCCAACATCGCCATAGCATTGACGGCCCTCATCGCCTCCGGCGTCGCCGCGCTCGGGCTGGGGGGCGAGACTCGCTCGTCGTTCTCGAACATGGTGGTGCTGAACGACTACGCGATCTTCTTCGCCGTCTTGTTCGCGGCCGCCGGCGCGCTCACGGTCCTCATGACCCCGCGGTATCTCGAGGCGTACGAGAGGCACATGGGCGAGTTCTACGCGCTGCTCCTCTTCGCCGTCGTGGGCATGGATCTGATGGCCGCCTCGCGGGACCTCATCGCCTTCTATGTGGGCCTCGAGCTCATGGCCGTCAGCAGCTATCTCCTGGCGGGGTTCCTGCGCTATCAGATCAAGTCGAACGAAGCGGCGCTGAAATACCTGGTGACCGGCACGTTCGCTTCTGCCATCACCCTGTACGGCGTCTCACTGGTGTATGGGCTCACCGGCGCCACCAACTATCAGCAGGTGGGCCAGGCTCTGATGGCGTCGGGCAACACGACGGGCGTGGGTCTGGCCACGGCGCTCGTGCTGGTCGGCACGGGCTTCAAGATATCGGCCGCCCCGTTCCACATGTGGACGCCCGACGTCTATGAAGGCGCCCCGACGCCTGTGACCGCGTTCTTCTCGGTGGGCCCCAAGGCGGCCGCTCTCTCGGCCATCCTCGTCATCTTCGTCACCGTCTTCCAGGCCTCGGCACACACGTGGAGCGTCATATTCATCGCCCTATCGCTGGTCACGATGCTCGTGGGCAACCTGTTCGCGCTCGTGCAGAAGAACATCAAGCGCATGCTGGCCTATTCGTCGATCGCTCACGTCGGCTATCTGTTGGCCGGCCTGGGTGCGTTGGGCGCCCTGGATCAGGGTTTCCTGCCCGGTCAGGCGATCCTGCTGTACCTAGCCGCGTACACCTTCATGAACCTGGGCGCGTTCGCCGTCCTGGTGTATCTGAAGACTCAGGATTCGGTCCATTTCGATTACTCGCTCTCCGACATGGCCGGGCTCGCGCGGCGCTCTCCATGGGCCGCCATCCTGATGTCGCTGTTCATGTTCTCCCTGACGGGCATCCCGGGGACGGCGGGTTTCATCGGCAAGTTCTATCTGTTCAACTCCATCGTCCGCGCCGACCTGACGTGGTTGGCCGTGATCGCGGTGGTCTTCAGCGCGGTCTCCGCCTTCTACTATCTGCGGGTGATCGTGTACATGTTCTTTCGGGAACCCGAGGTGGAGTTCCAGCCCAGGGAAGGCATCAACGGATCGATGGCAGCTGCGCTTGCCCTGTGCAGCCTGGCCGTGGTCGTGATCGGCCTGGTCCCCGCTTCGGCGTGGACGGCCGCGCAGAACGCGTGGGTGAACCTGTTCGGGTAGGTGCTCGAGCGCCTGCTGGAGCAGGCATCGTGACCTGACGGCGGGGCCTCGAACGCGAGACAGATGCGGCCGCTACGTCGTGTCGGAGCGGCCCGCGGCGGGAGCCATCGAGCCTACCCTTCCGCGGCAGCGCGGTCCTTCTTGGGGGGGCGCCCCATCCGGGCCGCCCAGGGGATGGGGCGCCATATCAGATCGATCAGCTGCTCGCCCACCAGGAAGCCCAGCAGAACGCCGAGGACCCAGATCGCTTTGCGTTCCGCGGGCATGGGCGTCCAGTGGAACCGGACGCGCTGGTCGATGACGTCGCGCAACGGAAGTTTGTCGGGCAGGCTGCCCAGCCACCCCTGGCCTCCGGCGTTGGAGACGAACGCAGTGGCGGGGTCTTCGAGCTTGTTCATCTCCTTGCCCGGATAGTCCACCCAGACGTGATCGAACGAGTAGCGGAAGGTGTACGGCATTCCCTTGGCCTGCAGGATGCTGGCCGTCACGATCGCCTCCGCCTGGCAATCACCCGCTTGATCGCGCAGGACCTCGCGCACGGTGGGGAAGTACCAGGGTTTTCCGTAGAGCTTCCATGCATACTCGTACTTCACGTACTTCTGTGAGTACGCTTCGATCGCAGCCGCATCGTCGGGAAGGGTGGCCGCGATGTCGCGGACGGCCGCCACATCGACCGGGGGGTGAGCGAGGCGGCGCAGCGACGTGACCAGCACCCGCGGGTCGGGGTAGAGGACCATGCCGGTCCAGAGCGCCATGAAGACCAACATCAACAGCCGCCGCTTCAGAGACACCCTCCACACGAAACGGGGGCGCAGCCTCGGAGAGCCGGCGGGGTCGTCAATGGCTGGAGGAGAAGCTGTGCGCTGCCGGGCCATCGGCGACAGTATAGTGCAGCGCAGACTCCTAGACGAGGAGGGCCGCCCCACCTCGTCGCGGGTCACCGGCGCCATCGAAGCGGCTCGCGGCCTCCCGGCCCTCGCGCGAGACCATCTGGACGCCGCCGAAGTACAGGTCGCGCGCCGACCAAGCCTGGACGGTGCGGCCCGAGAGCCTCAACGTCGTCTCGACGTCCGCCGGGGTGCCCGCCTCGAGGTGTACCGTCCCGGCATCCACGTGCGCGCGCGGGACGTCGACCGCCGCCGCGGCCTCCATCTGCCCGTCCAGCACGTTCACAAGAACCTGCACGATGGCGGAACGGAGACGGGCGCTGCCTGCGCTGCCCAGGGCCACCAGTCGCTCTTCGCCCGTGGCCTTGCGCCCCCACGCTATGGTGGGAGCCATCATCGACGTGAGCCGCTCGCCCGGGGGCAGGGTGAAGAAGCCACCCGGGTTGAGGTCTTCCTCGCCCATCATGTTGTTGAGATAGATGCCGGTGCCGTCGACGATGACGCCTGACCCGGCCCCGCAGGACGTCGTCAGTGAGACTGACATCCCGTCGGCATCGATGGCGCAGACGTGCGTGGTGTTGCCTGGCTCGCCGCCCAGGAGAGACCTTTCCTTGGCGGCGGCTCCCCCGCGGACCGGGCCGCCCGCCCCTCGCGGGTCGGCCGCGTGGCGATCGAGGTTGGCGGGGGAGAGGAAGGCGGCGGCAAACCCGGGCATGCCGCGCTGGGCGTCGAAGTCCGACACACGGACTTCGTCCGTAGCCTCGAGCGCGGAGATCACGGCGACAGCCCGCCCCACCTCGTCGAGGGCGGCGAGGTCCGCTCGATCGAGGAGCCCGAGCGAGAAGGCGATGAGCGTACCTCCCGAGCTCGGCAGGGGGTTGGTGAGGATCTCGTGCCCCCGATAGGACGCCACGACGGGCTCCCGGATGATGACCTCGTAGGCCGCGAGATCTTCGAGGGTGATGAGTCCCCCGTGGCGGTCGAGATACTCCGCCATGCGCTGTGCGTACACCCCGTGCGTGAAGGGCTCGGCGCCTTCGGCGCCCAGCCTCTCCAGTGCGACGGCAAGATCTGGGGAGCGGAGCACCTCGCCGCTCCGGACGAGGTACCCGTCGGGCGTGAAGATGCGCCGCATCCCTTCCTCGCGGGTGAGGATGCCTTCCAAGATGTCGTGCAGATAGTCTTGCTGCGGCACCACGAGGGCCCCCGCGCGCGCGAGTCGGACCGCAGGCGCCAGCACCCGCTCGAGGGAGAGCCGGCCGTGTCGGGCGTGGAGGGTCGTGAGGCCCAGGGGGATGCCGGGGACCGCGCAGGAAGCGGGGCCCACATAGAAGGTCTGCGTCGTGGAGCGGAAGGGCACCACGTAAGGTTCGATGTGGGCCCGCGAGGCGAGGTCCTCGGGGGTACGTCCCAACCCAGGAGCGGTCACGAAGAAATCCAGGATCTCCGCGTGACCGCCGGGCTCGCGGACCAGGGCGAAGCCTCCTCCTCCCAGTCCAGTCAGGCAGGCCTCGGCGCAGGCTGCCGCGGCCACCATGCCTACGGCCGCGTCGGCGGCGTTGCCGCCGACGCGCAGCAACTCGGCGCCGGCGCGTGCGGTGGCGGGGTGGCCCCCGGCCACCACGCCCGACCCTCCGGTGCTTGTGCGCTTCACTCCGGCCGAGGAGCCGCGGCCTTCAGCGAACCGCCGATGAGGTCCGCGAGGATCCGCAGATCCTGCAGCGGCAGCCCGCGCACGGCTGCCCGCTCGTAGAGCACCTTGACCTTGGCGGGAAACTCCTCGTCCTCCACCCACAGGGCGAACACGACGGGCATCCGGGGGAGGGGATGAAAGAGCAGGGAAGCGTCGGCTATTCCAGCCGGGACGGCGCCCAGGGGAGCTCCGGCGGCTATGAAGAGATCGTGGTTGGTCGCGTAAGCACGGGCTAGAGGCTCTTCGACCTCGCGCGTGATGGTGTTCGCGTAGAAGAGGCCGTCGGGCAGCTCACGGTAACTGATCCAGTCTTCACCCGGCTGCGCGCCCGTCGCCATCGCCAAGTGGTGCAGTGCGATGAGACGCCAGGGAAAGAGGCGGGCGAGGGGAGGCTCGGCTTCGAAGGACAGCTCCGGCCACTCGATGATCACGCGCCCTCCGAGCACCTCCATCTCGATCCGCCCCGCGCCGGGTCCTCCGGAAACCCAAACAGCGCCTGCTCGACGGGCGACATCTTCAGGATCCAGCGCCCGCACGGCCTTTTCGGCGGCCGCGTAGGTCTCCTGATGCTTCTCCTCGTTGGTGGGGCTCATGGGGCTACTCTAGCACGCTCTTTTGGCCCTCCGGGCCGCCCGGCGGGGGCCGTAATCCGCTAGAATGGGCGGACCGAACCCATCGTCAGACTGGGCGCATCGCGCCGGCGCACGTGAAGGAGCCCGCATGATCTACGAAGCCGACTGGGTGCTGCCGATCACCGAACCCCTCTTGCGGCAAGGGTCTGTGCGCGTCGAGGCGGGAGTGATCACCGACGTGGCTCCGAGCGCCGAGATGCGCTCCCGGTATCCCGGCGAGGCCGTCGTCAATTTCCACCACGCCATCCTGATGCCCGGATTCGTCAACACCCACGTGCACCTGGACTACTCGGCCTTTCGCGGGCTGTTCGACGACTGCGACTTCGGCGATTGGATGCTGAAGTTCATGGTGTCGAAGCGCAAGCTCGATTCCGCCGATTACGCCGCTTCGGCCATGCTGGGCGCCATGGAGTGCGTGGGGTCGGGCATCACCACCATCGGCGACACCATCTTCGACGGCGAGGCGACCCTCAGAGCCGCCAGCACGTTCGGGCTTCGCGGATACGCCTTCGTCGAGGCCTTCGGCATGGACGACTCCAAGATAGGCCTCACCCTGCAACGCGTCGAGGAACGGGTCGCCAGGGCGCGCGCGCTTGCCGGCCCTCTGGTAACGGTCGGGCTCTCCCCCCACGCTCCCTACACCGTGTCCGGCGCCCTCTTTCGCGCGCTCACCGCGTACGCGGCGCGCGAAGGGCTCAAAGTCGCCACCCACGTCGCCGAATCCTTGGCCGAGGTCACCTTCGTGCGTAACGGCGCGGGCGTCCTCGCGCACGACTTCCGGGAGCTGGTGGGCTGGGACAGCCTCCCCTGGATGCCCACCGGCACGAGCCCGGTGAAGTTCCTGGAGCAATGGGACGCCCTGGGAGCGGACATAATCGCGATCCACTGCGTGCAGGTGACCCCGTCGGACATCGAGGTGCTCAAGAAGCACAACGTGGCCGTGGCTCACTGTCCCAAGTCGAACGCGAAGCTCGGGTGCGGCATCGCGCCGGTCGGTGACTTCCTCTCCGCGGGGCTTCGGGTCGGCATCGGGACGGACAGCCTGGCCACGAACAACATCCTCGACATGTTCGACGAGATGCGCATGGCCATCTTCCTGCATCGGGCGAGCCAAGGCTCCGCCGTCTGCATCTCGGCCGAGCAGGTCCTCCGCATGGCCACTTTGGGCGGCGCCCAGGTCCTGGGGCTCGAGGAGGCGGTGGGCAGTCTCAGGCCCGGCAAGCGGGCCGACATGATCGCCGTGGACATGGAGTACAGCCATTTCTCGCCCATCGACGATCCGGTCTCGGCCTTGGTGTACGGGGCGAACCAGGAGGACGTGTTCTTCAGCATGATCGACGGGCGGGTGGTGTATGACAAAAAGGTCTTCGTCGACATCGACGCCTCCCGGATCATAGAGGACGCTGCGTCGGTCCGGCTGAAGCTGCGCGCCTGACTCTTCGCCGCATCGGCGGGCAGGCGGCGGCCGTCTCCGCCGATTGGTAGCCCGCCCCCGCATGAGGCATAATGCTTCATGGACTCTCGCCGGCGGGGGCCGGTCTTTCCCGCGGAACGACGTACCAGGAGATCAAGCTGTGCTGCTCGATAGGAAGAAGATCAACAAGTGGGCCAAGATCATGTCGGCAGTCATGGCCGTGGTCTTCGGGCTCAGCTTCGTCGCCCTCGGGGTGGGGAGCGGCACGGGCCTGAATTGGAGCGATCTGTGGAATAGCATCGGCGGCGGGAGCCGCAGCCAGGCGTCGACCTCGCCGCAGGGTCAGGTCCAGACCTACGAAGCCACGCTCCAGAAGGATCCCAAGAACGTCGACGCGTTGCTGGGCTTGGCGAACGCGTACAAGGCTCTTCAGCAGCCGGTGACTGAGGCCAAGTACCTCGAGCTCCTATCCGAGGCAAAGCCGCAGGATCCCACTCCGCTCACCCGCCTGGCCGGGGTATACATGAGCTCGGGAGCCCGTGACTACGCGTCTGCCGTCCGGGTGCTCAACAAGCTGACGACCCTGGATCCCGCCAACGCCGACGCGTACCTGCAGCTTGGATCGGCTGAACGGGGTGTCGGGAACGCGCAGGCCGCCATCCTCGCATGGAGCCGCTACCTGCAGCTCCAGCCCAACAGCGCGATGTCTGAGACTGTCAAATCTCAGCTGGCCGCGCTGCAGTCCTCTCTCGCGACCACCACCACGACCGCCGGGGCTGCGACCACCACCACCGCCCCGTAGAATCCACGTCAGACCTCACCCTGCACGCGCCGTGGCCGGGTGGTAATCTCTGTGGGGCCCATGAACCTGATCATCAGCAACAGCACAACCGATGAGGTCTACGTCATCCACGTCGACGGCGAGCTCGACGTGTACACGGCCCCCCGCCTGAAAGAGGCGATAGCCGAGGCGACGTCGCAAGGGCACAACCTCTTGGTGGTCGACCTGACCCAAGTGGAGTTCATCGATTCCACCGCACTAGGCGTGCTGGTGGGCAGCCTGCGTCGGCTGAGGGCGATCGAGGGCGACCTGCGGCTGGTGGTCGACGACGCGCACCTGGCCAAGATGTTCCGGATCACAGGCTTCGATGGGATGTTCTCGATCCACTCCAGCGTCGAAGAAGCCGTTGTAGGACAGGGCGGGGACGCTACCGCCGCTTCGCGCGACTGACCTCCCACACCGCCAACCGGCACACACCAAGGGGCGCTTTCGGGTGCGATTGATCATCACTGAGAAGAATAATGCCGCGGCCAAGATCGCCTCGATCCTGGCCAAAGGCAAGCCGGAGCAAGACAGCTTCTACAAAGTCCCGTACTACAGCTTCACCGACATCTCCGGAGAGGAGACGATCGCGGTAGGGCTGAAGGGGCACGTCCTGCAGGTGGAGTTCCCTGAGTCGTATTCCGACTGGCGCAAGGTGGATCCCGCCGCTTTGATCGACGCGCCCCTGCTGAAGGGCGAGACGGCCAAGTCGGTGGTCCGCGCCGTGCGGAAGCTGGCCGGGGCGGCCACCTCCCTGGTCATCGCGACCGACTACGACCGCGAAGGCGAGCTGATCGGGCTCGAAGCCTTGGAGATAGCGGCGGGCGAGAACGAGAGCCTCTACCGCAACTCGCGCCGGGCCCGTTTCTCCGCGCTCACCGAGGGCGAGATCAAGCGTGCCTTCTCCGAGCTCGACCATCTGTCCGAACCCCTGGCCCGCGCGGGGGAGGCTCGGCAGGACATCGACCTCATCTGGGGAGCCACTCTCACCCGCTTCGTCAGTTTGGCCACCTATCGGCTCGGCAGCCAGTTCCTGAGTGTTGGGCGGGTGCAGAGTCCCACGTTGGCCCTGGTCGTCGAGCGGGAGATGGAGCGGCGTGCCTTCATCCCGGTGCCGTATTGGGTCGTGACCGTGGATCTGACGGCCGACGGACAGGCCTTCTCGGCCGTGCATCGCGAGGAGCGCTTCCTCGACGAGCAGAAGGCGCGGACCGTCTTCGAAAAGATCGTCGGACCGGGTCGGGTGACCGAGGTCAAACGCACCACGAAGAAGGTCCCTCGGCCTGCTCCGTTCAACACCACGAGCCTCATGACGGCGGCGAACTCGCTGGGCTTCAGCCCTTCGGCGGCCATGAACGTGGCCGAAGACCTCTACATGGACGGCTACATCAGCTACCCCCGAACCGACAACACGGTCTATCCCAGCTCCATCCCCCTGGACGAGGTGCTGCAGGTGCTCGCGGCCGGAGAGTTCGGGGCCGAGGCTCGGGAGCTCCTGGCCAAGGGCAAGCTGACTCCCAGCCGGGGAGCCAAGAAGACCACGGACCATCCGCCGGTCTATCCCACGGGAGCTCCCCGCAGGGCGGCTCTCGACGATCGCAAGTGGAAGCTCTACGAGCTGGTCGTGCGCCGCTTCTTCGCCACCTTGGCTGAAGACGGCCTCTCGGAGTCGAACCGCATCGACCTCGACATCGACGCCGAGCCCTTCTTCCTGCGCGGCTCCCGGATCGTCACGCCCGGGTGGCTGGCCTATTACCCGTACTCCCGGCAGAAGGACGCTGAGCTTCCCGCCCTGAGCGAGGGAGACCTCGTGCAACTCGTCGACAAGCATCTGGAGGGCAAGGAGACTCAGCCGCCGGGGCGCTACGGTCAGGGCAGCCTGATCGAGCTCATGGAGAAGCACAACCTGGGGACCAAGGCCACGCGTCACAACATCATCCAGAACCTCTACGACAGGGGTTACATCCACGGCAACCCGGTCGAACCCACCGAGACCGGCATCAAGGTGGCCGAGGCGCTCCTCGAGTGGGCGCCGTTGATCGCCTCGCCGGGCATGACCGCTCAGCTCGAGGTCGATATGGACGCGATCGCGGAGCGCGAGATGAGCAAGGACGAGGTGGTGGGGGTCTCGCGCGACCTCCTGCGGCAGGCCTACCGGTCGCTGGAGGAGAACAAGGACAAGGTGGCCGCCCGGATCCTCGAAGGCATCAGCGACGACAAGATCGTGGGCGATTGCCCCACCTGCGGCACCCACAAGCTCCGCATCATCCGCTCGAAGGCCAGCAAGAAGCGCTTTGTGGGGTGCGAGGGCTATCCGGAGTGCCAGCAGACCTATCCCTTGCCGCAACGCGGCGACATAATCGCTGTCGGCGAGACGTGTCCCCAATGCGGCACGCCGCGCGTGAAGATCCTGGGTGGCCGGCGTCCCTGGGTGCTCTGCCTCGATCCGGAGTGCCCCAGCAAGGCGGAGTACCGAGCAAAACAGGCGGCCCGAGCCGAGGCCGCAGCCTCTGGAGCCAAGACTTCGGTCGCGGGTCGCAAGACAGCGGCCAAGAAGACCACCACCACCCGCGCGAAGAAGACCGGCACCGCCACCACGGCGAAGAAGCCCGTTGCGGCGCGCAAGTCCTCGCGCAGCAAGGAACCGGCGGTCGAGTAACGGCTCCGCACCGCACCTGCCTCGCACCGAGGCGCACATAGGAGGACACATCCATGCTCAGCCGATCCCGCATTCGATCATCGCGGCGGCGCCGGGCCTTGTTCATGGTCTTCGTCGCCGTGGGATTGCTCGCCTTGTTCCTGACTCCCGCCTTCTCCGCCCCGGCGCGCGCGGCCGCGGGCAAGGTCGTGGTGACATTGGGCGCCGATCTCGATCCGGCTCAGCGTGGGCAGATGCTCGACCTGTTCAAGGTCGACGCCGACAAGGTCACGGTCCTCGAGGTGACGAACGCCGAGGAGCGCCGGTATCTCGAGGGGGCGGTCCCCGACAAGCAGATCGGCACCCGGGCGATCTCCAGCGCCTACGTGCACATCAAGGACGACGGTTCCGGGGTGAAGGTCCAGACCAAGCACATCACCTATGTCACCCCGCGCACCTACGCCAACGCGCTGGTGACCGCGGGAGTGGCCGACGCCGACGTCTACGCGGCGGCGCCCTTCGACGTCTCGGGCACCGCGGCGCTGACCGGCATCTTCAAGGCCTTCGAGGAAGCGACCGGCAAGGAGATCCCCGACCAGGCGAAGTCGGTAGCCACCGAGGAGATGGTGGGCACCGCCCAGGTCGGCAAAGAGGTGGGGAACGCCGATGCGATCGCCAAGCTCATCGAGCAGGCCAAGGCCGAGATCGCCAAGCAAGGCCTCAAGGACCCGGCGGCTATCCGCGAAGTGGTCGTGCGCATCGCAGCCGAGCTCAAGGTCAACCTGACCATCGGGCAGGTGGACCAACTCGTGAAGATCCTCGTTGCGGTCCAGGGCCTGCATCTTGACGTGAACAGGCTCCAGAGCCAGCTCAAGGACTTCCAGGACTCGATCGGGCTGACCGACGCCCAAGCCCAGGGCATCTGGGAGAGCATCAAGAGCTTCTTCCACCGGGTATGGCAGGACATCTTTGGCTAAGAGGCTGCTGAACACCGAAGCCTTGGCCGCCAAGACGGACTGGACGGCGCGATACGGTGATCTCGGTTGTGAGAGTAGCGCTGGCGGGCAAGAGGACTCCCGCGAAGGCGGCCTCGAGCCCGAGCGAGGCTGGGTGAGCCCCCCTGAGGACGCCTCGCTCGACGAGTCCGCCCTGGCGGGCATGGGCAGCGGAACGCGGGGACTCTTCATAACCTTCGAGGGACTCGACGGGTCGGGCAAGTCGACTCAGATCACGCGCCTGGCCGGAGCCCTCACCGCCGCGCTGTATGACGTGCTGACCGTGCGCGAACCCGGGGGCACCGGAGTGGGGGAGGCGGTGCGGCGGGTGCTCCTCGACACCGAGCATCGGGGCATGGTGCCGCGGGCCGAGGCTCTGCTCTACGCGGCCGCTCGGGCGCAGCTGGTCGAAGAGGTCATACGCCCTGCTCTCGATGAGGGCCGCATCGTGCTCTCCGACCGCTACATAGACTCGTCTCT
>JAJZQZ010000083.1 GCA_021802965.1 Actinomycetes bacterium
GGGGAGTCTGAAGGGTACGTAGCGGTAGATCATTCTGGGCAGGGCCCTCGTCTCGGCGACCGGGGCGGTCGGAGGCAGGGTCCTGTTGTTGTGCGTAGACCCGCTGGGTAGGCGCAAAGAAGACGAGCAGAGAGAGTAAGAGAAGAGACAGTGGCACAAGCGACGGCGAAGAAAGCCGGTAGCGGCGACAAGAGACAGTTCCCTCTGGACCGGGTGCGCAACATCGGCATCATGGCCCATATCGACGCGGGTAAGACCACGACGACGGAGCGGATCCTGTACTACACGGGCCGCACGTACAAGATGGGCGAGGTGCACGACGGCGCCGCGGTCATGGACTGGATGCAGCAGGAGCAGGAGCGCGGCATCACCATCACGGCAGCCGCCACCACCTGTGAATGGAAGCAGCATCACATCAACATCATAGACACGCCCGGACACGTGGACTTTACAATGGAGGTAGAACGCTCCCTCCGTGTCCTCGACGGCGCCGTGGCCGTGTTCGACTCGGTGGCAGGTGTCGAGCCCCAGTCCGAGACGGTGTGGCGGCAGGCCGACAAGTACGCCGTGCCCCGTATCGCCTTCATCAACAAGATGGACCGCACGGGTGCCGACTTCGCGCCCGCGGTGCAGAGCATGGTCGACCGCCTGGGGGCCAAGCCTCTGGTCCTGCAGCTGCCCATCGGCCAGGAAGACGCGTTCCGCGGCTTGGTCGACCTGGTGCGCATGATCGCCTACGTCTACGAGGACGACATGGGCGTCGATTGGTCGGAGACGGCTATCCCCGCCGACTACGCCGAGGCGGCCGAGGCCGGCCACGCCAAGATGATGGAGATGTTAGCCGACGTCGATGAGGAGATCATGGAGGCCTACCTGGAAGGGGAGGACCTCTCCGAGGAACGACTCAAGGCGGCCATCCGGAGGGCGACGCTCGAGATCGAGCTGACGCCGACTCTGTGCGGCACCGCCTTCAAGAACAAGGGCGTGCAGATGCTGCTGGACGCGGTCGTCGACTACCTGCCGGCCCCGACGGACATCCCGCCGGTCGTAGGTATCGACCCGCGCACGGGCGACGAGCGCACCCGCCCGGCCGACGACGACGCTCCCTTCAGCGCCCTGGCCTTCAAGATCATGTCCGATCCGTACGTGGGTAAGCTCACGTATTTCCGGGTCTACTCCGGGTCCCTGAGCGCGGGCTCCTATCTGAGCAACTCGACCAAGGGCAAGAAAGAGCGCGTCGGCCGCATCCTCGAGATGCACGCCAACCACCGCGAGGATCGTAGCGAGATCCACGCGGGCGATATCTGCGCGGCGGTAGGCCTCAAGTTCACCACGACGGGCGATACCCTCTGCGATCCCGACCACCCGATCGTCCTCGAGTCCATGGACTTCCCGGACCCGGTGATCTCGGTGGCGATCGAACCGAAGACCAAGGTCGACCAGGACCGCCTGGGCGAGAGCCTTATGAAGCTGGCCGAGGAAGACCCCACCTTCCGTGTCAGCACCGACGAGGAGACCAACCAGACCATCATCGCCGGCATGGGCGAGCTTCACCTTGAAATCATCATCGACCGGCTACTGCGCGAGTTCAAAGTCGACGCCAACGTCGGTCGTCCGCAGGTCGCCTACCGCGAGACCATCCGCAAGACGGTCGAGAAGGCTGAAGGGCGCTTCGTGCGCCAGACCGGCGGCCGCGGCCAGTACGGCCACGTGATCCTGCGCATGGGTCCCAGCGAGACCGGGGCCGGGTTCGTGTTCGAGAACAAGATCGTGGGCGGCACCATCCCGCGGGAGTACATCCCCGCGGTCGAGAACGGCATCGTCGAAGCCATGGAGACCGGCGTTCTCGCCGGGTTCCCGATGGTCGACATCAAGGTCGAGCTGTACGACGGCTCGTATCACGACGTCGACTCGTCCGAGATGGCCTTCAAGATCGCCGGCTCGATGGGCTTCAAAGCGGGCGCGGGCAAGGCCGCTCCCGTGCTGCTTGAACCGGTCGAGGACGTGGAGGTGGTGGTTCCCGAGGAATACATGGGTGACGTCATCGGCGACCTGAACTCGAGGCGGGGGCACATCCTGGGCATGGAGCCCAGGGGTAGCGCTCAGGTCATCCGTTCGCAGGTGCCCCTTTCGGAGATGTTCGGCTACGCCACCGACCTGAGGTCGGCCACGCAAGGGCGGGCCACATACACCATGCAGTTCAGTCATTATGCGGAAGTCCCGGCGTCCATCGCCGAGGAGATCGTCGCGCGGCAACGCGGCGGCGTGTAACAGGAACGTAGAGGAGGATTCAATGGCGAAGCAGAAGTTCGAGCGGAACAAGCCGCACGTCAACGTAGGCACCATCGGCCACGTCGACCACGGCAAGACCACGCTCACGGCCGCTATCACGATGTGCCTGGCGTCTCGTAACCCGAACGTCACCGTGCGCAGCTTCGACTCCATCGACAACGCTCCGGAAGAGCGCGAGCGCGGCATCACCATCGCCACGGCTCACGTCGAATACGAGACCGACAATCGGCACTATGCCCACGTGGACTGCCCGGGCCACGCCGACTACATCAAGAACATGATCACCGGTGCCGCCCAGATGGACGGCGCTATCCTGGTGGTCTCGGCGGCCGACGGCCCCATGCCCCAGACCCGCGAGCACATCCTGCTCGCCCGCCAGGTGGGTGTGCCCTATATCATCGTCTTCCTGAACAAGGCCGACATGGTCGACGACCCCGAGCTTCTCGAGCTGGTCGAGATGGAAGTGCGCGAGCTCCTCTCCGAGTACGAGTTCCCGGGAGACGACATCCCGGTGGTCATCGGCTCCGCCCTCAAGGCCCTCGAATGTGGCTGCGGCAAGGACGAATGCGAGGCGTGCAAGCCCATCCTCAACCTGATGGACGCCGTCGACAGCTACCTCCCCGAGCCTGAGCGCGACCTCGACAAGCCGTTCCTGATGCCGATCGAAGACGTCTTCACCATCCAGGGTCGCGGCACCGTGGTGACCGGCCGTGTCGACCGCGGCATCATCAAGGTCGGCGAAGAAGTCGAGATCATCGGCATGGAAGCGGAAGTCAAGAAGACGGTCTGCACCGGCGTCGAGATGTTCCGCAAGCTGCTCGACGAAGGTCGCGCCGGCGACAACATCGGCGTCCTCCTGCGCGGTATCAAGCGCGACGAGGTACAGCGCGGCCAGGTGCTCGCGAAGCCGAAGAGCATCACCCCGCACACCCAGTTCCGGGCTCAGGTCTACGTGCTGTCGAAGGAAGAAGGCGGCCGTCACACCCCGTTCTTCCAGGGCTACCGCCCGCAGTTCTACTTCCGGACCACGGATGTGACCGGCGACGTGAAGCTGGACGACGGCGTGGAGATGATCATGCCGGGCGACCACACCGACCTGGAAATCAAGCTCATCACCCCGATCGCCATGGAGGAAGGTCTCCGCTTCGCCATCCGCGAAGGTGGTCGGACCGTGGGCGCCGGTGTGGTGACGAAGATCATCGCGTAGTTCGAGGTAAGGACACGGAGGGGGCCCCGCCGGGGTCCCCACACCCGTCCATTGAGAGGCGAGGACACCTTGGCGCAACAGAAGATACGTATACGGCTCAAAGCCTACGATCACGAGCTCGTGGATAAGAGCGCGCGGAGCATCGTCGAGACGGCGGAGCGCACGGGCGCGACCATCTCGGGCCCGGTGCCCCTGCCGACGGAGAAGAACGTGTACTGCGTGATCCGCAGTCCCTTCAAGGACAAGGACTCGCGGGAGCACTTCGAGATCCGCACCCACAAGCGCCTCATCGATATCCATCAACCCACACCCAAGACGGTAGACAGCCTCATGCGCATGGATCTGCCGGCCGGTGTGGACATCGAGATCAAGCTGTGATGAAGACTCTCCTAGGCACGAAGATCGGCATGACGCAGCACTTCGGCGAAGACGGCACAGTCACCCCGGTGACCGTGATCCAAGCCGGGCCGTGCGTCGTGACCCAGAAGAAGACGGTCGAGACCGACGGCTACGCCGCCACTCAGATCGCCTACGGCGATGTCAAGCCCAAGAAGCTCAACAAGCCGCTGCTGGGCCATCTGAAGAAGGCCGGCGTGTCGCCGAAGAAGCACCTCATGGAGGTGGCCGGCGAGAGCGAGCTTTCGGTGGGTGAAGAGGTGACGGTGGAAGCCTTCGCTCCCGGCGACGCCATCAAGGTGAGCGGCATCAGCAAGGGCAAGGGCTTCCAGGGCGTCATGAAGCGGCACAATTTCAAAGGCGGCCCGGCGAGTCACGGTGCCCACTTCCATCGGGCGCCCGGCTCCATCGGCGCATCGGCCGACCCGGCTCGGGTCTACCCGGGCAGCAAGCTCCCGGGGCAGATGGGCAACAAGAAGATCACCCAGGTGGGCCTGACCGTGTACGCCACCGATACCGAACGCAACCTGCTCCTTGTCAAGGGTGCGATCCCCGGGAGCACCGGCTCCCTGGTGGTAGTCAGAGGGTAGGGGAGATGCCAGCGATCACCAAGATCAACGAAACGGGCGAGGCCCTCGGGGAACACTCGATCGCCGACGCCCTGGTAGAAAACGAGTGCAACATCGGGCTCCTGCACGAAGTGGTGCGGGGCGAGCTCGCGGCGCGGAGGCGGGGCACCGCTTCGGCGAAGAGCCGCGGTCAGGTCGCCGGCTCGGGCGCGAAGCCCTGGCGGCAGAAGGGTACCGGACGGGCGCGCATCGGTTCGACCCGGGTGCCTCACTGGACCCACGGTGGCGTCGCGTTCCCGCCCATGCCCCGCGACCACTCCTTCAAGGTCAACAAGAAGGCGCGGGCCAAGGCGTTCCGCATGGCTCTCGGCAACCTGGTCGGGAACGACTGCGTACGCGTCCTCTCGGGGGTCGACTTCGATGCTCCCTCGACCAGGCGGGCGGCCGGCATCCTGGACGCCTGCGGTCTGGAAGCCCCCATCCTTGTGATGGCGTCGCCCAATGAGATCAACACCCTGCTGAGCTTTCGCAACCTGGCCGACACGCGGGTCCTGCCCGTGAACGAGGTCGAAGTACAAGACTATGTGTGGGCGCGCAGCGCGGTCGTCACCGAAGCGGCCCTCTCGATGCTCGAAGGCGGTGAGAGCTGATGGAAGCTCGACAGGTCATCATCAGGCCGATCGTCTCCGAGAAGAGCTACGCGGCCATCGATCACAACAAGTACTCTTTCGAGGTCCACACGAAGGCCACCAAGATCCATGTGGCCGATGCCGTGGAGGAGATCTTCAAAGTGAAGGTCATCGGGGTCAACACCCTGAACGTGAAACCCAAGCCCAAGCGCCGCGGCATGCACCGGGGTCTCACCCGGCGGTGGAAGAAGGCCGTGGTCGAGCTCGCTCCCGGCAACCGCATCGATTTCTTCGGCGCGGCATAGGCCGGCGAGGAGCAGGAGAAGACGCATGGCGATCAAGAGCTACAAACCGACCTCGCCCGGCCGGCGTTTCACGACCACACCGGCCTTCGACGAGATCACCAAGACCGAGCCGGAGAAGTCCCTCACGGTCCCGGTGAAGCGCAAAGGCGGCCGCAACAACAATGGCCGCATCACCACGCGTCACCAGGGCGGCGGGCACAAGCGGCTGTACCGCATCATCGACTTCAAGCGGGACAAGGACGGCGTCCCCGGCCGGGTGGCTTCGGTCGAGTACGACCCCAACCGCAGCTGTCGCATCGCCCTCATCGTCTACGCGGACGGCGAGAAGCGGTACATCCTGGCGCCCAACAAACTGCGCGTGGGAGACCGAGTGGAGGCGGGCCCCGAGTCCGACATCAAGGTCGGCAACGCCCTGCCCCTCAAGAGCATCCCCGTGGGTACGGTGGTGCACAACATCGAGCTGCACATCGGCCGCGGCGGGCAGATTGCACGTTCGGCCGGCACGTCGGCGCAGATCATGGCCAAGGAGGGCGACTACGCCACCCTCCGTCTCCCCTCGGGCGAGATGCGCCTGATCCACGCCCGCTGCCGCGCGACCGTGGGTGAGATCGGAAACGCCGAGCACGAGAACCTTTCCGGAGGTAAGGCAGGGCGCACCCGTTGGATGGGCATCCGGCCCACCGTGCGGGGCACGACCATGAACCCGGTCGACCACCCCCACGGGGGCGGTGAAGGTTCCACGCCTCCCGGCCGTCATCCGGTGACGCCCTGGGGTGTGCCGACGCTGGGTCACAAGACCCGGGGCACCAAACCGTCGGACAAGTACATCATCAGGCGGCGCGGGACAGGGAGGTAACGGGCGCTGTGGCACGATCCAGCAAGAAACCGCCGTTCGTGGAGGACAAGCTCATGCTTCGCATCGAGCGCATGAACGACACGGGCGACAAACGTATGATCAAGACGTGGTCGCGTGCATCGACCATCTACCCGGAGATGGTGGGACACACCATCGCCGTACACGATGGCCGCAAGCACGTGCCCATCTACGTCACTGAGAGCATGGTAGGGCACAAGCTGGGCGAGTTCGCCCTGACGCGCACCTACCGCGGCCACGGCGGCGGCAAAGAGCGCCGCACCCGGAGGTAGGCCATGGTCACTGCGACAGCCAAATACGTGCGGGTCGCCCCGCGCAAGGCTCGCCAGGTAATCGAGCTCATTCGGGGCAAGTCGGTCAAGGACGCTCGCGCGATCCTGATGCTGACGCCTCGCGCTGCCTCGCCGGTGGTGGGCAAGGTCCTGGCCTCGGCCGTGGCCAACGCCGAGAACAACAACGACCTGGTGGCCGAAGATCTCTACGTCGCCCAAGCCTTCGTGGACGAAGGGCCGACTCTGCGGCGTTTCAAGCCGCGGGCCATGGGCCGCGCCACTCGTATCCGCAAGCGGACCAGTCATATCACCGTCTCGGTGGATGAAAGGAAGGAGTCGTAGCCCGTGGGTCAGAAGGTTCACCCGGGTGGCATGCGCCTGGGCATCATCCATGATTGGAAGGCGCAGTGGTTCACCGAGCGGAACTACGCCGGGTTCCTCGAAGAGGACCTTGCTATCCGCCGCCACATAAAGAGGAAGATGGGCCACGCGGGCCTGTCGCACATCGTGATCCGCAAGGACACGAACAAGATCGTGATCGACATCCACACCGCTCGTCCGGGCATCGTGATCGGCAAGTCGGGCGCTGAAGTCGACGCGCTGCGCCGTCAGATCCACGACATGACCGGCAAGAACGTGCATGTCAATATCACCGAGATCAAGCGGCCCGAGCTCGACGCCAACCTGGTCGCGCAGTCGATCGCCGAGCAGCTGGCCAACCGGGTCAGCTTCCGCCGCGCCATGAAGCGCGCGATCACCTCGGCCATGCGTTCGGGGGCGTCGGGCATCAAGGTGCGGTCCGCCGGTCGTCTGGGCGGAGCCGAGATGGCACGTACTGAAGGCTACAGCGAGGGTCGCGTGCCCCTGCACACCCTGCGGGCCGACATCGATTACGGCTTCAGCGAGGCCAACACGACGTTCGGCAAGATCGGTGTGAAGGTCTGGATCAACAAGGGCGAGATCATGCCCGAGGGCTTCGCGCAGGCCGGCCAGTCCGGTCGTCGCGAAACGCTCGGGGTGCCCGAAGAGCGCCGCGGACGTGGCGGCGACGGCGGCAGCTGGTAGAACGAGCCCCACGGAGGAGAAACGGGTGACCGTGCGCGGTCTACGCGTTCAGGTGGCAACGCCCGAGGCCGTGGACACGAGCCTCAGGGAGACGAGGAACGATGCTACTACCTAAGAGAGTCAAGCACCGCAAGCAGCAACGCGGCCGGATGAGCGGGAAGTCCAAAGGGCAAGTCACCGTGCAGTTCGGCGAGTTCGGACTGCAGGCCTTGGAGCCCGGTTGGGTCTCCAACCGGCAGATCGAGGCCGCCCGTGTCGCGATGACCCGCAAGATCAAGCGCGGGGGGAAGGTGTGGATCAACATCTTTCCTCAGAAGCCGGTGACCAAGAAGCCCGCCGAGACCCGCATGGGCTCGGGCAAGGGCTCACCCGACAGGTGGGTCGCCGTGGTCAAGCCGGGGCGGGTCATGTTCGAGCTGGCCGGGGTCCCCGAGGATCTCGCCAAGGAAGCCATCCGGCTGGCGGCCCACAAGCTTCCGCTGAAGTGCAAGTTCGTGGCGCGGGAGGACGGCGGTGAAGCCTAAGGATCTGGTCGAGTTGGGTGACCACGAGTTGGAGCAACGCCTCGCGCAGTCGCGTGAGGAGCTCTTCAACCTGCGCTTTCAGCATGCGACCGGGCAGCTCGAGAACACGAGCCGGCTGACGCAGGTGCGGCGCGATATCGCGCGGCTGCTGACGGTACAGAGCTCGCGGAACAAAGAGAAGGAGTCGTAGGATGACGGCGGAGCGCCAGAGTAACCAGCGGGAACGGCAGGGCGTGGTCGTCAGCGACAAGATGGACAAGACCATCGTCGTCGAGGTGACCAGTGTCAAGCCTCACCCGGTGTACCACAAGATCGTGCGCCGGACCAGCAAGCTCAAGGCCCACGACGAGACGAACGAGGCCCGGCTTGGCGACAAGGTGCTGGTGCGTGAGTGCCGCCCGCTCAGCAAGTCCAAGAGCTGGCGTCTGATCCGCGTCCTTCAGCGGGCCGAATAGCGGCACGAGAGAGATAGGCAGGTAGCGAGCGATGATCCAGGTAGAGACGAGACTCAAGGTGGCCGACAACACCGGCGCCCGCGAGCTCCTCTGCATCCGCATCAAGGGTGGGTCGCGTCGCCGGTACGCCGGCGTGGGTGACCTCATCGTCGGCGCGGTGAAGGAGGCGACGCCCGGGGGCGCGGTGAAGAAGGGCGATGTGGTGCAGGCCGTGGTGGTGCGTGTGAAGAAGGCCTACCGGCGCGGCGACGGCACATACATCGGCTTCGACGAGAACGCCGCCGTGTTGATAGACCGGCAGATGAACCCGCGGGGTACCCGCATCTTCGGGCCTGTGGCCCGGGAGCTGCGCGAGAAGAACTTCGCGAAGATCATCTCCCTGGCTCCGGAGGTGCTGTAGCCATGGCGGGCAAGCATCGTGGCGGGCCCAAGCAGCGCGGGGGCCTCGGTAAGATCAAGAAGGGCGACACGGTCATGGTCATCCAGGGCAAGGAACGGGGCAAGAAGGGCAAAGTGCTCCGCGTGCTGGCTGAGGATGAGCGTGTGGTCGTCGAGCGGGTCAACTTCATCAAGCGGCACGTGAAGCCCACTCAGAAGAATCCCCAGGGTGGCGTCATCGAACGGGAGGCAGGGCTACACGTCTCGAACGTGCAGCTGGTCTGCCCGGGCTGCGGTCAACCCACTCGGGTCGGTATCCGGGGCGACGGGGACGACAAAGCCCGCTTCTGTAAGAAGTGCAACGTCCAGGTAGACAAGGACTAGCGATGGCGACGGCGAGGCTCAAAGACAAGTATCAGACGACGATAGTCCCGGCCCTCATAGAGGAGTTCGGGTACGCGAACACCATGCAGGTGCCACGCATCAGCAAGGTGACGCTGAACATGGGCGTCGGTGAGGCCGCCCAGGATGCGAAGGCCCTCGAGGAGGCGTCCAAGCAGCTCGGCCAGATCACCGGCCAGAAGCCGCAGATACGCCGGGCGCGCAAGTCAGTGGCCAACTTCAAGCTCCGGGCGGGAATGCCGGTGGGGCTGCGGGTGACCCTCCGGGGCGAACGCATGTGGGAGATGCTCGATCGTCTGATCAGCATCGCGCTTCCGCGTATCCGTGACTTCCGGGGTATCCCGGCCAGTGGGTTCGACGGCCAGGGCAACTTCAACCTCGGTCTGCGGGAGCAGATAATCTTCCCGGAGATCGACTACGACAAGATCGATCGGGTCCGCGGCTTGGATATCGCCATCACCACCACCGCGGAAACTGACGATGAGGGGAGGGCGTTGCTCAAGAAGCTCGGCATGCCCTTCCGGGAAAGCTAGAAAGGAAGCCGCGGTATGGCAAAGAAGTCCATGATCGCCAAGGCGAACAGGCCGGCCAAGTTCTCGAGCCGGGCCTACCATCGCTGCAACCGGTGCGGCCGGCCTCGCGGATACTTCCGCAAGTTCGGCTTGTGCCGCATCTGTCTCCGCGACCTCGCGCACCAGGGAATGATCCCCGGTGTCACGAAGTCGAGCTGGTGAGGGGGGACGATGTCGAACACTGACCCCATCGCCGACATGCTCACCCGCATCCGGAACGCCAATAAGGCGCTCCACTCGCGGGTCGAGCTCCCGACCTCCCAGATGAAGGTCGAGCTGGCCCGCATCCTCAAAGATGAGGGCTACATCACGGGATATTCGGTGGCCAAGGGAGAGAGCTACGATACCCTGGTCCTCGACCTGAAGTACACGGAGGACCGCCGCCGGGTCATCACCCAGCTCAAGCGGATCAGCAAGCCGGGTCGTCGCATCTATGCCAAGAAAGACAAGCTTCCCAAGGTCCTCGGGGGCCTCGGCGTGGCTGTCATCTCCACCTCACAGGGTCTGATGACCGCTCGTGAGGCGCAGCGGCAGGGTGTCGGCGGCGAAGTCGTCTGCTTCGTCTGGTAGGGCGTATGTCTAGAATCGGAAAAGCACCCATTCCTGTTCCCGCCGGTGTCGATGTGACCATCGACGGGAACCGCGTGGCCGTCAAAGGCCCCAAAGGCGAGCTCGCGGGCGAGTTCAGCCCCGAGATCGCCATCACAATGTCCGACAGTGTCATCTCGGTCACGCGGCCGAGTGACGCCAACCGCCATCGGGCCCTGCATGGGCTCACCCGCACCCTGGTGGCCAATATGGTCCATGGTGTGACCAACGGCTTCGAGAAGCGCCTGGAGATCGTGGGCGTGGGGTATCGAGCAGCTCTCAAGGGCAGCGAGCTCGAGATCCAGGTGGGATACTCCCATCCGGTCGTGGTGACGCCTCCCGAGCTCATCGAGTTCGAGGTGCCGGCGGCCACCCAGATCGTGGTCAAAGGCATAGACAAGCAGCAGGTGGGCCAGGTCGCGGCCAACATCCGCGCCATCCGCCGTCCTGAGCCCTACAAGGGCAAGGGCATCCGGTATCAAGGCGAGGTCGTGCGCCGCAAGGTCGGCAAGCGGGCCTAGGAGAGGCGAGCGATATGAGCATCATGGAGAAGAAGAAACGGGCTGGGGAGCGCCGAGCGACCCGGGTACGCGGCAAGGTGCGCGGCACCCCGGAGCGTCCCCGACTCTCGGTGTTCCGGTCGAACCGTGGCATCTGGGCCCAAGTCATCGACGACCAGAACGGTCGCACGCTGGCCAGCGCCGGCAGCGCGAACGTGGGTGGCGATGGTCTGGCCAAGAAGGAGGTCGCTGCCAAGGTGGGTGCGCTCATAGCTGAGCGCGCCAAGGCGGCCGGGATCGAGCGCGTCGTCTTCGACCGCGGGTCCTACCTGTACCACGGCCGAGTCAAAGCCCTTGCCGACGGCGCCCGCGAGGGCGGCCTAGACTTTTAGGAAGAGAGGGAAGGCAATGGCACAGATCAGAGCTGATGCTATGAACCTCCAGGAGAACGTGATCGAGATCAACCGTGTCGCCAAGGTGGTCAAGGGCGGGCGCAGGTTCTCATTCACGGCTCTCGTGGCGGTCGGCGACGGCGAAGGCGTGGTGGGGGTCGGATACGGCAAGGCCAAGGAAGTCCCCCTGGCGATCCAGAAGGCGATCGAAGACGCGAAGAAGAATCTGTTCGTGGTACCGAAGCACGGCTCTACGATCACGCACTCAGTGATCGGCCGCTTCGGCGCGGGCCGCGTCCTCTTGCGGCCGGCTTCGCCCGGTACCGGCGTCATCGCCGGCGGCGGCGTACGTGCGGTCCTGGAGTTGGGCGGTGTCCACGATGTCTTGACCAAGTGTCTGGGCACGACCAACCCGATCAACATGGTGCGGGCGGCCGAAATGGGTCTGCGCACGCTTCGCCGACCGGAAGACATCGCCGCACTGCGGGGCAAGACAGTGCGCGAGGTCCTCGGCATGGAGAAGCTGCCTGCCGGGACCGAGACCGCGGGAGCATAGTCTGATGCTGAAGATCACCCAAGTACGCAGCGCCATCGGGCGCAAGCAGGACCACAAGGACACCCTGCGGGCCCTCGGGATCTCGCGGATGAACCAATCGGTGTACCAGGACGACAATCCGGTGATCCGGGGCATGGTCCGCAAGATCCAGTACATGCTCATGGTCAGCGAGGTCGACGCGAAGGGCGAGGAGTAGATCATGGCGGACATCTTCTTGCACGATCTGAAGCCCGCCGAGGGCTCCCGCTTCAAGAAGAAGCGCGTGGGGCGCGGCGAGGGCTCGGGCGTGGGCAAGACTTCCGGTAAGGGACACAAGGGCGCGAAGGCACGCGCGGGCGGCAACACCTCGCCCACCTACGAGGGTGGGCAGATGCCGCTGCATATGCGCCTGCCGAAGCTCCGCGGTCCCTACGCCAAGACGGCCATGCCGATCGGCCCCTTCCGCACCTTCTCGACTCCGGTCAACCTGGCGCGCCTGGTCGTCTTCGAGGCCGGCGAGGTCGTCTCCCCGGAGAGCCTCGTTGAAAAGGGCATCATCAAGAAGCGTGACGAACGGATCAAGATCTTGGCCCAAGGGGATCTCGACCGGGCGCTCACGGTCCAGGCTCACGGATTCAGCGCCGCCGCCAAGGCCAAGATAGAAGCGGCCGGAGGCTCCGTCGAGGTGCTCTCCGCCTAGGACATCGCCATACCACGGGAGAACCCCTGATGCTGCAATCTCTTCTGAACGCCTGGAAGCTGCCCGACCTGCGGAAGCGGCTCCTGTTCACGGCGTTCATCATAGCCATCTACCGGCTGGGAGCCTTCGTCCCGGTGCCGGGCATCGACCTGAAGGCTATCCAGAACCTGGTCGCGGGCGGCGGTGTGTTCGCCTTCCTGGACCTCTTCGCCGGGGGTGCACTCGAACGGGTAGCGGTGTTCGCACTGGGCATCATGCCCTACATCACCGCGTCGATCATCATGCAGCTGTTGCAGGTGGTCGTCCCTCAGCTGGAGGCGCTTGCGAAAGAGGGCGAGGCGGGCCAGAAGAAGATCAACCAGTACGTCCGCTACTTGGCCGTGGGATTGGCTTTGTTCCAGTCGGTCGGGTACGTCTTCTTGTTCAAGTCGCAGGGGGCATTCCCGCCGGACAATCCGCTGACGCCGCTCAAGGCCTACCTGATCATCCTCACCCTGACTGTGGGCACAGCCCTCATCATGTGGCTGGGCGAGCTGATCACCCAGCGAGGTATCGGTAACGGCATCTCTCTGATCATCTTCGCGAGCATCGTATCCCGGCTACCCTCCGGCATTTACAAGATGTTCAGCACCATGAACCCGCTGGAATGGGTCTTCCTTGCCGTGATGGCCCTCGGCGTCATCGCCGCAATCGTTCTGATCCAGGAGGGGCAGAGGCGCATACCGATCCAGTACGCCAAGCGCGTGGTCGGGCGCAAGATGTACGGGGGGCAGAGCACCTACTTGCCCCTTCGCATCAACATGGCCGGCGTCATCCCGGTCATCTTCGCCTCTTCCCTGCT
>JAJZQZ010000084.1 GCA_021802965.1 Actinomycetes bacterium
GACTGGGATCAGGACGGCTACAAAGAGACCTTCACCGGCACGACGGGTATCTACATCCCGCTGCCCGGTAAGAACGTCACCTTCGCCCTGAGCAACGGCGTTGCCGGCAAGTCGAACCTGGGCTCCTTCTTCGACGGCGGCCCCATCGACGCGGTCGGCGACTTCACGCCGAAGACCGTCGTCGTGACGGACGCGAACGGCGAAGCCGTCGTCACCGTCAATTCCACCAAGAAGGGTCCGGAGACCATCCAGGCGACCGTCGACTGGGCGGACAACCCGCACGATGGCCCGCAGCTCATCAAGGCCTATGCCAAGAAGCTGTGGAAAGCCACGGGCGCCGGTCAGGACATCACGGTGTTCATCGACTCCGAAGAGGTAGCGAACAACACCGACGGCGTCTTCGACAAGGACATCACCAACAAGGTGAACGTGGGTGGCCAGGCTGACGCCACCACCGATGCCGGCCTGTTCGGCATGGGCAACATCTCGGTGCACGTGACCGACGAGTTCGGCAATGATCTGCCCGACTACGAGGTCGTGTACATGCTGGTCGGCGCGGGCACGGTCACGCCGGCAGGTGGGCAGAATGCGGTCGCGACCTACCATCCGAAAGCGTACTTCGACGACCGCGACACGACCAACCTGATCGGCGGTCTCTCGTACGACGACAACGGCACGCGTCCGGATAGCGACGAGCCCATGCCCGCCGACGATCCGTACGCCAAGATCGTTGGTCCGGGCGGCACCTGGTCGTTCTACTTCAACCAGGCTGCCGGCTCGGACAACCCGAACTTCGGCGATGGTCCATTCGTCTTCCCGGGCGGCCCCGGCGAGTTCTTCGACGGGAACAGCGGCGTGGCGTACGACCCGACGACCAACCCTGGTCAGTCGCCGACGTACAACCCTGCCGTTGACCTCGCGACCGACGGCGCCAAGGCCTGGACTCTCGACGGGTTCAACCGTTTGACGCGGACCGAGGGTCAGGTCGTCGTCAACAAGCTGACTGGTTCCAACGTCGACCTCGTGTTGGCGGAGAACCCGGCTTTGGGTGCTCCTGCGGGCATCACCCACTTCAAGTCGCTGGTCAAGATCTTCGTATACGCTCCGGCCGATGGACTGGTCGTGGGTGGCTCGCCGATCTGGACCACGACGATCCACAAGGTGTGGTACGTGCCGCAGGTCACCACGGTGACCCTGTCGCCTGCGAGCGACATCGCGGTCGCCGGTCTTGAGACCACCACGTTCACGGCCACCGTGCTCGACCAGGCCGGTGCGCCGATGGCGGGTGTCCAGGTGCAGCTCTTTGGTACCAACAAAGAGGGCGTCCTGACAACCACACCTAACGGCATCGGTGGGGCATTCAACTGGACCACCAACACCGCGGGCCAAGTGAACTTCACTTGGGGCGAAGCGTTGGGTGACTGGGGCGTCCAGGACGTCTACGCTGTCGCCACTGCCTCCGGCATCCAGTCCACCCATTCGAACGTCCAGTGGGTGTACCGGGACAACCAAGCCTCACTCGGTGACCGGGTTCAGGCGGTCGTCGGCCAGACCAAGATCACGGCCTTCCCCGCCTTCCCCAGCTGGATCGGGAAGACGCTTGAGGCCTACATGACCCCGGGCGCCGCGTTGCTTGGCAGCGTCGCGTTCGACAACACCATCAACAACACCATCCCGACCAGCCACACCTGGGTCGCCACCGACGCCTTCTACGTGAAGGCTTCGACGACCAGCGACACCGACGGCATAGTGAACTGGGTGTACGACACTCCCACTCCGTAAGCCGCGACTGCTACTGCAGCCGCCATCGGTGATGGCAACAGGGGGCCCGCTTCGGCGGGCCCCCTGTCTTTGGTCCAACTTGGGGGCGAGGAGTTCGGGGGTCGAGGTCGAAATGGTCATCGGCGCGGCGGCGACGGCGCCTCGCCCGGGTGGGCTCATCGTGCTAGACTGGCCCATCGCTGAAAGGCGCCTGGCGCGCCGGAGCCTATCGTCACCTGGGAGGAGAACTGATGACGGCGACCCGGACCAGAGTCCTTCGCGCACCTTCTTCCGCGCGCTCCATCCGCCACCTCACCTTGATCGGTGTTGGCTTCTTGCTGTTCGTGGCTATGTTTCTTGCCGCGGCCGCCGGGCCGGCTCACGCCGTGGAGCTGTGGTCGGACATCTCGAATGCGCAGTGGGTGAGCGACTATCACGTGACCGCGCTCGAGGCGGACACGGTGGCCGACGGATTCCCAGACGGCACGTTCAGACCCTACAACGACGTGACTCGGGGGCAGTTCGCGAAGATGGCGGTCAGCGGCCTGGGGGTCGACACCGCGAATCCGCTGAGTCCTACGTACTCCGACGTGCCGCGCACTCATACGTTCTACACATATATCGAAGGCGGTCACGCTGCCGACATGATCGGGGGTTACCCCGACGGCACGTACAGGCCGGCGGACAAGATCCTGCGTCAGCAGGCGAACTCGATCCTGGGGAAGTATCTTGCGGGCGCGGAGATAGCGTCCCGCGGCGGGATCCAGGGCGACGTGGCGACGTATCCGAATTTGACCGCGTGGTTCACCGCTGAAGGCGAGTTCTACCTGGCGGGTTACTCCGACGAAGGCCAGATTTCCGCTGTTCACCGGCCGGCCACGGCCTATCTGGTGTACCGCGAAGTGACCTTGGGCAGCGGCGGCAGGCTCACACCAACGGCGTTCCTTTCTCGGGCGCAGGCGGTCGCACTTGTCTTGCGTACCGCCGACGTGGCCGCAGACGTCACGACGCCGCCACCTCCTCCCACCGGGCTATCGACGACTCCCGTCGGACCTTCCAACGTGACCCGCCCGTACGTCACCGGGCACACGGTCGCGGAGGGTAGGGTCGCGATTTACGACACGTTCGGCGGCTCGACGACCGAGATCGCACAGGGTACGGCCGACAGCGCCGGCAATTTCTCGGTCCTTGCTCCGACGCTCGCTGAAGGCCTGCACAGCTTCACAGCCAAGGTCAGGAACGGTTCTGCCCCCATTTCCGACGCCTCGGCGCCGGTGGAGTATCGGCTGGATCTGACGTCGCCAGCGGCCACGATAACGGCCCCCGGCGACGGAGCCGGGGTCAAGTCGCGCAAACCCACCTTCACCGTCCAAGCGACGGACCCGGGATCCGGGGTCCTGGTGGTGGTGTTCGAGTACCGGCCAGCCGGGTCCGTGGATGACTACCAGGTGATCTCCACCGATACGACGACTACGGATGGCTCGTACGAAGCAGCATGGGGCGATCGCAGCCTCGCTGATGGGGCCTATGAGTTCCGGGCACGGGTCTCCGACATCGCGGATAACGAGACGGTGCTCGGGTCGATCGACGTCATAGTCGATCTTCAGCTACCCACCGTGGAGCTGCAGGCGCCGGCCCCACTGACTCCCGGCGGCGTCTACTTCACCGAGAGCGGTACGCCTCTGTTCGCGGCTGCGGCGGCGGATGTTGGACCCGCTCCGGCAGTGATGGCCAGCGGTATCACGCGGGTGGACTTCCTGTACAAGCTGAGGAGCGCCCTTCCGGCGATCCCGGCGAACTGGGCCGCGGCCGACTTCACACTGCTCTCCAGCGACGACGGAGCGGGTTACGCCGCGAATTGGGGCGCGACCACTCTGGCCAACGGGGACTACATCTTCGCTGTGCAGTCCGTCGATCGCGCGGGCAACGCGAGTGCCTTGGACACGCAGGAAGTGGTAGTGGACACTGCGGCGCCGGTGGTGAACATCACGGCGCCCGTGGCCGGAGCCAAGTTGAGGGGCGGCGCGCCCTTCAACATCACCTGGACCGCAACCGACACGTATTTCGGCGCCAACCCGATCAAGATCGAGTACTCCCCCGACAACGGGACCACGTGGCCGACCGTGATCACGGCGGCAACCGCCAACGACGGTACCGAGTCGTGGAGCGTACCCGCCGCTGATGTGGCTACAGCTAAGATCCGGATCACCGCTACCGACGCCATGCTGCGGGCCACCGTGGTTGTCAGCGGTGCGTTTTCGATCGACAACACCGCGCCGGCCGCGCCGACCAGTCCTACGGCGAGCGACAACGACAATGTCGTCGCGGGAATCAACGGGCTTGACTTCACGGTCAACTGGACACCGTCGATCACGGGGGACGTTGCGAAGCAGCTCATATACATCTTGCCCACGGGCACGGCCCTGCAGCTGTATGCGACGCACACTCCGGTGGCGACCATTCCGAACAATACCGCCGTCACCTGGACCGGCACCGCCGCGGTGACGGCGGATAGCGCCGGCGCGGCTTTCAGCCCGACCCAGTCCTATGACGTATACGTCGTGGCCGAGGACCAGGCCGGGAACCGGACCCCGTCGGCCGCAGCACCCTGGGCCGCGAGTTCGCCGGCCAAGCCTATTATCACCGCGGGCGCCGATTCGGACCTGGTGATCGCCGGTGTCAACGGGCTTGACTTCAGCCTGACCTGGACAGTGTCGGCGGACCTTGATGTCATCTCGCAGCGGATTTACATACTGGCGGCCGGTACGACCTTGAACCTGGCCACTCAGACGCCGGTGAAGACCTTCAGCGATCGCACGACCGCCACGTGGACGGGCGATGCCGCCATCACGTTGGATAGCACGGGGGCCGCATTCGCGGCGGGCAAATATGACCTCTACGTGGTGGCGGTCGATGACGACGGCCGCACCACTGCGTCCGGTAATTGGACGTATGGGGTGGCAGCGCCCTAATGGCACGTACCCCGCCGCCAGGCCATGCCGAGGGTTGTCCCCGGCAGAGTGCCGGGGGCGGGGTCCGCGCTTCCATTGCACGCAGACGGTCAAGTTTCCGTATTGCGCTACCGATACTCTCCGCAGAGAGTAAGAGGAGACGGTGATGCGTAGGATGCGGAGAGCGGCCCCCAGCTTGACCCCCGGAAGCAGGCCTCGAGTGCGTGCGGCCGCTGTTCCGGCGCCGGACAGGTTCCACCTCCTGCTCGTGGCCATGGCTACCATCGTCGCCCTCGCCTTACTGATGCTGGCCTGGACTGGGGTCGCCCGGGCGGCCGCCTACGACGATCAGGAGCTGGCCTTCCTGCGCCAACTCAACGAATACCGGGTGGCCAACGGGCGCCTTCCCCTGCTGCTATCCGACCAGCTCTCTCTGTCGGCTGAAAGGCACTCGCACGACATGGGGACTTATCACTATTTCAGCCACGAGAGCGAAGCCTCCGACTACTACCCCGTGGGCTCGGAGTTCTGGGACCGGCTGGAGCACGACGGCTACGACTCCGCTCCCGGGTCTGCCGAGAACCTGGCCGCGGGTGCGGCTACGGCAAGTGAGGTCATGGGCCTGTGGAAGGGGTCTGAAGGTCACAAGGCCAACATGCTCGACCCTCTCATGAACGGTAGCCGGGTTGTGTTCAGGGAGGTCGGGATCGCGCGCGTGTACGCGGCCGGATCCCCGTATGGTTGGTACTGGGCGGTCGAGTTCGGCAGCACGGTGGACTCCACGGCCCGCGATCCATTGGTGTCGGGCGCCGGAAGCGGTCCGTTCCCTGACGTCTCCGCGAGCCATCCATACGCTGAAGCGATCCGCCGTCTCTCGGAGGACGGTGTCATAGCCGGCTACGACGACGGCACGTTCGGGCCGGGGAGGCCGGTTTGGAGACAGCACTTCGCGAAGATGATCGTGAAGCTGCTCGACCTGCCCGTGGTGGAATCGGACACCTCGCCATTCACGGATCTGTCCGACGATGATCCGAACGATCTGTACCCCAATGAGTACATCGCGGTAGCCTCGGCCCAGGGGATAACGCAAGGGATGACTGCCACCACCTTCTCGCCCGAAGCCGACATCAGTCGGACCCAGGTTGTTACGATGGTGGTTCGGGCTGTGGAGAAGGTGCGCCCCGGTGCGCTGCGGACACCGGCTCAGGACTTCGTCTCCAGCTGGGCGGACGATCTGGAGTCGCCTCATGCGGAAGCCGCGCGCCTGGCCGAAGCCAATGGTCTTCTGGCGGGTATCGCTGTGACCGAGGTCGACCCGTGGGGAGCGATGCCTCGCGGTGAGGTCGCCCAGATTCTGTTCAACCTCGAGGTGCTGCTCCAGCGCTGATCGCGCCGATGCTTCGAGGCGTCAGGGCGCCGCTGAGCCTGCGTAGCTATCAGCCCTATGCGTCCATTTCCGTATCAGTGCATCTTGATTTGCGTTTAGGTAAAAGCCGATGAACGTAGGTGACGCGGTTCAGGAGTGCTCCATGAAGCTACGACGCATGCAGGCAAAGGCGGGCCGGAGGGTCCGTGCGGGGGGACTTGTCCTCCTCGCTCTACTCGTCGTCACGCTGCTGCTCGTCCCCTCGGTGGCGCAGGCGGCCTATGGCGTCTACACGACCCAGGAGATCGAGTTCCTTGGCCTGATCAATCAGTACCGGCAGGCGAACGGGCTTGGCACGCTGCTGCTGTCCGACGACATCTCTGACGCCGCCGAGAAGCACAGCAAAGACATGGGGAAATACGGCTTCTTCGACCACACGAGCCTCGCCTCCGACTACTTTGCGGTGAATGCGACACCGTGGCAACGGATGGCCGCGAGCGGCTATGTCTACGACACGTACAAGGGTGAGAACATCGCCGCGGGGCAGGCGACGGCCGCGGAAGTGTTCAACGCGTGGAAAAACTCCTCGGGCCACAACGCCAACATGCTGAAGCCTGAGTTCAAAGTGATCGGCATATCCCTGGACTACACGGCGGGCTCGCCATACGGGGACTACTGGACGACCGACTTCGGTGGCTACGTCGACGCGAGCGCCCACGACGCCGGTGGTGGAGGGGGCGGCGGGGGCGGCGGAGGCGACAGCGAGAAGCCGATTTTGAGCTTCGCGACGCCGATCAACGGGGCCACGGTCTCTGGGGACACACCCATCACACTGACGGCGAACGACAACGTCGGCGTGACAAAGGTAGAGCTCCGCATCGACGGCTCTCTGGTCGCGACCGACACCGGCTATCCCTACACCTTCACGTGGCACACCGCTTCCTCCGCGAACGGAGGCAAGAGCCTCGGGGCGCGCGCTTACGACGCGGCGGGCAACTACTCCGACGACTCGATCTCGGTCACGGTCTTGAACGCCGCACCGACGACGACCACTGTCTCGAGCACCACGACCACCAGCGCCAGCACCACGACCACCAGCGCCTCCAGCACCACAACGACGGCGGGACCCACCACAACGACGACGCCCCCGGCCACAACGACGGCGTCCCCGACCACAATCAACTCCACCACGACTACTCTTCCGACGACCACGACCAGCTCCACGACGACTACTCTCCCACCGACTGCGACCACACTGAGGCCCGTGTTCCAGGATGTCCCTTCGGACCATCGCTTCTACCGCGAGGTGACCGCCCTTGCCGGAGCGCAGATCATCGGCGGGTTTTCTGACGGGAGCTTCCGGCCTGAGGACGAGGTCACGCGAGCTCAGTTCGCCAAGGTCGTTATTCTGGCCATCGGCGAGCATACCGACCAGATCGAATTCGATGGCCAAGCCACGTTCAGTGACGTGCCGTGGACCGGCGAGAGCTACCCTTTCGACTACGTCGAGGAGGCGTTCGGGCTCGGCGTCATCAAGGGTCTGAAGAACGGCAACTTCGGCCCCTATGATCCGATCACTCGTGCCCAGCTGGCCCTGATGCTGGTGCGGGCCGGGGGAGACCGATTGGCAGCGCCGCCGGCCGCGTACGACCACGGGTTCACGGATGTGCCCGCCTTCGCCGACGACGCGGTGCGGATCGCCCGCTACAACGAGTTGCTCTCCGGCAAGACGGCGGATACCTTCGATCCATATGGTCTCGCGACCCGGGGGCAGGTGGCCAAGATGACGAGCAACCTGATCGACCGGCTCGGGGGTTAGAGCCCGGTCACGAACGTCCGATCGCCGAGTGGCGCCTGCATCTGGAACGTCGCCGCGCGGAGCCTGAAGCGGAGGAGAGGCCCCAGAAGGGGCCTCTCGCGCGAGGCAGGTCGGGTCGGCGGGTGGGTAACACGCCGCCGGGGTGGCGTCACTGGGTAAAGAGGCACGCATCGGCGACCACGTGACCGTTGGCGCCGGTCGCGTGGATGGCGACGCTGCCGGTGCCCGTGGAGTAGCCCGCGTTGAAGTAGTAGCGACCGATTCTTACCCAGGTGCCGCCGCCGCTGCGCTGATCGACGGTCGTGGAGAGCTGTCCGCTGGGCGTGTTGATAGTCACCCGAGCGTTGCTCGCGCGGTTCCAGCCACTCGTCCAGCGGAGGTACACGGTGTAGTAGCCGGAGGTGGAGAAACGCGGGGTCCAGCGGGCCCAGGCCGCGGCGGTAGTGGCTTCGTGGGTCTGGTAGTCGGCTTGGTAGTAACCGCTCACGCTCGTGGAGCGGGTCCACGCTCCCCCGGCGTCGGCGCCGCCCGTGGTCTTGGCCGTGGGGTTATCGAGGAGGAGGCTGTCCACCACCGCCAGGGAGTTTCGGCGTATGGGGATGTAATCGCTCGTGAGGTACCGGGAGGCGCGGCGCACTGTCGCTCCGGTGTAGGGCGCTTCGTACACGATCGGGGAGCCCCAGACGTCCCCGGCCGCATACAGGACGACGTGACCTGAGGATCCGTCGTTGCGCACGATGGCGTCGCCGGGCAAGAGGGAGTCACGGCCGGGAAGCCGGCTCCAAGGTCCCTGCAGGTTGTAGAAACTGTAGGTGGTGTAGCGGGGGGAGATACTGGCGTTGACGCCGTCTTCTTCCTGGTAAAGCAGGCTGCGCGGCACCTCCCAGCACTTCAGGACAAACCCGGAGCAGTCGGGGCCCGCGCCCGTGCTGTTGGCCGTCCAGCTCTCTTGCCCCCAGGTGTAGTCGGTGCCGATGGCCGACTCGGCGCGGGCTGTGATTTCGCTTCGCGTGACGGTCGGGATGGCGGCGTGTGCCTCGACGGTCGTGGCGGCGACGAAAGCCGACGCCAGCAGCACGGTCGCTACGCAGGCTCGGAGTCGCGGGATGGTGATCCTGTGGCTGTCGGTTGTGACGTGTGTCTTCATCGTGCCGCCCCTTCAGGGAAGGTGTGGACCAAGATCATGTAACCGGCGGGCGTGGCCTTGGGTTGATAGATACGGCCGTCGGGCCCGACGAAGTACGGTTGGCCAGTCTCGGCGATGCCCGAGTCGTCGCATAGCCGCAGAGCGTCGACGGGGCCGACGCCGTCGGTCGAGGCGCGGACCACTACCAGCGCCGCCACTCCATCCTCGGTCGGCCGGGGCCGAGCGAGGCGGGCGCCGAGGATGACTTCTCCTGATCGGTCGCCGTCGAGGGATACGAGATGCTCCAGGTCTGCGTCGGGGGCGAACTCGACCTCGACGGTGCCCTCGGGACTGCCGGTCGCGTCGCTGATGCGGACGTGAGGCCGCTCTCCACGGGCGAAGCGGGCTTGAGCGAAGACCGGCGAGCGACCAGCGATGGGGCGGCCGGGGCTCTCGACTCCGGCGAACGAGTTGTTGCGCGGGCCGGCCGCATCGGCGGCGGCTTCGGCGGTGCCGGCGACGCGATCCTCGGAGACGACACGCGAGTGCTCCGTCTCCACGAAGGCGCATCCGTGCCGAGAGAAGAGACCGGTCACCGTGCCCTCCTCGGGATTGAATGAGCGGCTGGACCGCGCGCCTCCATCCCAGTCGAAGGTCAGCAGCTGGCGGTCCTCGTCTGAGTCGAGGACGTGGATGGCCTCGTCGTCGACCGCGAGGAACCGCGGAGTGCGGAGAGGGAGGGCGAAGGCGGTTTGCACCTCGCCGCCGGGGGTGAGCGTGACGACTCGCCGGTTGACCGAGTCGAGGACGGCTATCCGGCCGTCGGGGGCGACGGCGAGAGCCTCCGGCGCCCGGGCGAGCCCTTCGCCTGGACGGGAGATGCCGACCTGGCCCGGGCCCTCGCCCCAGGGCAGGGTGACGAGAGGGATCCCCCGGGACACCGGCGGAGCGGCGGGGATGCGTATCACCGTGGAGTCACTCGGTCCCCGGCCGGCCGCCGCAGCCTTCGCGACGATACCCACCATGGCCAGGCACGCGGCGGCGAGGCCGGCGATGAGCAACACCTCGGTCCACCAGCGGCGCCCGCGGCCGTTCAGAAGGGTGGGGCGCAGCGTCAGGATGGGGCCTCCTCTGGGCTCCGGCGCACTCTGCGTCGCCGCGTCCGTTGGAGCTGTGGGGGGGATGGCGCGCTCGGCGTCGGCCAGGGCGGCCCGCAGATTGCGGCCGGCCGCTGTCGCCGGCGACGGCCGGACGGAGTGGGTGGACGCGCTCGGGTGCGGTCCGATGGGCTGGTTCATGGATCCCTCCTTGTCCTGTTGATGGGGAGGGATCGAGCGTAGGAGGGCCTTCCAAGGGGGAGCCATACGACCAAGGGCCCCTCTTGGACGACATTCATGAACACCCTGTTACACTGGGGCGCTGGAGCCATAGTGAACCACCTGGGAGACACATCGTGATCGTCCTCTTCTTCGGCGATATCGTGGGCAGCGCGGGCCGAGGCCTCCTCGGGAAACGGCTGGCGAGTCTGCGGGAGCGCCATCAGGCCGACGCGGTGGTCGTCAATGGGGAGAATGCGACCAAAGGGGTGGGGATCGCTCCGGCGGCGGCCAACGAGCTCTTCGGTCTTGGGGTCGACGTCATCACCACCGGCAACCACGTCTATCGGCACCGAGAGATCTACCGCTACTTGGACGAGCATCCGCGGATCATCCGTCCCTACAATTTCCTCCGCGGCAGCCCTGGTCGGGGGCTGACAGTGGTGGACACGCCCGCCGGGCGGCTGGGAGTGCTGAACCTGAGCGGTCAGCTCTTCCTCAACCCGGCGCGCTCACCGTTCGAGGCGGTGGAGGAGGGCCTCGAGCAGCTTCAGGGCGTCCGCAACGTGATCGTCGACCTGCATGCCGAAGCGACGAGCGAGAAGGTCGCCATGGGGTGGCACCTCGACGGGCGGGTCAGCGCCGTGGTCGGGACTCACACACACGTGAGGACGGGAGATGCGCGGGTGCTCCCCGGTGGGACGGCGTACATGACCGACGTCGGCATGTGCGGCCCCCGCGACTCGGTGATCGGTGTGAAGAAGGAACTGGTGCTGGAGCGATTCTTGACTCAGATGCCGGTGCGCTTCGATCCCGCGGAGGGGGATCCGTGGCTGGAGGGCGTGGCTCTGGAGTTCGACGAGCAGGGGCGGGCGCTGCGCATCGAGCCGTTCCAGGAGGGGGCGGGCGTCTCGTAGGAGGGCGCGTTTCCGGGAGCTACCAGATGACCTCGAGGTCGTAGCGGGGTATGTGCCGGTCGGCCGTCAGGAGGGGGAGCCCCTCAACCTGACACTGCGCGATCAAGAGGCGGTCGAAGGGATCCTGATGGATCGGGGGCAAGCCTGAGACTCTGAGGGCGTGGCTGAACTCGATGGGCAAGGGCCGCATCCGGTGGAGCGCCATCCGGTCGGGGACGTACACTTCTGGAGGGAGCGGGAGGCTCAGCCTGCCACATCCCGCCTTGATGGCGATCTCCCACGCCGTGGCGGCGCTGACGAACAGTTCGTTGGTCGCCTCTCGCATGAATTCCCGGGCTCGATCTGAGAGCTGCGGATCGCCCATGTTCCACCAGAGAAACACGTGCGTATCGACGAGCGCTCTCATCGGCGCATCACGGACGACAAGGTCATGGGTCGAACTCCTCGAGGGGAGCGTCGAAGTCTGGAGAGATGGCGACGGTTTCGGCGTCGTGTCCAGGTGCGCGCGGTTGGGGAGGGGTCTCAACGGGCGACAGCACCGCGACCGGTCGTCCCGCCTTCGCGATGACGATCTCTTCGCCTTCGGCGACTCGGGCAAGCAGCCGCGAGAGGTGGGTCTTGGCCTCGTGGATGTTCACGGTGGTCGCCATGCGTCCGTCTCCCGATCGGCTGTGGACCACGTGAGTATAGACTAAGTCAAGGACTAAGTCCAGGGAAGCGTGGGAAGAGCCTCAGGCACGGCGAACGCAGCCTCTTAGAGCTCGCAGTCGGCGAGATCGAAGAAGATGAGCCCCGTAGGGAGCTTGGGGTAGAAATAGGTTGACTTCTGGGGCATCCGCTCGCCCCCCATGGCCACTTCGGTCACCTGGGGAAGCTTAACCGGGTTCATGAAGAAGCCGGCCTGCGCCTCGCCGCGGTCCAAGCGCTCGAAGGCTCGGCCCCAGTTCCTCGAGAAGGTGATGTGGCTGCCCGCGGCCACGTCGTCGGGGGTGATGTAGAGCAGGTCGTTCAGGATGACGTTGTGCAGGATGGCCACGTCGAGGTGGTGGTAGGCGACCGAGTGGGTGTCGTCGGCGCTGGATTCCGGCGCGTACTTGTCCTTGAGGGTGAGACCGTAGGCGGCCTTGCGAGCCGGCAGGTAGAGGCCGAAGGCGCCTCCCTCGTCGGAGTGAGCCGAGAGGAAGTGGCGGACCGCTTCGGGAGCGAGCGTTGGGTCCTCGGTCAGTTCCTCCACGTAGAACGAGACCCGCAGGGCATCGGGCAGGCGGTCGATGAGACCCGACGGCAGGCCTCGGATCATGCGGTGCGTGGCGAAGATGGCCAGTCCGGGGTCTTCCATGTTGCAGAGGTAGACCAGGACGTAGTCCCAGGGCCCCTCGCCACAGCCCAGCTCGTGCTGAGACGCCTGGTAGCGGAGGGCGGTCTCATAGCGGTGGTGCCCGTCGGCGATGAGGAAGCGGACGTTCTCGAGGTGCTCACGGACGGCCGTGATGACGTGAGGATCGCTCGTGGGCCAGACGGCGGTGGTGGTCCCGACCGGATCGGTCATGGAGGCGGCGGGAGGCGTGTCGCCGTGCCGGGATTCCCAGGTGGACATGACCGCGTCATCCGGCAGGGAGTAGAGCATGAAGACGGGGCTCAGGCTCATGCGCGTCTCGGTCATGAGGCGGTACCGGTCGTTCTTGGGGCCGGACAGCGTGGCTTCGTGGGGAAAGACGATGCCCTCGGAGAAGTCGGTCAACTTGAGGAGGGCGAGAAAGCCCCTCCGATCCCGCGCCTGCCCGTCCGGGCCGACATACGATTCCTTCACCACGGTGATGCCGGGCTCGTGGTCTCGGCGGAGGATCTGGGCCTGCTTCCATTCGGCCAAGAGGCCCGCGGCGCGCGTGTACCGGTTGTCGGCGTCGGTATCGTCCGGCGAGGTCTGCCCGAGGTCGACCCGGACGACGTTGTGGGGGCTCATCTTGTAGAGCTCCTCTTGGAAGCTCTTTCCGATCACGTCATACGGGGGAGCCGTGACCTCGAGGAGGCTCTCGCCGGTGCGAGCCAGATCGTAGCGCCAGCCACGGAAGGGGGTGACTATCGCCACACGTTCTCCTTCTTGCCACCAAGCACAGTCGACGAACGCAGCACGGGCCGCCGGCCCGCGGCGACCCGTTGCGAACGAAGCGGATGATATCATCCGTGGCTCGAAGGGGAC
>JAJZQZ010000085.1 GCA_021802965.1 Actinomycetes bacterium
GTTCGCGGGCGCTTTCTACGCTCATTCGTCTACGACGACGTTCCAGCCAGAAGTCTCAACGTGAGACTCCGCGGTGTTGTCCTCACCGACGTCGTACTCTACCGGCCCCGCCGTTGGCAACTCTTCTCTTCCTCGTTCCGCGATCTGCGCTCGGTCGGTGATCCAGGTGGGCGCTCGGTTCAGCCGCGCCGAGGGGGCTGCCACTGCGAAGTACCTCGCCTCGTCGGTGCGGCCGGCTTTGAGTAGCTCGGCGGGCGTGACGCCCTCGGGGCCGCGTGGGGTGTCGAGCCACGTTTTCAACTCTTGGCCGGTTCCGTGCTGTGCCGCCGCACGACGGAGCACCTCGTCAATGACCAGCACCCTACGCCTGTTCGTGTCGGTCATGACCGATCCTCGAAGCCAGTTGTGCAGCGTTTGTCGCTTCACGTCGAGTAGTTCCGCGATTCGTCGATCGGGCAGGGAGGTGATGTGCTTGATCCAGCTCAATGCTTCGAGCACTGAACGGGGTCGGAGTTCAGAGTGCATGTCGCCTGCTGCCGGCGTCACGCGGTGTGCGGGCATTGGGACCACGACCACGATCGGCAATGTGGTCGTGTCCAGGGTTGCGCCACCGTCTGATGTGACCGTGAGGTCGACTGCGAGGAGAGCGTCTCGGGATGTGGGTGTCCCAGCGAGCGCCCTCAGAGCGAAATTGGTCGCCGCGCTGCCCCTTTTCTGTGGTGGCTTGGTCGTCCACTGCCTCGGCAACGGGTATGCGTCAAGCATCAAGTTGGAGGAACAGGTCGGAATCATTCTGCTTCGGCCCCAAGGGTTGAGATGTACTCCTCCGTTACCGCCCATCGGAAGAGTTTGTAGATAGCCGCATGGAATTCACTCACCCGCTTAAGGACTCTCTCAGGGTCTGCGAACAGACCCGTCGATCCCGCGAACTCCTGGTACGCGTCGAAATCAAGGAGAAAGAAAGCGCCCGATGGAGGTTCGGCACCCTTCCCTGGCTGAACGGTGGTCCCGTCCGGCAGTAGGCCATATCTGATACCAATGCCGAGGCCCTCGGGGTAGCCCAGCACCATTTGCCCGTGCGACTGGACCTGCTCCGCTCCAACGACAAGTTCTGCGTCAGCCAAAGGCCCTAGCAGCTCGGATCTAACAACCCTGGGCCAGTCGTACGGCGGTTCTCGAATCTCGTTTACGTACCTCAAGCCAAGACGGGTTTCGAGGCGAGGCTGGATATGCTCCAGTAGCGCTTCCGCAACTTCCCTCAAGCGACTCAGGAATTCCGAGAAATCGTCGTACGCGCGGGTCTCGACGGCGCAGAAGTCCTGTGCCAGAACCACCTTCCACCTATCCTCCAAGTCCGATAGCTGCCACTGTGGGCTTCGGCGCGGCTGTGGCACCGGACCCTCAGTGCCCCCAGTCACTTGAACTTGGATCTCGTCGATTTGGGCTACGAGGGGGTATCGATCCGCCAGGGCGGCCTGGAATGAGGCGACGAATTCCGCGCGCGCCACGCTAAGGACAGGAGAGAAGCGCAGCTGGCACACAGCCAGAGCGAGTGGCGTGGTCCTCAAGCCAACCCGGGAAACGTTATGCAGCCCCAGCGCCCTCGACAGATCAACGCTCATTCCTCTCCTCCCTCCGCGTATGCCGGCGCCATCTGGACTTTACACGAAAATTGACATTCGGGCAATCGGAAAGCGTGGGAGGGCTCCAGGCCGTCAGGCGCCGTGATGAGTTCCCGGTGTGGCTGCCATGTCGTGTGCCAGAATCCACCCAAACACCTGGGGCTGCCACGGCGTGAAGGTGGAGGTCGACACAGAGACCGAGCAGGTGGAGATCATCCGCTACGTCGCCGTCGAGGTGGGCCGGGCCGTCAACCCGCTCCTGGTCAAGGGCTGGATCTACGGTGCTGCTCTTCGGGGCGAGGGCTTCGCTCTGGCGGAGGAGATGATCTACGACCAAGGCTTGCTCTCAGAAGCTCGCTTCCGCGAATACAAGGTGCTCACCACCATGGACTCACTCCCGGTGGAACCGATCATCGTGGAGCACCTCGAAGCCGCCGGTCCCTACGGCGCCGAGGGCATCGGGGAACCGGGCTTGGTCCCGGCCGCCCGGCTGTGACGTCGGACGTTGTGCGACTGACCTCGGTCGGACGGAAACTGCTTGTGGCCTCACGGGTGGCGCCTGGGACGCCACGGTGGTTCTGGCATCGGACGTCGCTGGAGCGGGGTTCCCGTCGGAGCCAGGTGATAGTCTGGTCCGAATCGTCGGACAAGGCGCCCGGGTTGGGCCAACGTTTGTGTAGCACAATTTGGTCGGGGATGGACCCGATGTATGCACGCGACATACCCTGGACGGCGCAGTACGCCCGTAAGACTGTAGGTATGGGTGACCTGCTGGAACGTGCGGCGGGGCCAGCCAGGGCGAACTGGACGGACCTCCTTGATGTCTCCGGCATCTATGTGGTCACTTGGACAGCCGGGGCACCGGTGCAGTTCACTGCCGGCAGCGACCGGGCCCGGTCCGCCGTTCCGCTTGGCCTTGCGACCCTCAAGGCAAAGTGGGACAGGATCATCGGGGAGGCCCCGACTGACATCCTGTACATTGGCAAGGGCGACAACGTGAAGAGGCGCGTCAGGCAGTTGGCGAGGTTCGGTGTGGGCCGGGCCAACAACCACAAGGGCGGCGAGTGGTTGTGGCAGGTTCGGGAGATCGACCGCGCCTCCGTCCTTATGCAATCGTGTCCAGACGGGTGTCAGATCGGTTTCGAGAACTGGCTGCTCGAGGCATTTCGTGAAGTTCACGGTGAGTACCCGCTTGCCAACCGCGACGGTCCAGAGGGCTCCGCTCGTTGGTGCCCCCAGCCAACGCATCGGCTAGTGACAGAGAAGTGAGAGTGTCGGAAACTTTCAACCTAACCTGGATCGCCAACTTCATCTGGGGCATCGCCGACGATGTTCTGCGCGACCTGTACGTCCGAGGCAAGTACCGCGACGTCATCCTGCCCATGACGGTGCTCCGCCGCCTGGATGCCGTGCTTGAGCCCACCAAGGGCGATGTGCTCCGCATGAAGGACGCCCTCGACGACTCCGAGATCGTGCACCAGGACCCCGCTCTGCGTACAGCGGCGGGCCAGGCCTTCTACAACACCTCCAAGTTCACCCTGCGCGATCTGCGCGCCCGGGCCAGTCAACAGCAGTTGAAGGCCGACTTCGAGGCCTACCTCGACGGCTTCTCCCCCAACGTGCAGGACATCCTCGAGAGCTTCGAGTTCCGCAACCAGATCCCCCGCCTCTCCAAGGCCGATGCGCTCGGGACGCTGATCGAGAAGCTCCTCTCGCCGGACATCAATCTGAGCCCCAACCCGGTGCTGAATGCCGACGGCTCGGTGAAGCTTCCCGGTCTCGACAACCATGCCATGGGCACCATCTTCGAAGAGCTCGTCCGCCGCTTCAACGAGGAGAACAACGAGGAGGCCGGCGAGCACTGGACCCCGCGTGACGCCGTGAAGCTCATGGCCAAGCTCATCTTCTTGCCGGTGGCGGGAGAGATCGAGTCGGGCACCTACCTGCTCTACGACGGCGCCTGCGGCACGGGCGGCATGCTGACCGTGGCCGAGGAGACCCTGCAGGAGCTGGCCGGCGCCCACGGCAAGCAGGTGGCCACCCACCTGTACGGCCAAGAGATCAACGCCGAGACCTATGCTATCTGCAAGGCCGACCTGCTCCTCAAGGGCGAAGGCGAGGCGGCGGACAACATCGTGGGCGGGCCGGAGCACTCCACCCTCGCGAACGATGCCTTCCCCTCGCGCGAGTTCGACTTCATGCTCTCGAATCCGCCTTACGGCAAGAGCTGGAAGAGCGACCTGGAGCGCATGGGCGGCAAGGGCGGCATGAAGGACCCGCGCTTCGTGATCGAGCACGCGGGCGATCCGGAGTACTCGCTCGTGACCCGCTCCTCCGACGGGCAGATGCTCTTCCTGGCGAACATGCTGAGCAAGATGAAGCAGGGCACGAAGCTCGGCAGCCGCATCGCCGAGGTGCACAACGGCAGCTCGCTCTTCACCGGCGACGCCGGCCAGGGCGAGAGCAACATCCGCCGCTGGATCATCGAGAACGACTGGCTCGAGGCCATCGTCGCGCTGCCGCTCAACATGTTCTATAACACCGGCATTGCCACCTACATCTGGGTGCTTAGCAACCGCAAGCCCGAGCACCGGCGGGGCCGTGTGCAGCTGATCGACGCCACCCAGTGGTTCAAGCCGCTCCGCAAGAACCTCGGGAAGAAGAACTGCGAGCTCTCGGAGGCGGATATCCAGCGCATCTGCGACGTCTTCCTCGCCTTCGAGGAGACCGAGCAGTCCAAGATCTTCCCGAACGCCGCCTTCGGTTACTGGAAGGTCACCGTCGAGCGGCCCCTGCGCCTCCGCGGCATCGACCCCGAGCGCGCGCACGCGGCCAAGGAGATCAAGGCTCTCAAGGAGACCGCCGAGCGCGCCGACGATGCCCCGCCGGTCATCAAGAAGATCCACAAACGGGGCGCCGAGCCCGACCCCCTCCGTGGCCTCTTCTCGGCCACCACCGGAGGCAAGCCGGTCGTTGTCGAGTACGAGCCCGACCCCGACCTTCGAGATACCGAGCAGGTACCGCTCCTGGAAGAGGGTGGCATCGAGGCCTTTCTGCGCCGCGAGGTGCTGCCCTACGCCGCCGACGCCTGGTACCTCCCCGACAGCGTCAAGACCGGCTACGAGGTCAGTTTCACCCGCTACTTCTACAAGCCGCAGCCGCTGCGTTCGCTGGAGGAGATTCGGGCGGACATCCTGGCGTTGGAGGAGGAGACCGAGGGTCTGCTCAACGAGATTATCGGGGGAGAAGCATGAAGGACGCTCAAAAGCCAGATCATGTCAGCCTGATGATCTTGGTCAACAGACTACGCGAAGGTCGATTCGTTATTCCCGACTTTCAGCGCGAGTTCGAGTGGAAGCCCTGGGACATCAGCGAACTCATGCGCTCCATATTCCTCGACTACTTCATCGGTAGCCTACTGCTGTGGAAGGGAAAGAAAGACAACTTTGAGTCCCTGGCCTGCGAGGCCATCTACGGCTTTCAGGGAGAGGGGACTCCGGAACACATCGTGCTCGACGGGCAGCAACGCCTCACAGCCATGTACTACGCATTCATGGCGCCGAATGTCCCCGCTCCGAGCCGCGCCAACCGCTTTCTCTACTTCATACGCGTTGATCGTTTCATGGCGGAAGCGTATGACGAGGCATTCGAGTACGACTGGACACGAACAGGCCAGAAGACTCTTGAGACCGACAAGGAGCAGTACGAGAGGCACAAGTTTCCCTTGGCCATCGTGGGCCGCGGTGACAGGGCCATCGTGAAGTGGTCCCAGGGCTACGAGGCGCACTGGAAGTCCCAAGAGACCTTGGCGCTGGAAGCGGGGGATCCTCCAGGCGCCTCGGTCGCCCGCCAGCACGCTGAGAACGCTCTGCGGTTTGACGAGCACCTCGAAGGCATCACGCAGCAGTTTCAGATCTCATACATAGAGCTAGATCAGGACCTGGAGCTCGACAAGGTCTGCGATATCTTCACGCAAATCAACAGTCGGGGGATCCGGCTCGACGTCTTTGACCTGATGAACGCACTTCTCAAGCCCAAGGGCCTTCAGCTCAAGAAGTTGTGGCGCCAGGCGGCTCCGCGCCTCGACTTCGTCGAAACCGAGCGCATGAATGTCTACATCCTCCAGGTGATGTCAATCCTTCGCCAGGCCTATTGTTCACCCAAGTACCTTTACTACCTTCTGCCAGGCCAAGAGAAGAAGGTACGTGAGGCGGATGGCTCGCTCCGCAAAGAGGTGCTGATTCCCGACATCGACGAGTTCGAGAAGCGATGGGGTGTAGCGGTTGATGCGTTGAATCGAGCGATCGAGCTTATCCGACATCCGCAGGAGTTCGGAGCCATTTCGTCGCAGTATCTGCCCTACGTCTCGATACTGCCGGCTTTCGCTGCGCTTTGGACTGCGGCTCGAACGCTCCCAGCGGTCCGCCAACTCGACGCCCAGCGCAAGATACGCCATTGGTATTGGGCCAGCGTCTTCACCAACAGGTATTCGGGCTCTGTCGAATCCACGAGTGCGCGCGACTATCTGGACGTGAAGGCCTGGTTGGACGACGACCTGGCTGAGCCACCGCTCATCAGCGAGTTTCGGAGTCGCTTCAGGGCCCTGGATCTCCGGCGAGAAACCAAGCGGGGGAGTTCAGTCTACAACGGTGTTTTCAACCTGCTCGTTCTTCGCGGCGCCCGTGACTGGATGACCGGTACGGTTCCTCAGTACGGCGACCTTGACGACCACCACATCGTTCCCAAGAGCTGGGGAAAGGACCACAAGCTTGGCAGCGTCGATTCTATCCTGAACCGCACGCCCCTCACGGCTGACACGAACCGCAAGGTCATCAACGACCGCCTACCGAACAAGTACCTCCCGGAACTGCTCGCTGAAAACGATGACACTGCCGTGCGCGCAATGATGGAATCACACTTCATCTCCCCGGCCGCCTTGGACATCCTGCGGCGCGACCCCTTTGGGGTGGAGGACTTCGAGGCCTTCCTTGTCGAGCGGCAGCGCACTCTCCAGGAAGCCATTGAGGACCTACTGGTGAAAGAACGCCTCGATCTTCCACCCCAACTGCGTGAGCTGGACGCCCAGGTTGAGACTGTCGAGCTGGCGCTGCGTCTGGCAATTGATGTGGCGTTGGAGGGTGATTCCGATAGAGTTCCGCCTCACGTGCTCCAGAAGATTGACGAGCGCATTCGAGCCGCAGCCAAGAAGAATGCTGCTCTCGATCTGGAGCACTATCAGGCGCTGGCCGGCAGGCTCGAGTACGCAGATCTGCGGGAATTGCAGGATCTAATCCTGGCCAAGTCGCTATGGCCGTTCTTCGAGCCGCGCTTCTTGAACAAGGAGAGAGTAGCCAAACGATTCGACCAGCTTGCCGAGCTTCGCAACGGAATTCGGCACAGCCGCGCGGTGGACGACGTCACCCGGATGGAAGGGGCAGCAGCACTTCTCTGGTTCGACGCGGTGCTGGGAAAGTGATCGCCGGCCTCACGCCCCACCCCTCCTACTACGATTCCGGTATCCCGTGGCTGGGGGCGGTGCCGGGGCATTGGGAGGTGCTGCCCATTGGTGCCATTGGGCGACTGTTCAAAGGAAACGGTGGGAGCAAGGAGGACGAGGCGCCCTTCGGAGTGCCTTGCGTCAGGTACGGCGATCTATATACCAGCCACCAGTCTTTCATCAGCCGTGCCCGCTCCTTCGTGACACCCGAACGATCTGCGGCGTACACGCATATCCGATTTGGCGACGTTCTGTTCGCGGCTAGCGGTGAGACAATCGAGGAGATCGGCAAATCGGCCGTCAATCTCATTGCGTCCGATGCCGTCTGCGGTGGTGATGTCCTAGTTCTGCGCCCTGACCGCAAGTTCGTGCCCAGATTCCTAGGCTACGCCGCCGATGCGACTCCCACAGTTCATCAGAAGGCATCGACCGGCCGAGGGTTCACGGTGGTCCACATCTACGCCTCTCAGCTGAAGCGAGTCGTGATCGCGGTTCCGCCCCTCCGTGAACAAGCCGCCATCGTCCACTTCCTCGACCACGCAGACCGGCGAATCCGGCGGTACATCCGCGCCAAGCAGAAGCTGATCAAGCTGCTGGAGGAGCAGAAGCAGGCGATCATCCACCGGGCCGTCACACGTGGCCTCGATCCCCGCGTGCGACTCAAGCCATCCGGCGTGGCGTGGCTGGAGGATGTGCCGGAGCACTGGGAGGTGCGAAGGGCGAAAGATCTGTTCCGCGACGTGGACTGCAGGTCTGCGACGGGACAGGAGGTGCTGCTGTCGCTGCGGATGCGGCAGGGTCTCGTTCCGCACGGAGAGGTGTCGACGGTCCTGGTCGCCGCGGATCAATTGGTTGGCTTCAAGAAGGTTGAACCAGGCCAAATCGTCATGAATCGCATGCGGGCGGCAACCGGGATCTTCGGTGTTGTGAATCGGGCGGGACTCGTGAGCCCGGACTACGCGGTCCTTGAGCCGATTGCGCATCTTGATCCAGTGTACTTTCTGAGGTTGTTCAAGACCCCAGCCCTGGGCGCCATATTCCGGATGGAGTCAAAAGGCCTTGGCACGGGGTCATCCGGCTTCATGAGGCTTTATGGCGATCGTTTCGGGTCGATCAAGCTACCTGTGCCGCCCCCAAACGAACAGGCGCGCATAGTTAGAGACATCGCCGCCCGCACGTGGGAGGCCGATGGCGCTCAAGAGCGTGCCAGCCGAGCAATCTCACTGCTGGGCGAATACCGTACTCGCCTGATCGCCGACGTGGTCACCGGCAAGTTGGATGTGCGCGAAGCGTTGGTGTCCGTGCCGGACGACGTGGACGGCCCCGAGCCATTCGCTGTTGGGGACGACTTGCTGGTCGACGAAGCGCCGGACGACGAAGGGGACCTCGTCGGCGTCGCGGACGAGGATGCGCTATGACCCCGGTCCCGCCGCATCCTCCCATCTACCACATCACGCACGTCGACAACCTGGGGTCAATCCTTGCCGCTGGTGGTCTCTTCTCCTACGCAGCTACGAGGGCGCGTGGCGAACCCGGGTCAGAGATTGGCATGACCGAGATCAAGGAGAGGCGCCTTAGGCTCCCGGTACGGTGTCACCCCGGCGATCAGGTTGGTGACTACGTGCCGTTCTACTTCTGCCCCCGCTCGATCATGCTGTATCTCGTTCACTGCGCCAATCACCCCAACTTGGCGTATCGGGGAGGCCAGGGCCCGATCGTCCATCTAGAAGCCGACCTGCGTGAAGTTGTGGCGTGGGCTGAGGCCGAGGGTCGGCGGTGGGCCTTTTCGCTGTCCAACGCCGGAGCAGCGTATGCAGAGTTTCGCGACCGCTTGGATCAACTTGACGACCTGGACTGGGCCGCCATCCAGGCCACGGATTTCCGCGATCGGCAGGTCAAGGAGGGCAAGCAGGCAGAGTTTCTGCTCCACGGCTTCTTCCCGTGGCATCTCGTTCGGCGGGTAGGTGTTCACTCCGAGTCTATTCGTGCTCGCGTCTCACGACGTCTCCAACAAGTCGACCACGGGCCGGTCGTGGATGTCCTGCCGAGGTGGTACTTTTGAAGCCGGAGGGGCGATGATCACATTCACTCGAGGCGACATATTGCAGGCCCCGGCTGAGGCCTTGGTGAACTCTGTGAACTGCGTGGGCGTTATGGGACGCGGCGTCGCGCTCCAGTTCAAGCAGGCCTATCCGGCCAACTTCAAAGCCTACGCCGCTGCTTGCCGGCGAGGGGAGGTGCAACCCGGCCGCATGTTCGTCTTCGACACGGGAGAGCTGACGTGGCCGCGCTACATCATCAACTTCCCCACGAAGAGACACTGGCGGGGGAAGAGCCGAATCGAGGACATTCGGGACGGGCTTGATGCTCTGGTGGCTGAGATCCGGGGCCTCGGCATTCGTTCCATCGCTGTGCCTCCGCTGGGAAGCGGGCTCGGGGGGCTTGATTGGGGCGAGGTTCGACCGTTGATCGAGGCGGCGCTGGGCGCGCTAGGTGCTGTCGAGGTCCTCGTGTTCGAGCCGAGCGCTGCACCGGCGGGTGCGCGGCCGAACCGCTCGACCAACGTCCCTTCCATGACGGCGGGCCGAGCCGCACTGGTGGGTCTCATGGACCGCTATCTGGGCGCTCTCATGGATACCTCCATCTCGCTCTTGGAGGTGCACAAGCTGATGTACTTCTTGCAGGCTTCGGGCGAACCCCTGCGGCTGCGCTATGTCAAGGGGCCCTACGGGCCCTACGCAGAGAACCTGCGCCACGTTCTCCAGGCCGTCGAGGGGCACCTGGTGATGGGCTATGCCAATGGTGGGGATTCGCCAGACAAGGAGCTCTCGTTGGTGCCGGGGGCGGTCAAGGATGCCGACGCGTTCCTGGCCGCGCATCCGGCCACCCACTCGCGCTTCGATCACGTCGCGGAGTTGGTTGAAGGCTTCGAGACTCCCTTCGGTCTTGAGCTGCTTGCGACGGTGCATTGGGTGGCGGAGGAGGAGGGAGCCTGCGACCTGAACAGCATAGAGCGGGCGACGTATGCGTGGGGAGAGCGCAAGTCACGATTCACTCCGACCCAGATCGGCCTTGCTGTCGATCGGCTTCGGGCTGGGGGCTGGCTCGGGCGCGATGCCGGGTGCTCAGAGGTTGTGGAGGCCTGATGTTAGTGTCGCTGCGGCGCCTGGCGCATCGGCGGAGGCTCGACATCGGTCGTCCTCGAGTACGCGGGTCAGAAACCGAGTGCTCGGATTCCGCGCTCCCGGTCGCATGATGGCTGCGGAGGGCTATTCCCCGGCGCCCATGGCGGGCGAGATCGTCCTCTATCAGGATCCTGAAGGCAGAGTCGAACTCGACGTTCGGTTAGAGCGTGACACCATCTGGCTCAGCCAGCGCCAGATGTCGGTGCTCTTCGACAAGGATACCGACACTATCGGTCTCCACCTCCGCAATATCTACCGCGAGGGAGAGTTGGATGAGGCGGCAACCACCGAGGAATCCTCGGTGGTTCGGATCGAGGGCAACCGACGTGTGCGCCGCCGGGTCAAGCTCTACAATCTCGACGCCGTCATCTCCGTTGGCTACCGGGTCAACTCCAAACGCGGCACCCAGTTTCGCATCTGGGCCACCAACGTGCTCCGTGGCCACCTGCTCCGTGGCTATACGGTAAACCAAAGCCGTCTGCGCGACCTGAACCAGACAGTGCGTCTCATAGCGGACACGGCCCGGCGGCGAGACCTGTCAGGAGACGAGGCTCGGGCCCTGCTCGAAGTCGTCGGGCAGTACAGCGTGGCGCTCGACCTTCTCGACGACTACGACCACCAACGCGTCGGCGCACCCCGGGCTCGGGGGATTGTCGTCCAGACGCTGGAGTATGAGGAGGCTCTGCGCATCGTCGGCCGGCTCCGCGAGCGATTCGGTGACTCCTCACTGTTCGGGGTCGAAAAGGACAAAGGCCTGGCGAGCGCTCTGGGCGCGGTGATGCAGACCTTCGGGGGGAAGGATCTCTACCCGAGCTTCGAGGACAAGGCCGCTCACCTTCTGTACTTCCTCATCAAGAACCATGCGTTCGTCGATGGGAACAAACGCATCGGCGCGGCGTTGTTCCTGTGGTTCCTCGAGCGCAACGGGGCTCTGCTCCGGGCTGATGGAGAGACACTCGTCTCCAACGCGGCGTTGGTGGCTATCACGCTTATGATCGCCGAGAGCCGGCCCGCCGAAAAGGATGTCCTCGTCCGCATCGTGACTCACCTGCTGACGGAACCCGCGTCCACATGACCACCGACACCACCGAAAAGGGCTTCGAGTCCCTCATCGTCGCCGCGATGACCGTCGCCGGTTGGCTGCTCGGCGATCCCGCGGCTTACGACCGTGAGTACTGCTTCGACCTCGCCCAGCTCGCCGCCTTTCTCAGGGCGACCCAGCCCGATGCCGCCGACTCTCTCGACCTGGGCGCGGATGGTCCCACCCGGCGCAAGTTCCTCGCCCGGCTACAAGGCGAGATCACCAAACGCGGAACCATCGACGTGCTCCGCCACGGCATCAAGCACGGACCGCATCATCTCGACCTCTTCTGCGGCACGCCGTCGCCAGGCAACCCCGCGGCCGCCGAGCGCCACGCCGCCAACCGTTTCAGCGTCACGCGCCAGCTCCGCTACAGCCGCGACGAGACTCAGCTGGCCCTGGACCTCGCCCTCTTCATCAACGGCCTGCCGGTCGCCACCTTCGAGCTGAAGAACAGCCTCACCAAGCAGACGGTCGAGGACGCCATCCAGCAGTACAAGCGCGACCGAGACCCGCGGGAGAAGCTCTTCGAGTTCGGCCGGTGCGTGGTGCACTTCGCCGCCGATGATCAGCAGGTGTACTTCTGCACGCGGCTGAAGGGCAAGGCTTCCTGGTTCCTGCCGTTCAACCGGGGCTGGAACGATGGCGCGGGCAACCCGCCGAATCCAGTCGGCCTCATGGCCGACTACCTCTGGAAGCAGATCCTCACTCCCGCCGGCCTGACCGACATCCTCGAGAACTACGCCCAGATCGTCGAGACCAAGAACGAGAAGACGGGCAAGAAGAAGGCGCACCAGATCTGGCCCCGCTACCACCAGCTCGACGTGGTGCGGAAGCTCCTGGCCGACGCCGGCGCGCGGGGCGCGGGCCGGCGCTACCTGATCCAGCACTCCGCGGGCAGCGGCAAGTCGAACTCCATCGCCTGGCTCGCACACCAGCTGATCGGGCTGACCGTCTCCGGATCTCCGTCTCCACCGCCCGACGCCGCGACGGGCCAACCAGCCGTCGTGTCCTCCGCACCCGCCGATTCGCCCGTCTTCGACTCGATCATCGTGGTCACCGACCGGCTCATCCTCGACCAGCAGATCCGCGACACCATCAAGCAGTTCGCCCAGGTGGGCGCGACGGTGGGCCACGCCGAGGGCTCGGGCGACCTGCGGAAGTTCATCGCCGAGGGCAAGAAGATCATCATCTCCACCGTCCAGAAGTTCCCCTTTATCCTGGACGAGATCGGCAGCGAGCACCGCCGCCGCAGCTTCGCCATCATCATCGACGAAGCCCACTCCAGTCAGGGCGGGCGCACCTCCGCCGCCGTCTCGATGGCGCTGGGGACAGTCGGGGTCGAGGAGGATGATGAGACCCTCGAGGACCAGATCAACCGCCTCATGGAGGCCAAGAAGCTCCTCCCGAACGCCAGCTACTTCGCCTTCACCGCCACTCCAAAGAACAAGACTCTGGAGATCTTCGGCGAGCCCGAGCCTCAGCTGGACGGCACGGTGAGACACCGCCCCTTCCACAGCTACACCATGAAGCAGGCCGTCCAGGAGGGCTTTATCCTGGACGTGCTCCGCTACTACACGCCGGTCAACAGCTATTACCGGCTCATCAAGACGGTCGAGGCCGACCCGGAGTTCGACACCAAGCGTGCTCGGAAGAAGCTCCGCCGCTATGTCGAGAGCCACGATCATGCCATCCGCCTCAAGGCCGAGATCATGGTGGAGCACTCCAACG
>JAJZQZ010000086.1 GCA_021802965.1 Actinomycetes bacterium
CCCCTTGAGCGAATCTTCGAACGACACGTTGACCTCGACGGTCATGTCCCGGCCCCGCTCAGACCGGGGCTGGCGGCGGCGGCCGAAGCCCCCGCCGCCCCCTCCGCCGAAAAGGTTGCCGAACAGATCGCCGAAATCGGTGAAAGTCTGACCGCCCTGGTAGGCGCGCGGGTCGAAGCCGCCCGCCCCCTCCCCCCCGAAGAACGTGGTCGGTCCGGCGTCGTACTGCTTGCGCTTCTCGCTGTCGGAAAGCACCTCGTACGCCGTAGAGATCTCTTTGAACCTCTCTTCGGCCTTGGGATCGTTGGGGTTGGTGTCGGGGTGGTACTTGCGCGCCAGCTTCCGATAGGCCTTTTTGATCTCTTCGGGAGTCGCTTCGCGCTTCACCCCGAGGATCTCGTAGTAGTCTCCTTTTGCCCGAGCCATGACTTATGTCTCCGCGGGCCCCGACGACACGACCACCTTGGCCGGTCGCACCAGTCGGTCGCCGGATTCGTAGCCCCGTTCGATGACGGCGGTGACGGTCCCTTCTGGGAGCTCCGAAGGCTGAGACATCAAAGCTTCGTGCTGGGTCGGATCGAAGATAGCGCCCAGCGCATCGATCTCCTGCACCCCCTCCTTGCGAAGGAGGTCGGCGAACATCGCGTGCGTCATCCGCACACCCTCGAGCACTTTGCCTTCCTCGTGGTGCTCGGCGGCGCTAAGGGCTCTCTCCAGGTTGTCGAGCACAGGCAGCAACTCGGTGAGAACGGACAGGCGGGCGCGGGTGCCGGCTTCGAAGGCGTCGCGTTGGGCGCGCTTGCGGAAGTTATCGAACTCGGCTTTGAGGCGTCGAAGACCGTCTAGGTACTCGTCGCGCTCGGCGGCGACCGCCGCGAGAGGATCGAGCTGGACGGAGGGCGCATCAGCCTCGGGCGCTGCCACGGTCTCGTCAGGCGCGCCCGCTGACGACGCCCCTGTCTCTTCGGGGGGGACCGGGGGCGCCGCCGACTCCGGCGCGGGCCCAGCCCTGCCGGGAGCGGCGTGATGACCCGCCGGCGCCTTATCGGCGCCGGCGGGTGACGCACCGTTTACTATAGGGATACGTCGTCTGGTATCAGTCATGAGATCTACTCAGCTCATCCTTGCGTCTGGCTTACGACGCCGGTCTGGCCTTCAGCGCCCTGCCCATCGGTCCGCTCCGCCGACACGCCTTCCACTGTGCCGGGCTGACCGCCTCTCACGTTCACCGAGATGCGCTTGGGCTGCACTTCGGGCATCTTGGGCACGGTCACCTGCAACACGCCGTTCTCGAAGTTGGCGTCGATCTTGTCGGCCTGCACGTTCTGGGGGAGAGCGATGCTGCGAGTGAAAGAGCCGTAGCGCCGCTCGATGCGGTAGTACTTGTCCTCGTGCACCTCTTCCTTGAACCGCCGCTCGCCGCTCAGGGTCAGCACGTTCTCGTCCACCTCGAGCTTGATGTCAGCCGGGTCGATACCCGCCAGCTCCGCCTTCAGCTGAATCGCGTCGGGCGTCTCGATGACATCCACTGAGGGCATCCAGGCCTGACGCCCGGACGGCTCGCCACCGGACATGCGCGTGAACAACCTGTTCACCTCGCCCTGCAAAGAGGTCAGTTCGCGGAACGGGTCCCATCGTACCAATGCCATTTCGATCACCTCACCTTCACGTCTGTGGTCACTCTACTTCTCCTCGTCGATGACCTCGTACTCGGCGTCCTGGACGACCTCGTCGTCGGAGCCGCCTCCGTCACCGCTCGAGCCGCTTCCGCCATCCTGCGGCGCCGCCTGCTGGTAGGCCGCTTCGGACAGCTTGTAGGCCGCCTCTTGCAGCTCCTCCATCTTGCGGCGGATAAGCTCGACATCGTCGCCCTTCAGGGCATCTTCCAGCTCTTTCGCGACTCCCTCGATCGAATCGCGCGTACCGCTGTCGACCTTGTCGCCGAGGTCCTTCAGCGATTTGCGGGTGGAGTAGACGAGGTTCTCCGCATGGTTCTTGGCCTCGACCACCTCCTTTTTCTTGCGGTCTTCGTCGGCGTGCGACTCGGCGTCGCGGACCATCTGCTTGATCTCGTCGTCGGACAGGCCGCTCGAGCTCTTGATCATGATCTTCTGTTCGTTGCCGGTCGCGAGGTCCTTGGCCGACACGTGGGTTATCCCATTGGCATCGATGTCGAAGGCGACCTCGATCTGCGGGATGCCCCGAGGCGCCGGCGGGATGCCCATCAGCTGGAACTTCCCGAGCGTCTTGTTGTACATGGCCAGGTCGCGCTCGCCCTGCAGGACGTGGATCTCGACCGACGTCTGGCTGTCGTCAGCCGTCGAGAAGATCTCGCTCTTCCGGGTCGGGATAGTTGTATTGCGGTCGATGAGGCGGGTGAAGACGCCACCCTTGGTCTCGATACCGAGAGAGAGCGGGGTCACGTCGAGGAGCAGCACATCCTTGACATCGCCTGCCAACACGCCGCCCTGGATGGCCGCGCCGAGAGCGACCACCTCATCCGGGTTGATGCCCTTGTGGGGTTCCTTCCCAGTGAGTTCGCGCACCTTTTCGACCACCGCGGGCATGCGGGTCATGCCTCCCACGAGGATAACCTGGTCGATGTCGCCCATGCTGAGGCCCGCATCCTTCATGGCCTGCTTGGTAGGCCCGACCACTCGGTCGATCAGGTCGCGGGTCAGCTCCTCGAGCTTGGCCCGGTTCAGGGTCATCTCCAAGTGGATGGGCCCGCTCGCGTCCATGCTGATGAACGGCTGGTTGATGGTCGTCTCGACCATTGAAGAGAGCTCGACCTTCGCTTTCTCGGCGGCTTCGTAAAGCCGCTGCAGAGCGGACCGGTCCTTTGACAGATCCACGCCTTTCTCGCGCAGGAACTCCGTCTTGATCCAGTCGACGACCGCCTTGTCGAAGTTGTCCCCACCCAGATGGGTGTCACCGTTGGTGGATTTCACCTCGAAGACGCCTTCACCTAGCTCCAGGACCGACACGTCGAAGGTGCCGCCGCCCAGGTCGAAGACCAAGATGGTGTGGTCCTGTTCCTTGTCGAGTCCGTAGGCCAGCGACGCAGCCGTCGGCTCGTTGATGATGCGCCGCACCTCGAGGCCGGCGATCTTGCCCGCGTCCTTGGTCGCCTGCCGCTGCGCGTCGTCGAAATACGCCGGCACGGTGATAACGGCTTCGGTCACCTCGGTGCCCAAGAACGCTTCAGCGTCGCGCTTGAGCTTCTGCAGGATCATGGCCGAGATCTCGGGCGGACTGAACTGTTCGCCCTTGATGTCGACGCGGACATCGCTGTTGGGTCCTTCGACCACCTTGTACGGCACGATCTTCATCTCTTCGCTTACATCCCGGAACTTGCGTCCCATGAACCGCTTGATCGAGAAGACCGTGTTCTCGGGGTTGGTGACAGCTTGACGCTTGGCGACCGTGCCGACCAGGCGCTCGCCGTTCTTCGCGAATGCCACGACCGAGGGCGTCGTGCGCCCCCCTTCGGCGTTGGGGATTATGGTGGGCTCGCCACCTTCGAGCACGGCCATCGCCGAGTTGGTCGTGCCCAAGTCGATACCGATGATCTTTGCCATGAGGACTCCTCCGACCTCCGTTTGTCGCCATGTAGCCAACGAGCAGTATAAAATCTGAGTCTCTCATTGTCAAGTGCTCCGGTGGGTCTGTCGAAGAGGATCGAAAGCGCCATCGCGCAGCAGAAGGGGCCCGCCTGGGCGGCGCGGCCAGAAGCAGACCATGCGAGACGGGATGGAGAGGGCGGGAGAGGGCGCGTTCCGGGTCGCGCGGCAAGGACGCTCTTGCGAGGTTGCGCGGCTCAGCAGGCTGCTGAAGAATGACGCTTCGCCGCCAGGGCGCGATGGGCGAGTGCGAGACAAGGACGCAGGAAGCGTGAATAGCAGCGCTATTTGCGCGACCGAGGACGCCGTATCGCGCCGTCGAGTGCGTTCTGGGGGCCAAGGCTTCGCTCTTCAGCAGCCTCTTAGGCCGCGCGGCGAAGACGGCCTTTCGAGCCGTCGGCCTCCCTGTCGACACCGGCTTTCCGAGGGCCCGCGGAAAGGAGCGAGCGGCGCCTCACGGCAGGACGACGGTTCCAGACAGCGATGCCGGCGTGCTGCACGTGAGGGCCGAGCAGCATCAGGCCGGCGAGGATTTGAAGTGCGCGCATGGGTATATTAATTCAGCGCCGTGCCGCGCGGTTCCTGCCCGTTTCGCCGGAGCGGCCTCCCCTCTGCGCACCGGCCTGGGGAACTTCCGCTACTATCGGGGTCGTCGCACGCGTGTCGTCGGCTACAATGTGGCCACCTAGAGCATGCTTCCGTGCCGATGCGGGCAGTATGCGGGGAAACAGGGAGAGCGGGCCGCCGGATGCAGACCACTCATCACTCTCGGATAAACAGGCGCAAGAGGCGGCACGGTCGACGCGGGATATCGCAGGCGATGATCGTGGCTCTCATCTGCATGCCCTTCCTGGTCGCGGTCGCCAGCCTAGGCGTCTTGACCTTGGGCCTGAGGACAGCGGTCGCCATCGGCGAGGACGTCCCAAAGCTCGAGGACCAGAAGAGCGTGGTCCTTGCCGAGACATCCCGCATCTACGCGGCCGACGGCACCCTCCTTGCCTACCTTCACGGGGTGGAGAACCGGACCCTCATCGGCGGCGAGCGGATCCCGCAGGTCGTCAAAGACGCAATCGTGGCAATCGAGGACGAGCGCTTCTATCAGCACAAAGGCGTGGACTTCGAGGGCATCTTGCGGGCCGCGTACCGCGACCTCGAAGCCGGCAAGGTGACCGAAGGCGCGTCCACCATCACGCAACAGCTCGTGGGCAACCTGTACCTCGACCGGACGGACAAGAGCATCACACGGAAGTTCAGAGAGGCGGCTCTCGCGTGGCAGCTGGAGACGAAGATGTCCAAGGACGAGATCCTCGACGCCTACCTGAACACCGTGTATTTCGGCTCGAACGCGTACGGCGTGCAGGCGGCCGCCCGGACTTACTACGACAAGGACCCCAAGGACCTCACCCTGGCCGAGGCGGCCCTGCTTGCGGGTCTGCCGCAGGCGCCTACCGCGTACTCGCCTCGCGTGAACCCCGCCGCCGCGGTCGAGCGCCGCAATCTGGTCCTGCGCAACATGCTCACCAACGGATTCATCACCGATGAGGAGTACCAGGCGGCTGCGGCCGCCCCCCTCGGTCTGGCCACTTCGTCGCCCTACACCAAGGTGCAGGAACCCTATGTGGTCGCCTACGTGCGCAAGCAGCTCATCGATATGTTCGGCGAAGACATGGTCTTCAAGGGCGGCCTGACCGTCGAGACCAGCATCGAGCCCAAGTACCAGCGCTGGGCGCAGGAAGCCATCGCCGGCACCCTCGACCGGCAAGGCGATCCCTCGGGGGCGCTCGTCAGCATCGAGACCCGCACCGGTCACATCAAGGCCATGGTCGGGGGAACAGACTACGACAGCTCCAAGTTCAACCTGGCGGCTCAGGGTCGTCGTCAGCCGGGCTCCGCGTTCAAGACCTTCGTGTTGGCCGCCGCGGTTGAACGAGGCATCGACCCCTTCACCACGTACTACGAGTCCATGCCGCTGTCCATCGATCTTCCCGGCAGCAGGAAGCCCTGGGTGGTCAGCACCTACGGCCACGACTACTACGGCAGCACCAGTGTGGCCCAGGCCACACTCCGCAGCGACAACACGGTCTACGCGCAGCTCGCCCTCGATGTGACTCCCGAACGCATCGCCGACATCGCCCACCGGATGGGTGTCACCAGCCACCTCGACGCGAACCCAGCCATGGCCCTGGGCGGTCTGACGTACGGCGTCTCGCCGCTGGAGATGGCTTCGGCGTACGCGACCTTGGCCGACGAGGGCACGCACGTGCAGCCTGTCCTCATACTCCGCGTGAAGGACTCGCGCGGCAAGGTCATCTGGGAGGCCGAACCCAAGAAGACGCAGGCGATCTCAGCGGGTGTCGCCTATGTGGTCACCCAGATCCTGCAGCAGAACGTGCAACGGGGCACGGGAACAAAAGCTCAGCTGAGCGTGCCTGCCGCGGGCAAGACGGGCACCGCCCAGAATTACCAGGACGCCTGGTTCTGTGGGTACACACGCTCGCTCTCCACCTCGGTGTGGGTGGGCCACCCAGAGGCCCAGATCGAGATGCGCGACGTACACGGGATCAGAGTCACGGGGGGCAGCTTCCCGGCGATCATCTGGGCCAAGTTCATGCGCAACGCGATCGGCGACTACCCGTCCGAGGAGTTCGAACGTCCGTCGACGATGGTGAAATACGACCACGGGTTCAAGAGCAAGTACTCCGTGGAACCGACTTCGTCGTCCTCGACCACCAGCACCCTCGGTCCCGGTACCACGCTCGCGCCACCCATCACCTCGCCCGGCTCGACGCACCCAGCGACCACCGGACACACTGTCCCGAACCCGCCGACGACGCATGAGACCAACCCCCCGACGACGTCGAGACCGAAACCGCCCACCACCAGGCCCACGAGCGGGACGCCGACCACGAGGACGCCGACCACGGCGGTGCCGCCCACCGGTTAGGAACTAGCGCCCAGGTGCGGCCGAACCTCTCGCAACAAGCCGGCCCACCAGTCCCAGAAGGACCCACACGACCGCCGAAACGCCGGCCGTCAGCGCAAGCGCCGGCCAGTCGGGTAGCACCAACTCGAAGAAGTCACGCGCCAGAGGCACCGCCAGCGCGGCCGCGACGAAGAGTGCCATCAGGACGAGCAGCCAGAGGCGCCAGCCTCGCACAGGGCGCTCGAGCACGGCGATCACCCGTAGGCCAGCCACCGAGAGCACGATGGTGGTCAGAGTGCGCACCTCTTCGAGCGACGCGCCCAGCGAGCTCGCCCCTCCATACAGCGCAAGAACGGCGGCGACCACGACGATACCCGCAGGCGCCGTGAAGCGCACGACTCGGCGCACGAAGCCTGGCAGATAGCGCCGTTTGTTCGGGGCCAGGGCGAGGAAGAAGGCGGGGATGCCGATAGTGGCCGCGTCGATCAGCGTCAGCTGCCGGGGGAGCAACGGATACGAGACTCCGGCCAAGGCCACCACCACCGCAAGCACCGTGGCCCAGATCGTCTTGGTCACGAACAGATGAGCCACCCGCTCGATGTTGGCCGTGACGCGTCTCCCCTCGGCGACCACGCCGGGCAGGGTGGCGAAGCGGCCGTCGAGAAGGATGAGCTGAGCGACCGCCTTGGTCGCCGCGGTGCCCGAGCCCATGGCGATCCCGAGGTCGGCCTGCTTGAGGGCGAGCACGTCGTTGACGCCGTCTCCCGTCATGGCCACCGTGTGCCCGGCCCCTTGGAGCGCCACTACCATGTCGCGCTTCTGGTCCGGGGTCACGCGGCCAAAGGCGACCGATCGCTCCATCGCTGCCTCGAGGGCCGCGCCCGTGGGCAGCGTGCGGGCGTCGACGGCGGCCGCGGCGGCGGGTACTCCCGCCGCCGCGGCCACTGCGCCCACCGTCACCGGGTTGTCCCCCGATATGACCTTGACCGTCACCTGTTGCTCGGCGAAGTACCGCAGCGTCTCCGGCGCGTCCGGACGCACCCGTTCGCCAAGGACCACCAGCCCCACGGGCTCGATGGAGGACGGCAGGACCTCTCCCGTCAGCGGGCCGTCCGTGTGAGCCAACAAGAGGACGCGCCGACCACTCCCCGCGATCTCAGCCACGCGCGCCCGCACGTCGTCCCGAGGCCCGTCTGCCGCGTCGAGGAGAAGCTCCGGCGCGCCCAGGAACCAGGAGCCACGCCCGGTGAATCGGGCGGCGCTCCATTTGCGGGCGGACGAGAAGGCCACGCTGCCATCCAACGTCCATGCCGGGGGTGCCGGTAGCGCCGCTCCGATAGCTTCGGCGGTCGGGTTGCGGGCGCCGCTCGCCGCCGCCAGCGCCCCCAGAGCCTCGAGGGGGTCTTGGGCAGCCGCCGGCGACAGCGGTTCAAAGTTCTGATAGGCCGGCTGCGGCTCGGTTATCGTGCCCGTCTTGTCGACGCAGAGCACGTCCACCCGCGCCAGCCCTTCCACAGCCGGGAGCTCCTGCACCAGCACGTTGCGACGGGCCAGGACGAGGGCGGAAACGGCGAAGGCGACACTGGTCAGGAGCACGAGGCCCTGCGGCACCATGGCGACCAGGGCGGCCACGGTGTTCGTCACGCCTTCGGCCAGACTGGCGTCGGAGCGCGAAAAGCTCCACACGAGCAACAGGCCCACAGGCACGATGGCCACGGCGATCACCTTGAGTATCTCGTTGATGCCGCCCTGGAGATCCGAGTGCATGCGCGAGAAGCGGCGCCCCTCCGCGGCTATCTTCTGGGCGAAGGCGTCGTCGCCGACCGCGGTGACCCGACACAGCCCTTCTCCCGCGGTGATGAAACTACCGGAAAGCACCCGCCCGCCCGGCGACTTGTCCACGGGCACCGACTCCCCGGTCAAGAGCGACTCGTCGACCTCGAGCCCGTCGGACTCCAGCACCTCGCCATCGGCCACCACTTGGTCGCCGGTCCGGAGGCGGAGTACGTCGTCCAGGACCACCTCCGTGATGCCTATCTCGAGCTGCCGACCGTCGCGGAGGGCCAAGGCCTTGGGCGCGCTTAGAAGCGAGAGGCGGTCCAGTGTCAGCTTGGCGCGTACCTCCTGAAAGATCCCGATGGCGGCGTTGAGCACCAGGACGATGCCGAAAAGCGCGTCGCGCCAGGAGCCGAACCAGATCATCAGGACGAAGAGCACACCGAGGATCAGGTTGAACCACGTGAGGACGTTCGCCCGGATGATGCTGCGGATGGGGCGACTCGTGCGGCTGGGAACGGAGTTCACCCGCCCGGAGGCGACGCGCTCGCGAACCTCGGCGGACGACAGACCGACGACCGCGCCGGTCACTGTGTGGACACGAGCGATCGGAGGTTCCAGAGCACCTGGGCACTTACCCCACGGCTCGCCGCGGAGAAGAGCCGCTCATCGGGGTCACCCTCGACGCCTTGCAGCAAGCGAACCCGGATATCCGCCGGGGGTCCGCCGGGTGTGAGATCGGACGCGACACGCTCAGCCATCGCCAGAGCCTGCGCCAGCGTTATCTCCGAGTACGGGCGGAAGGTACCGTCCGGATATCCGAGGGTGACGCCGTGCGCGGCTGCGACGGCGACGTAGTTGTCAGGATAGAAGTCGGCGCTGCCACCCGGTTTCACGTCGGGGAAGGAACACACATCCTGCTCGCTCACCGGATAGCGCGCCGTGAGGACGGCCATCTTGGCGAACTGCTGACGAACGACCGGGTCATCCGGTCGGAAGGTGCCGTCGCTGAAACCGCCCACTACTCCCAGCCCCGCCAAGGCCTCGATGGCCATCCGGTAGGGATGGGGGCCGCGCATGTCCGTGAAGGCCGGGGAGGGCGGTTCTGTCGGCGTCGTGTCATCGGTGGTCCCCCTGACGGTGTACGTGTAGACAACGGAGTTGTTCTCGAAGCCGGCCCCGTCTTTGCCGTCGAGCCACGAACGTACGTAGTCGACCTTCACCCCGTCGTCCGACACCCGCACTTCGAGGAATCCGGGGCCGGGCAGGATCTTACCCGACTTGTAGGCCGACTCGCGCCGCTCCCTGTCGGCGTCGGTGAGGATTGCTCCCGGCTGAGGCACCGTCTGATAGATCACCCCGTCCTTCTCCTGACGCGCATAGAGATGATCGTGTCCCTGGAAGAAGATGGTCACCCCCGTCTCGACGAACAGCTGGTGGATAGGCAGCTCCCATCCCGGTCGCTCTTCGTGGAACTGCCAGACGTCGCCCTTGCCTTTGCCGCCCCACTCGTATGAGCCCACCAGCTCGATCCCGCCCCTGGACCTGCCGAGTATGTGATGGCTCAAGACGAACTTGTATCGAGCGGAGCTGGCTCGCAGGACCCGCGACAGCCACTCGTACTGCCGGTCACCGAGCGTGCTGTCCCACCAGTCGCCCGAGTCCTCCGGGTTGCTCAGAGTCTGCCACCACGGGTCGATGACGACGAACAGGGCGTCGCCCCACTCCCAGGCGTAATAGCCGGAGCGGAGGCCGGCGAAGGGGTCGGGCAACGAGTCCACGGAATAGAAACCGTCAGAAAGCGGCGCCGGGTAGTAGAGGTTGCGGGCGCGCGCGGCCCAGACGGCCAGGTTGTCGTCGGTGCCGTCGCGCAGCCACCCGAGCTCGGCGTCGTGGTTGCCGGGAGTGAGGAACAGCGGGACGGTCACCCCCGCGATGCCGAAGTACGAGCGCACCCGCCGGTACCGCTGTTCCACGCGCGCCTCGGTGCCGGTGCCTGTGTCGGTGACGAAGGTGTCACCCAGGTCGATGAGGAAGTCCGGGTCGGCGTCGCGGACTTCCCGGAGCGACTGCCGCATCAAGTCCGGGTCGATGCGGTCCTCGTCGCCCATGTGGGAGTCGGACTCGACGGCGAAGCTGAACGCGTCGCCCACCGGCCGCTGGGTGTGGAATGTGTGGCCCTTGGTCACCCGGTCGATCGAATCGCCGGCCTGCCGGAACCGGAGCCGGTAGTGATACTCGGTGTTCTTGGTCAAGCCGGTGAGATCGATGTCGGTGGGCTTCGTGCCACCTACCGTGACCGTGGACGTCTGGGCGGGGTAGCTGCCTTCCTCCAGACCGTACTCGGCAGACACCTGGACGGTGGTCGAGGTGAGAAGGCTGAGGGTCGCGGAGACGTCGGTCGGGCGGCCGAGGATCACGGTGCCAGGCAGGTCATCGTGGCTCGATGCCGTGACAAACGCCACGCCGCCCTCGCCCAACCCCGCCAGAGCGGTGCGGCCCACAGCGGCCCCCGCCACCGGAGTCTGGACCGCAGGCGCAAATGTCCACGCCGCCAGGCCGAGCACGAGACAGGCGACGAGGATAAGCGGCTTCTTCGCATGGACAGGCATGCGCTCCAGCGTACTACACCCACCGAGGTTCGGAGAATGCACGGACATGTTTAGAGAAGCCCCGGCCCCTTGCTGATATGAGTGAGGTAGTATAAGATTTTATGCGCACGCAGGAAACAGCCGCCCGGGGCCATAGGCTATCCAGATACCCGAGGCGGAGGGATCGGAACCTGAAGGAGCACCGGAGACATGCAGCTCGACAAGTTCACACTCAAGGCCCAGGAAGCCCTCGCCGGCGCACAGCAGCAGGCCCAGAGCCGCGGGCACGCCCAGCTCGAGGCCGAGCACGTGTTGGCCGCGCTGCTGGAACAGGACGCCGGCCTCACCATCCCCATCCTGGAGAAGATTGGCGCGAACCCGATGTCGGTGCGGGCTGAACTCGACGGGCGGCTGAACCGCCTCTCCACGGTGACGGGCTCCACCTCCATGGGCGCGAGCAACGAGATGCGGCGCGTGCTCGAGGGAGCGCAGCGCGAGTCGGAGAAGATGGGCGACACCTACGTCACCACCGAGCACCTGCTGCTGGCCCTCTCCACCGACGGCGGCTGGGTGGCCGACCTGCTGAAGCGCCACGGGGCGACGCGCGACGCCATGCTGACCGTGCTCAAGGGTCTGCGCGGCTCGCAGCAGGCCGACTCGGCCGAGGCCGAGGATAAGTACCAGGCCCTTAAGAAGTTCGGCCGCGACCTCACCGAGCTGGCCGCTCGAGGCAAGCTCGACCCCGTGATCGGGCGCGACGACGAGATCCGACGGGTGATCCAGGTGCTCTCGCGCCGCACGAAGAACAACCCAGTGCTGATCGGGGAGCCCGGCGTGGGCAAGACCGCCATCGTGGAGGGCCTCGCCCAGCGCATCGTCTCGGGCGACGTGCCCGAAGGCCTCAAGGACAAGAAGGTCATGGCCCTGGACATCGGCGCGCTGGTGGCCGGCTCGAAGTTCCGCGGCGAGTTCGAGGAGCGCCTGAAGGCGGTCCTCAAGGAGATCATCGCCTCCGAAGGCCAGATCATCACCTTCATCGACGAGATGCACACCATCGTAGGCGCGGGCGCGGCCGAGGGGTCGATCGACGCCTCGAACATGCTGAAGCCGATGCTGGCTCGAGGCGAGCTGCGCGTGGTTGGCGCCACCACCCTCGACGAGTACCGCAAGCACGTGGAGAAGGATGCCGCCCTCGAGCGCCGCTTCCAGCCGGTGTACGTGGGCGAGCCCACGGTAGAGGACACCATCGCCATCCTCCGCGGCCTCAAGGAGCGCTACGAGGTGCACCACGGGGTGCGCATCCAGGACGCGGCCCTAGTGGCCGCCGCCCTGCTCTCCCACCGCTACATCGCCGACCGCTTCCTCCCCGACAAGGCCATCGACCTGGTGGACGAAGCCGCCAGCCGCCTGCGGATCGAGATCGACTCCATGCCGGTGGAGATCGACGTGGTCGAGCGGCGCATCCAGCAGCTGGAGATCGAACGCCAGGCCCTGAAGAAGGAGACCGACCCCTCGTCGGTGGAGCGGCGCGACGCCATCGAGGCCGAGCTCGCCGAGCTGCGCGAGCAGTCCGCCGGCATGAAGGCCCACTGGGAGGCCGAGAAGGAAGCCATCGGCCAGTTCCGCGCGCTCAAGGAGCAGATCGAGCAGGCCAAGGCCGACGCCGACCGGGCCGAGCGCGATACCGACCTGGCCCGCGCCGCCGAGTTGCGCTACGGGGTCATCCCCGGTCTGGAGCGCGAGTTGGCCACCCAGAACCAGCGCCTCGAGGACCTCCAGCGCGAGCAGAAGATGCTGAAGGAGGAGGTCGACGACGAGGACATCGCCGAGGTCATCGCCAAGTGGACCGGCATCCCCGTGAGCCGCCTGCTGGAGGGCGAGGTCGAGAAGCTCATCCACATGGAGGAGCGCCTCCACCTGCGCGTGGTCGGCCAGGACGACGCCATCGAGGTGGTGTCGAACGCCCTGCGCCGGGCCCGGGCCGGCCTCTCCGACCCGAACCGGCCCATCGGCAGCTTCATCTTCCTGGGCCCCACCGGGGTGGGCAAGACCGAGCTCGGCCGGGCCTTGGCGGAGT